>JANYJJ010000214.1 GCA_025358485.1 Burkholderiales bacterium | reverse complement strand
TCAAGGTTTTGACGTTCTTGAAGGTGTGTTCAAGGTTTTGACGTTCTTGAAGGTGTGTTCAAGGCCTCGACCGGCTTGACGCAGCGCAGCGAGCAGAACTCTTACGCAATGCGCTTGTCGAACCGCCACACCTCAACCCAGAAGGTCAGCCATGAAACTCCGACTCGACAGCATCAATCGACGCCACTTGCTGGCAATGACCGCACTCGCTGCGACGTCCTTCGCGTTCTCGTTGCCCGCCCAAGCCCAAAGCTTCGACCACAGCCATGCCGCTTGGACCAGCTTGTTGAAGAAGCACGTTGTGCTGCTGGACGGTGGCAAAGCATCTCAAGTCCGCTACGCCGGTATGCAGGCCGATCACCCTGCGCTCAAAGCCTACCTCGCGCAACTCTCGGCCGTCAGCGCGAGCACTTTCGACGGCTACACCAAGCCACAGCAAATGGCGTTTTTGATCAACGCCTACAACGCCTTCACCGTTGAGTTGATCCTGACCAAGTACCCCAAGCTCGAATCCATTCGTGACTTGGGCGGCTTGCTCACCAAACCGTGGGGCATTAAAAACATTGCGCTGCTGGGCACCACCATGACGCTCGACGACATCGAGCACGACACCCTGCGCGCCAAAGGCCGCTTCGACGACCCGCGCATCCACTTCGCGGTCAATTGCGCCAGCGTGGGTTGCCCCATGCTGCGCGAAGAAGCCTTCGTACCCGAGCGCTTGGAAGCGCAGCTCGAAGAGCAAGCGCTGCGCTTCATGTCCGACCGCAGCCGCAACCGCTTCAACGCCACCAGCGGCAAACTGGAAGTCAGCAAAATTTTTGATTGGTACGGCGGAGACTTCAAGCAGGGCCACAAAGGCATCGCCTCACTCCCCGCCTTTGCTGCCAAGTATGCCTTTCAATTGACCGACGCGCCCGCAGATCGCGAGCGCATCAAAGCCAAAGATTTTTCGGTGAGTTTTTTGGACTACGACTGGAAGCTCAACGACTCTCGTTGATGGTGAGCCAACGATGCACGTTGATGTTGAATCAACGATGCGCATTCAGCGCTCAAAACGTGCCCGGGTAACTCCCACCGTCCATCAGCACGTTTTGGCCCGTGATGTAGCCCGCTTGCACGCTGCATAAAAAAGCACACATCGCGCCAAACTCGTCGGCGCTGCCAAAGCGGCGCGCCGGAATGCTGGCTTGCCGCGCGGCGATGGCGGTCTCAGGATCGCGGCCTGCTTTCACGGCGCCTGCGCGCAGCGTGGTTTGCAGGCGTTCAGTGTCAAACGCGCCGGGCAACAAACCGTTGATGGTCACACCGTGCGCTGCAATAGAGCTGCGCGCCAAGCCCGCCACAAAACCCGTCAGGCCGCTGCGTGCACCGTTGCTCAAGCCCAGCACATCGATGGGCGCTTTCACCGCGCCTGAGGTGATGTTGACGATGCGCCCATATCCGCGCGCGGCCATGTCGTCAACCACGGCCTTGATGAGCTCTATCGGCGTCAGCATGTTGGCGTCTATGGCTTTCATCCAAATGTCGCGGTCCCATTGACGGAAGTCGCCGGGCGGTGGGCCGCCCGCGTTGTTGACGAGGATGTCAATTTGCGGACAAGCCGCAAGCGCCGCCACGCGACCCTCGGCAGTGGTGATGTCGCCCGCCACCGCTCGAACCTCACCAGCACCGGGGATTTTTCGCAGCGCCGCAGCTGTTGCTTCCAGAGCTTCTGCGCCGCGCGCCGTGATCACCACGTTCACGCCTTCGGCCACCAGCGCCGCCGCGCAGCCTTTGCCCAAGCCCTTGCTTGCCGCGCAGACGAGGGCCCATTTGTTTTGGATGTGCAGGTTCATGGTGATCTCGGTTTTCTCCCTCGCGTTTTGCTGGGGAGGGTTGCGGTTGGGATGGGGGTTGGGGTGATGTCTTCTAAGCTAGCAGTCATGGGACGCGTGCCACTTTCAACGCCATTTGGCCAACAACCAAACGCCGGTCAACACAAGCAGCGTGCCGGCTGCGATCCAAACGGTGAAGGGCTCGCCCAAAATGAACACGCCCATCAGGATGGTGGACAGCGGGCCGATGAGGCCGGTCTGCGCCGTGAGCGTGGCACCGATGCGTTCAATGGCCATCATCACCATCAGCACCGGAGCAAAAGTACACAACGTGGCGTTGATGAGCGACAAGGCGATGACTTCAGGCGCAACGCTCAAGGCCGACATGGGCCGCAGCACGACAAACTGCAAGATGCACAAAACGCAAGCCACGCTGGTGGCCCATCCGGCCAAGCGCAAGGCACCCAAGCGCTTCACTTCTTGGCCGCTGTACGACAAATAAACCGCGTAGCTCAGCGCGCTGCCCAACACCAACGCCGCACCCAACGCGGTGTGCGGGCCGACCAAGCTCACCTCGTGCGCAAACACCACCATCACACCGGAGTAGCTCACGGCCAGCGCAAGCACTTGACGGCGCGTGACTGTCTTGCCAAACACCATCACCCCCAACAACAACACCAAGGTTGGGTTGAGGTAAAGAATCAGGCGTTCCAAGCTGGCGCTGATGTATTGCAGGCCCGCAAAGTCCAAAAAGCTGGCGAGGTAGTAGCCGCAAAAACCCAAGCCCAACACCGCCAACAAATCGCGCTGCGTGAGGGCCGCCTTGCCGCGCCCTGTCCACCACGCCAGCGCCACAAACAGCGGCAGCGCAAACAGCATGCGCAACATGATGAGCGTGACGGCGTCCACGCCGTGCCGGTAGGCCAATTTCACGATGATGGCTTTGCCTGAGAAGGCTACTGCACCCAAGACGGCAAGCATCAAACCGGGCCCGATGTCACGCAGCAGGGGTCGCGCCGCCAGGCTCGTTGTGCTCATCACTCAATTCTAAAAGGCGCGTCTGCAACGAAGGCTGCGCTATTGGGTTGTAGGCGTACAGGCGTATGGGCGTCAGCAGTCCTCCAACCCCAACAATTCCGCCGTCGATTGGCGTCGGCGTATTAAGCGGCTGCTACTGCCGTCCACCAGCACTTCGGCGATGAGTGGGCGCGTGTTGTAGTTCGATGACATGGCCGCGCCGTAAGCGCCGGTGTCGTGAAACACCAGCCAGTCACCGACCTTGGCGGCGGGCAATTCACGCGTCAAAACCACGCCACCTTCGCCTTGTGTGAACACGTCGCCCGACTCGCACAGCGGCCCGGCAACCACGCTGGGTGAGGTCGCCGCTGACGGCCCAGCGCCCGATGCGCTCAGCACGCTGATGCCATGGTGGCTGCCGTACATCGAAGGGCGCATCAAATCATTAAAGCCTGCGTCCACCAACACAAAGTGATTTTTGCCTTGGTGCTTTTGCGCGCGCACTTCACCCAGCAGGACGCCTGATTCCGCCACCAAATAGCGCCCGGGTTCTATTTCCAAAGTCAGTGGGCTGGCTTGATTTTTTTCGATGATTTTTCGTGTGGCGTCCCACAAGTTGAAGTAGTGCGCCGTGTCAATTTCAGGCTCACCAGCTTGGTAGGCAATTGACAAACCGCCACCAGCCGAAATGGCTTCGAGAGGCAGGTTCACTTTGCGCGCCAAGTCGACCATGGCACCGCAAACGTCTTGCAAATGTTGGTAGTCCACGCCCGAGCCAATGTGCATGTGCAGGCCCGCCAAATGCACGCCGTGGCGGTCAATCTCGGCCAGGGCAGCATCGACATCGGTGTGCCAAATGCCGTGCTTGCTGTGCTCGCCGCCGGTGTTGGTTTTGTTGCTGTGACCGTGGCCAAAACCTGGGTTGATGCGAAGCCAGACTTTGTGGCCGGTTTGGCCTGCGCGCTGACTTGCCTCGCCAAGCTGGCCGAGCATGTCCACCGAACCCGCGTTCACGGTGATGCCGTCTTGCACCACGCGGGCCAGCGTGGCGTGGTCAAACAAATCGGCGGTGAAGACGATGTCATCGACCTGGAAGCCAGCCATCACAGCGCGTTCGATTTCGCCCAGCGACACGGCGTCCACCTTCACGCCCTGCTCACGCATGAGGCGCAGCAAGTGCACATTCGAGTTGGCTTTTTGCGCATAGCGGATCACGTCAAACGCTTTCAGTGAAGCGATGCGTGCGCGCATGGTGGCGGCGTCGTACACCCACAGCGGGGTGCCGTGGCGTTGGGCCAAGTCGCGCAGGATGGAGTCTTTGAAAGGGTTCATGGCAGTCATGGTGCCTGTTCAGAATTATTCAGGCAATGCTAATTTCGTTCAAAGCCAATTCAAAATCGATATGCTTTGCGCATGCAGCTCACTCACCGTCAAATTGAAGTCTTTCGCGCCGTCATGGTCAGCGGCCATGTCACGCGCGCAGCGGATGCCTTGGGCACGTCGCAGCCCACGGTGAGCCGTGAGCTGGCGCGGTTGGAGCAAGTTTTGGGTTTGCAGTTGTTTGACCGCGTGCGCGGCCGCTTGCAGCCCACGGCGCGGGCCTTGGCGCTGTTGGAAGAAGTGCAGCGCAGCTACATTGGCTTGGAACGCATTGCCGCCACCGCCGTCAGCCTGCGCCAGTTTGCCCACGCGCGACTCAGCGTGACGTGCTTGCCCGCGCTGGCGCATGCGCTGCTGCCCGACGCGGTGCGCCGCTTTGCGCGCCAGCAAGCACAGGTCAATGTGACGCTCACGCCGCAAGAGTCGCCGCAACTAGAACAGTCGCTCACCGAGCAGCGCTTTGATGTGGGCTTGATTGAGCGCCTGGTCGCACCACCCGGCACGACGCTCACAGCTTTGCTGCAAGCCGACGAAGTGGCCGTGCTGCCCAGTGGCCATGCTTTGGTGGCCAAGCGCGTGTTGCGACCGAAAGACTTTGCAGACGAGCGCTTCATCAGCTTGGCCCCGTCCGACCCTTACCGCCAGCTTATTGATGCGATGTTCGATGCGCACCAAGTGCCGCGCCAGTTGGGCATCGAGGCCACCAGCAGCATGACGGTGTGTTCGCTGGTGCGACAAGGCTTGGGCGTGACTATTGTCAATCCACTCACCGCTTTGGAGTTGGCCGGGCCTGACTTGCACATCCGCGCATTGGCAGTGTCGATCCCGTTTCACGTGGGCTTGGTGATGCCCCATTTGCGCACCATGAATCCGCTGCGAGACGCGTTTGTGGCGGCCTTGCAAGCGGCCGCTTCAGACACGTCAGCGCGGCTGCGGCGGCGCGCAATCTCTTGAAATTGAGCTTGAAATTGAGCTTGAAGCTCAAACTGCTTTCAACAAGCCTTTGGTTTCAATGAAAGCAATCACCTCGTCCAAACCTGCACGGGTTTTGAGGTTGGTCATCACAAACGGCTTCACGCCTTGCGCCGTGGTGCGCATGCGCGTCGTGTCGGCTTGCATCACCTTCAAGTCGGCTCCCACATAAGGCGCGAGGTCGGTTTTGTTGATGACGAAAAGGTCGCTCTTGGTGATGCCGGGGCCGCCTTTGCGCGGGATTTTTTCACCTGCTGCCACGTCGATGACGTAGAGGGTCAGGTCACTGAGTTCCGGGCTGAACGTGGCCGCCAAGTTGTCGCCGCCCGACTCGATGAAGACGATGTCGGCGTCGGGGAATTTTTCCAACATTCGGTCGACTGCTTCCAGGTTGATGGAAGCGTCTTCGCGGATGGCGGTGTGTGGGCAACCGCCTGTTTCCACGCCCATGATGCGCTCGGCTTCCAGCGCACCCGCGACCGTCAGCAAGCGCTGGTCTTCCTTGGTGTAAATGTCGTTCGTGACCACCACCAAGTCGTACTGCGTGCGCATGGTTTTGCATAGCATTTCAACCAATGTGGTTTTGCCCGAGCCGACCGGGCCGCCCACGCCCACGCGCAAAGGCGGCAGTTTTTTGCTGCGGTTTTTGATGCTGTGCAAAGCGGTCATGGTGTGTAGGTTGTGAAAGGCATGAAAGGTGTGGAAGGGGCGAAAGGGGCGGGAGCTGAGCGTGAACTCAAGATCTGAAAAGACGCGAGTATTGCGTTTCGTGTTGCGCCGAAAGTATGGCCAACATCGGCGTGAAGGCCACGCGTTCGTTGTCCTTCAAACGCATGGCGTTGTCAACTGCCGCAGGGATGTCGGCGCTCAGCGCGGCCAAAATGCGTTGGCCTGCGCTTTGGCCCAGAGGCACTGATTTCAGCGCGGCTTGCATCATGTTTTCTGCCCAACCGAAGGCAAAACTCAGCAGTGCTTCGCGGCAAGGCGCGCCGGTGTCGAATGCGGCCAGCGCAAAGGCCACCGACCACGTGGGCGCGGGAGTGAGTTGCGTCAAGCAGGCCATGGCTGCAGCGTGCGCCTCACCCTGGTTTGCAGACTGAGCGCGGTTCTTCATCCACGCGCCCAGCGAGCGGCCCATTTGCTCGGTTTGCTGACGCAGCTCGCTGGTTTCGCGCGTGGTGGTGACCCACGCATTCAATTCGGCAATGTGTTCAAAATCGCCACGCTGCCAGGCACCGAAAGCTTTGTTGACCACGGCCAAATCGCTGCGGCTCAAGCTCAAATGGAGTTGACCCAACAGCCAAGTCTGCGCCGACGGCTCGTCGCTGACGATGCCCGCGTCCACTGCGGCTTCCAGGGCCTCGGAGTAGCTGAAGCCGCCCACCGGCAAGGCGGGTGACGCCAACTGCATCAGTTGCAGCAAGGCGCTCGCGCTGAGCGGCTTGGCTTGCGATCTCGCTTGCGGTTTCACTTGCGGTTTCGTTTGCGGCTTCGCCCCTCTGCCGTCCCGAACCCGCGCCATCAATGGTGGTGACCGCAACCGGGGCCGTGAACGTGAGGCGCTGGTGCGGTCGTGGGTGCAGCGGCGGGTGTAGCCACGGCAATCGGAATGGTTTTCCGCTGCGCTGGAGCGTGGCCGTGTTCATGTTTGTGATCGTGATCGTGTGTATGTTCGTGCCCTTGAGCATGCGCTTGGCCCTGCGCATAAGCCCCCGCCTCGGGCTCAAACGGCGCCAACTCATCGGTTACCACCAAGTGCATTTGCCGCAGCATCGCGGCCAACACATGGTCGGGCTCCAGCAGCAAGGCGTCAGCTTGCAATTCCAACTGCACATGCCGATTGCCCAAGTGATAAGCCGCGCGCAGCAAGTCGTGCGGGCTGCCATCTTTTCCACAGTGGCGCACCACCATCACGGGTTGTGGCGTGGCGATCACTTTTACCAACGAGCCGTCTTCCGTCACCAGCACATCACCGCCGCGCAGCACCGTGCCGCGCGGCAAAAACACGCCCAAGTGGCGGCCTTGCGAGTCTTCAGTGTCGAAGCGGCTTTTTTGCCGCGTGTCCCAGTCAAGCACCACAGCAGCGGCACGTTTCAGCAGCACAGGGCTCAGGCCGTGGCCTTGGGGCAGGAGTTTGTTGACGGTTTGCATGGCGTGTGTGTTGGGTTTGCGGTGAAGTCGCGATGACCTCAAGATTACGTGTCCGGCGAGTCTGGCATGAATCAACACGCGGCTCATGGTGGGCGTTGATCTAAATGCGAATAGTTCCGGTTAAGATTAAGTTCATCGCCGCATCGCGGCTTTCAGCAAAGGACTTTTCATGAACAGAATTTCACTTTCAGCCGCCGTCGTGGCCATCCATTTCATGGCATCGGCAAGCGTTCAGGCGCAGACAACTTCACCGCAAGTCGTCAACATTTACTCAGCCCGTCACTACCAAACCGACGAAGCCATGAGCGCCAACTTCACGGCGCAAACCGGCATCAAGATCAACCGGCTTGACGGCAAAGAAGACGAGCTGCTGGAGCGCATCAAAAACGAAGGTGCCAGCAGCCCTGCCGATGTGTTGATCACTGTCGATGCCTCGCGATTGGAGTTGGCCGACAAGGCGAATCTGTTCCAGCCCATGAACTCCAAACTGATCCAAGACCGCGTGCCCGCCAGCTTGCGCACTGCCAACTGGGCGGCGTTTTCAACGCGCGCTCGCGTTATTGTTTACAACACCGCCGCGGTGAATGGGCAGTGGGTGTCAACTTGTGAAGATCTGAGCAACCCGCGCTTGAAAGGCCAAATCTGCGTGCGCTCGGGCTCGCACCCTTACAACCTGTCTTTGGGCGCGGCGCTGATTGCCCACAACGGCGAGGCCGCCGTAGAGGCTTGGGCCAAAGGCGTGGTCGCCAACTTTGCGCGCACACCCAAAGGCGGCGACACCGACCAGTTGCGCGCCGTCGCCGCTGGTGAATGTGGCGTCACGCTGGCGAACACGTACTACGTGGCGCGGTTGATGCGCTCTACGCTGCCTGCTGACATCAAAGACATGGCCGCGTTGACAGTGGTGTGGCCCAACCAAAAGACTTCGGGCACGCACGTGAATGTGTCGGGTGCGGGTGTGATCAAAACCGCACCCAACCGCGCCAACGCGGTGAAGTTTTTGGAGTACCTGGCCAGCGACTCGGCGCAGGCTTACTTTGCCGACGGCAACAACGAGTGGCCAGTCGTGAAAACAGCCGTCACCAAAAACCCGGCGCTCGACAAATTGGGTGCGTTCAAGGCCGATGATTTGGCCGTGGAAAAGTGGGCCCCGCAAACCACCACTGCGCAAAAAGTGTTTGACCGCGCGGGCTGGCGTTGAACCGACTGCTGTGACGTTTCAGGCGCGCGGCTTGAAGCCTTCGCGCGCAATTTGGCGGCACAAAATAATCAGCGGCAACAAACCCACCGCCACGATGGCCAGTGATGCGGTGGACGCTTCGGCCAGCCTCTCGTCCGACGCCAAGGTGTAGGCCTGCGTGGCCAAGGTGTCGAAGTTGAAGGGCCGCATCACCAAGGTGGCGGGCAGCTCTTTCATGGTGTCGATGAACACCAGCAACCCCGCTGTCAACAAGCTGCGCCGCAGCAGCGGCAAGTGAACCCGGCGCAGGCTGCGTGAGGCGCTCAAACCCAGGCTGCGCGCCGCGTCGTCCATGTGCGGCGTAATGCGGTGCAGGGCAGCGTCTGTGGTTTGCAGCGCCGCACTGGAAAACCGAACCACGCAGGCAAACACCAGCGCGGCAAGGCTGCCAGTCAACATCAACCCGACGTTCCAACCGAACTGCGCTTTCAACCACAGCGCCAGTGCATTGTCGAATTGCGCCAATGGAATCAACACGCCCACCGCGATCACCGAGCCGGGCAGGGCGTAGCCGCAACCCACGGCGACGTGGGCCCAGCGCGTCAGCGGGCGCGGGTCGAGGCGGCGCGCATAGGCCACCAACACAGCCACCGTCACAGCCAGCGCCGCGGTCAGGCTGGCCACAGTCACGCTGTGACGTGCCAGCTCGATGAAGCGAAGGCCAAATTGCGCATCACCGACTGTGAGCGCCCAGCGCATCAACAAAGCGCACGGCAAAACAAAGCCCAGCAACACGGGCAGCGCGCAAAACGACACTGCGGCAGCCGCACGCCAGCCAGTCAGCGGCACACCGCGCTGCGGCTGAGCGCGCAGGCCGCTGCCGTGAAAGCGCGCCGCGCCGCGCGACTGCCGTTCCAGCGCCAGCAACAGCAGCACGAAGCCCAGCAGGCACATCGCCAATTGCGCGGCGGCCACGCGGTCGCCCAAAGAAAACCAAGCGCGGTAGATGCCGGTGGTGAAGGTTTGCACCGCGAAGTACGACACCACGCCGTAGTCGGCCAAGGTCTCCATCAAAGCCAGCGCCACACCGGCTGCGATGGCTGGGCGCGCCATCGGCAAGCTGACGCGCCACAGGCGTTGCCATGGTCCCAAACCCATGGCACGCGCAGCCTCTAACAGCGCGCCGCCGCGCTCCAAAAACGCGGTGCGGGTGAGCAAGTAAACGTAGGGATACAGCACCAAGCTCAACGTCCACATGGCACCGCCCGTGGATCGCACTTCAGGGAAGCGGTAGTCGGCGCGCGTCCAACCCGTCAACTCGCGCAGGGTGGCTTGCACAGGCCCCACAAATTGCAGCAAGTCGGTGTAGGCGTAGGCCATCACGTAAGCCGGCATGGCCAGCGGCAGCACCAACATCCAATCAAAAGCACGGCGCAGTGGAAAGTCAAAGTGCGTCACCAGCCACGCAGTGCCCACGCCCAACAGCGTGGTCAACAGCGCCACACCCGCGCACAGCCACAGCGTGGTGACGATGTAATCGGGCAGCACGGTAGACAGCAAATGCGCCCACGTGCTGCGGGTGCCAAGGGTGCCATGGGTTCCACCCTGCAACACGTTGCTGCCCACGGACAGCACTGGCAAGGCCAGCAGCGCGGCCAGAACCACGGCCAGCACACTCAAACTGCCGATGCGTTGACGGGACTGTGCGCCTTGCGATCCGCGCGCTTCGTTCAGCGCGCCAGGGTGCTCGACAGCGCCGGGATTCATGGTTTGTGAATGAGAGTCATTCGTAAAGAGTGTAAGGTGCGAGATCAAATATTTGGTCAAGCCTCCGCATTTCCCCATGTCCATGTCGCCTCTTTCAGTCGATTTGACTGCGGTCAAGCCTCTGCTCAGCCTGAGCCACTTGCACCACCGCCACGGCCCGCGCGACACCGTGGTTGACTTCAGCTTGAACGTGCAGCACGGCAGCATTTGCTGTTTGCTGGGCCCGTCAGGCTGTGGCAAAACCTCGGTGCTGCGCTGCATCGCGGGCTTTGAGCCTTTGCATGGCGGTGAAATTCGCATCGGCGGCGACTTGGTCAGCAGCCGTGGCTTGCATGTGCCCGCCGAGCAGCGCCGCGTCGGCATGGTGTTTCAAGACCATGCCTTGTTTCCGCACCTCAGCGTCTTGGACAACGTCGCTTTCGGCACGGCGCGCCGCGGGTGCGACATGCAGCGTGCACGTGCTTTGTTAGACACCGTCAACCTCGACAGCGTGGCGCATCGTTACCCGCACGAGCTGTCGGGTGGCCAACAACAGCGTGTGGCGTTGGCACGCGCGCTGGCCCCCGAGCCGCGCTTGCTGCTGCTGGACGAACCTTTTTCCAACCTCGATTTGGAACTGCGCGAGCAATTGGCTTTGGAAGTGCGCAGCTTGCTGAAAGCTAGCAACACCACGGCCATGTTCGTGACGCATGACCAGCACGAGGCATTCGCCATGGCCGACGAAATCGCGGTCATGAAAGACGGCCGCCTGCAGCAACTCGACAGCGCTTACCAGCTCTACCACCAGCCCGCCAACCGCTTCGTGGCCGACTTTGTGGGCCAAGGTGTTTTTGTGCGCGGCACGGTGTTGTCGCCGCACCGCTTGGCCCTGGCCGACGGTGAATTTGGCAGCGTCAGTTCTCCTGAACTGCTGCGGCTGTCAGGCGCAGAAGCCTCGGGCGGCAAGCAGGTTTGCATCGTCGGCAGCACGGTGGACGTGCTGCTGCGTCCAGACGATGTGATCCATGACGATGCCAGCCCGGTGCAAGCCACCGTGTTGAGCCGAGCGTTTTTAGGGGCCGAATTTTTGTACACCTTGCGCCTGCGCGGCGGCAGCAAACTGCTGGCCTTGGTGCCATCGCATCACAACCACGCGGTGGGTGAAAGCATAGGCGTGCGCTTGTTGGCAGATCACCTGATGCTGTTCGACCCTGCTGAAAATTGAGTCGGCGCTAGGAATCTGGAGGCCTTCAAATAGTGAACGCGCTCGGCCGGGTGCTGACTTCAAAGCTGCGCTCCGCGAAGCCCACAAAGTCCTTGAACGGCATGGGTTTGGCCATCACGTAACCCTGAACCGAATCGCACTTCATGCGCTTTAACTGCGTCAGTTGGGCTTCGGTTTCTGCGCCCTCGGCAATCACCTCCAACGACAGCGAATGCGCCAGTCGAATCATGCCGCGCACGATCTTTTTGTTGGCTTCGCCCAAGTGCATGTCTTTGATGAAAGACCGGTCTATCTTCAGCACTTTCACCGGGAACCGCGCCAAGTAGGCGAACGACGAATAGCCGGTGCCGAAGTCGTCAATGCTGATGGTCACGCCCATGGCGTGCAGCTCGTTCAAGACCTTGGAGCTCACCTTCACGTCGTGCATCAACGCGCCTTCTGGAATTTCAACTTCCAGCAAACCAGGGTTGACTTTGGCATCTGACAATGCTTTGGCGATGCGGTCGGCCAGATACATGTCGTTCAGTGAATCCACCGACAAATTCATGCTCAACGGGACGCTGTGACCAACTTCCGACAAGTCCGCAATGTGCCGCAGCGTTTGCTTCAACACCCATTGATCCAGCCGCACCATGGCGCCGATTTCCTCGACGACGCTCAAAAATGCGCCCGGTGCCAACATGCCGCGCTTGGGATGCGCCCAGCGGATGAGCGCTTCGCCGCCGACCACTTTGCCCGTGGTCAACGACACCTTGGGCTGGATCATCAAAACGAACTGATTTCCGTCCAGAGCGTGACGCAGCTCACCTTCCAGCTCAGTGCGCAACTGAGTGGCCAGCTCCATTTCGGGCTTGTAGGCGGTCACAGCGCTGCGGCCAGTCTTCTTCGCATCGCGCAGCGCCAGACCAACGCGTCTCACGATGATTTCAAATTCTTCGCCGTTGAGTGGGCAATCTATGGTTCCGGCGGAAGCGCCGAGAACGATGCGTGCGTCGTTCAAAGAGATTGGGCGTGTGACGGCTGTAGTCAATGCAAGCCCGCGTGCGGCAATGTCTGACGTTTGTGAAGCCTGGATTTCGCTGACGACTGCAAATTCATCGCCGCTGAATCGGTAGAGCGTTTCGCCTGCGACGGTGGCGCTCTGTACTGCGGAAACAATTTCCAACAACGCCATATCACCGGTCGCGTAACCGTGAGCATCATTGACTTCTTTAAAGCGTTCGAGCCCCACGAGCACGACGGAAAAAGCGGCACCACGCTTGACCAATGTTTCTATCTGCTGCTCCATTGCCAGCTTGTTGCCCAAACCGGTGAGCGCATCCATCACGATTTTTTGCGCAAGTTGGTACTGCTTTACGACGCTCTCAGAGGCGTCGTTCGCCATGGCCAAAGTTCCAGCTCCTACCGGGAACACTCGAATCAACAACCAACGATTCAAAGCAGTGGAAAATCCGATGCGAGTCTGAGGTTTGCGCTTTGAGCGACAAACCTCAAAAAGCTCGAAAAAAATTGAGCGCTTGAACAGAGGCTGAAATTCAAATGGTGTTCGACCGAGAACTTCATGCCTTGCTAACCCGACATTGTTCAAATACACATCATTGCAAAACTGCACTGTCCAGTTTTGATCAATGTAAACAACTGCTTCGCCTGCATCTGCAATGAGGCCAGCAAGGTCGTTTGCGTCAACAGCTTCAATCAGCGTGTGATGGGCAGCAGGGAACATGTTCGCTTCCGATTAGTTTCATGAAAAATCTTCTAGTTGACCCGCAATATTCAAGGACTCCGAAATCGGTTTGCTTGTAATTACGACCCGAAATTCATTCCGTTTTCACTTTGAACTCATGATTGATTACCTGGCATTTACTGAACAACTTGAGCGCGTTTTCACTGCACGCCTTGCACTTCGCCCTCTTGCACTTTCAGATGCTTGGCCGCTCTTTCAAGCCACTCGCAACCCAGAGTTCAACAAACATTTGCTCTGGGAACAGCCTGCCAACGAATCATTTGTCCTAGACCGCGTCAACACAACTGTTGATGCGGCCCGCCGCGGTCGACTTGCCGCGATGTCCGCTGTTCTTAAAACCACCGGCGAGTGGGTTTCCCTCTATCGTTTTCAACCCTCTTCACTTGAGCCCGACACCGTAGAAATGGGCATTTGGACCAGTGACAAATTTTGGAATGGACGGTTCAGTCTTGAACTGACCCGAGCCTGCATTGACGCAGCGTTCAGTCTCAGCAATGTCTCGGCTTTGATTGGTGGTGCTTCCCCTCACAACCGTCCTTCGTGCAAGCTATTGGAATACTGTGGCCTCGTGCCTTTCAACTTGGGTATTCGGCACTCTGAATCCTTAGTTGAGGTCTTGGCGCAAGAATTTCGAATCACAAGGCAGCAATGGGAAGAAAAGCACGCGACGAGCGCATTCGAGCAAGTTCCGTTTGAGAACATCTCGCGGGAGTCTGTGCCTGAGGGCGAGAACCCGACCCGAAGTGGAGCGATTTTCGCTCGGCGGCCTGCCGCCCAGCGCCGTCAGCTTCCTGAAGACCACGGGTCGTCGGCGGCGTCCTTTTGATTGCGGCGCAGCGTCAACAGTCCAGCCATGTGACGCCCGACTTTTTCAAAACAAAAAATACCTCTGCGCCAGCGGCAAGCTGGTGGCGGGTTCGCAGGTCAGCAACACGCCGTCGGCGCGGACTTCGTAGGTTTGTGGGTCAACCTCGATGTGCGGCGTGCCGCTGTTGTGAACCATGTCTGCTTTGCCTATGCTGCGCGTTTTTTTCACCGCCTCGGTGCGGCGCTGCAAGCCCAGTTTGGCGGGCACGCCTAGGTCAATTGACGCCTGCGACATGAAGGTCAGGCAGGTGCTGTTCATGGCGCTGCCGTAGGCACCAAACATCGGGCGGTAGTGCACAGGTTGCGGTGTCGGGATGGACGCATTCGGGTCGCCCATGGCGGCGGCGGCGATCATGCCGCCTTTCAAAACGAGTGACGGTTTCACGCCAAAGAAGGCCGGTTTCCAGACCACCAAATCAGCCAACTTGCCCACTTCCACCGAACCGACGATGTGGCTGATGCCCTGCGTGACGGCGGGGTTGATCGTGTACTTCGCGATGTAGCGTTTGACGCGGAAATTGTCGTGATTCGACGTGTCGCTGCCCGAGCTTCCACCACTCAAGCTGCCGCGCTGCATTTTCATTTTGTGCGCGGCCTGCCAGGTGCGGATGATGACTTCGCCCACGCGGCCCATGGCTTGGCTGTCGCTGGACATCATCGAAAACACACCCATGTCGTGCAGGATGTCTTCAGCCGCAATCGTTTCGCGGCGGATGCGGCTTTCGGCAAAGGCCAAATCTTCGGCGATGCCTGCGTCCAAGTGGTGGCACACCATCAGCATGTCCAGGTGCTCGTCCACCGTGTTCACCGTGTAGGGCATGGTGGGATTGGTCGAGCTGGGCAGCACATTGGGCAAGCTGGCCACGCGAATGATGTCGGGCGCGTGGCCGCCGCCCGCGCCTTCGGTGTGGAAGGTGGCGATGGTGCGGCCTTTGAACGCATCAACCGTGCTTTCCAAAAAGCCCGACTCGTTCAACGTGTCGGTGTGGATGGTGACTTGCACGTCAAATTTGTCGGCCACGCTCAGGCAGTTGTCGATGGCTGCGGGCGTGGTGCCCCAGTCTTCGTGCAGCTTCAAACCGTAGGCACCGGCTTCAATTTGTTCTTCCAAAGGGCGTGGCAAGCTGGCGTTGCCCTTGCCCATGAAGCCCAAGTTCATGGGGAAAGACTCAGCCGCTTTCAACATCGAATGAATGTGCCACGGGCCGGGCGTGCAGGTGGTGGCAAACGTGCCAGTGGCCGGGCCGGTGCCGCCGCCGAGCATGGTGGTCACGCCGCTCATCAAGGCTTCTTCAATTTGCTGTGGGCAAATGAAGTGGATGTGGCTGTCGATGCCGCCAGCGGTGACGATGTTGCCTTCACCGGCGATGATTTCAGTGCCTGGGCCAATGACGATGTCCACGCCCGATTGCACATCCGGGTTGCCCGCTTTGCCTATGCCTGCAATCAGGCCATTCTTCAAACCGATGTCGGCTTTGACGATGCCCCAGTGGTCAATGATGAGTGCGTTGGTGATGACGGTGTCGGCCACCTCGGCCGCCAAACGCTGGCCTTGGCCCATGCCGTCGCGTATCGTTTTGCCGCCGCCAAATTTCACCTCCTCGCCGTAACCACCGGCTTGCAAAGTGAAGTCACGTTCAACTTCGACGATGAGACCGGTGTCGGCCAAGCGAACGCGGTCGCCGGTGGTGGGGCCGAACATTTCGGCGTAGGCGCGACGGGGGATGGTGGCCATGGTCAAGTTTGTGTTTTGGGTTTTATGCTTTGATTTCTGTTTACAGCGCACCCTGCACCGCGCCGCGAAAGCCAAACACTTTGCGATCGCCTGCGTAGTCGACCAACTCCACGGTGCGCTGTTGGCCTGGCTCAAAGCGAACGGCGGTGCCAGAGGCGATGTTCAATCGCATGCCGCGCGCGGCGCTGCGGTCAAACACCAGCGCCGGGTTGGTTTCCGCAAAGTGATAGTGCGAGCCGACTTGAATCGGCCGGTCGCCGCTGTTTTCCACCACCACACCAGTGAGCGTGCGACGGCCCGGGTTGAGCATGTGGTCGGGGCCGTCGGTGAAGAGTTCGCCAGGCACCATGTCATTTCTTCTTTTTGGCCATGAAGAAAACAGCCACCGCCACCGCCGCCAACATGGCAAACCCCCACCCGTCTGAAGCGTGAAAGTGCATGGCGCTGGGCATGCCGTGGCCGTCGTGGGCAAGTGCGATTGCAGGCGCTGCCAGCGAGCCGACCATCAAAAATTTGGTGATTGCGTTCATGTGTTTGCCTTTGAAAAACTGAGCTAAACGATAGGTTGGTGCACGGTCACCAACTTGGTGCCGTCTGGGAAGGTGGCTTCCATTTGGATGTCGGGGATCATCTCGGCCACGCCTTCCATCACGTCAGCGCGGGTGAGCACGGTTTTGCCTTCGCTCATCAATGCGGCCACGGTTTTGCCGTCGCGTGCGCCTTCCATGATGGCGGCACTGATGAGGGCCACGGCTTCCGGGTAGTTCAGCTTCAAGCCGCGTGCTTTGCGCCGTTCGGCCAGCAAAGCGGCGGTGAAGATGAGCAGCTTGTCTTTTTCGCGCGGGGTGAGTTCCATGGAATTTTCATGAGCATGAGACGTGCCGAATGCTAGAACACTGAAGCGGCAGCCCACTCACATCGTGGTGATGGCACCGGTCACGGCGGGGGCCAAGGCATTTCAGGCAGACCACAATTGACTTTGCATTCACCCTCAACATACCGCCCATGATCACCGTTCACCACCTCAACAATTCCCGTTCGCAGCGCGTGCTCTGGCTGCTGGAAGAGCTGGGCCTGGCGTACGACATCAAGAAATACCAGCGCGACGCGGTGACCATGCTCGCACCGCCTGAGCTGATGCGTGTTCATCCCTTGGGCAAGTCGCCGGTGATCACCGATCACACCGCAGAAGGCGACATCACGGTTGCCGAATCAGGTGCCATCGTCGACTACCTGGTCGAGCGTTACGGCAACGGCGGCCTGGTTCCCCAACCCCACACCGCCGAGCGCAGGCAGTACACCTACTGGCTGCACTTTGCCGAGGGCACGGCCATGCCGCCGCTGCTCATGAAGTTGATTTTTGATCGCATCAAAAGCACCAAGATGCCGTTTTTTGCCAAGCCCATCGCCAAAGCGATTGCCAACAGCGTGCTTGCCAGTTTTGTCGACCCCAACTTGAACCGCCAGCTTGATTTCATGGAAGCCGAGTTGATGAAGACCGAGTGGTTTGCGGGGCCTGAATTTACCGCTGCCGACATCCAAATGAGCTTCCCGCTGGAGGCCGCGCAACAACGCGCCGGGCTCAACGCCAGCCGCCCCAAGCTGATGGAATTCTTGAAGAAAATCCACGCTCGCCCCGCCTACAAAAAAGCGCTGGAGCGCGGCGGGCCATACAGCTTCGCGGCGGATTGAGGCGGCCTCCGCGAATTTAAATTCAATGCACCCAAGCGTCGAACAGACCCTTGAGATCGCGCTCAGTGCTGGCCTGCATGGCCGATTGCAAATCGCGCGATGTGACGCCGCGTCCCGCGTTGGCGATGGTGTAGCGGCGCAGGCCGTTCCAAAATGCCTCTTCGCCCATCTCAATGCGCAGCACGCTCATGAACACGGCGCCCTTGTTGTACTGGTTGGCGCGCCTCACTCCTAAGCTGGGGTAGTCGCCGGGCCAGCTCAGTGGTTTGTCAAAGTTGGCGTCTTTCGCGCGTTGCCAGCGCTGGCGCGCCAAGCCCAATTCGTGTTGATAGGCCGCCTCGCCCCAACGGTGTTGCTTCCATGCGGCGGTCATGAACACCGTGATGCCTTCGTTCAACCAAAACTCGCTCCATGTGGCGCAGGTGATGAGGTTGCCCCACCACAGGTGCGCCATTTCATGCGCGATGACCCAGTCTTCTTGTGGGTCCTCAAGAATCGGGTCGAGCATGCGTTTGCCGATCAGCGAAAAGCTGCTGGCCTCTTGTGCCGCCGAGCCGGGCAGCAGCACTTGGGTGTAGGTGCTGTGCGGCATGGGCACACCGGCTTTGGCCTCAAAGAAGTCCAGCACTTGCGCACTTTCTTTGAACTTGGCACGCAGTGCAGCGTCATCGTCGCTGACGCCCAAGTAGCGCAGGCGCGGGTCGCTGGGGGTCGCGGCAACTTCGTTGAACACGCCCGCTGAAAAACCAAATGTGTACAGCGGGTAGGGCAATGTTTGCGACCAGCGCTGCGTGCGTTTGCCCGTCGCAGCGTCAGGTTCACCGCTGGCCACAGAGCGATGGCCCTGCGGCAGTTCCAAGTTCATGGCCACGCTGGCACGGCTCAAGTCGTCTCCGACACAAGGCATCCACTGGCAGGTGTGAAACGCGGTGTAGACATGCTTCGCGCCGAAGACCAAGCCGTCTGCGGCTTTGGCGCGGTAGACCACGTGCACGTCGAGGTTGGCTGCGGTGGCTTGGGCTTCGGTCAATGCAATGCGCCAGCCGGTGTTTGACTTTTCAACGGCCAATTCGCGCCCGTTCAATTGAGCGCCGGTGATTTCCAGCGTGGGCGACGTCAGCTCAAAGACGCGGCTCACGTTGGTGTCGGCTTTCAGCTTGATGTGGGCGCGGCCATGCAAAACCTTGGCCTCGAAGTCAGGGCGCAAATCGAGCTCGTAGTGCGTGGCGGTGAACGCGTGCGCCGCGCTCATTTGGCATGCCAAAACTAGCAAGGCAAGTTGGGCTGTTCGTGTCATTTGAGCCGAAGTATTCATGTCGTCAAAGCGCTTTGAACAAATGCGCATACAAGCGGCTCACCGGCAACTTGTCTTTGTGGCCGCGCAATGTGAGCGTGACCTTGCCTGCCTCGTCGCGCAGGGCGCTGGCGATGGCGTCTGAGCGCACCACCGTGCCTCGGTGGATTTGCCAGAAGCGGTCGGTGTCCAGCTGCGGCAGCAGTTCGCGCAGTGACAGCCGTATCAAGTGTTCGCGCTCGGCGGTGACCACGCGCACGTATTTGTCGGCGGCCTCAAAGTACAGCACTTCGTCAACCGGCACCATGTGGATGGCCGCGCCGACGCTGGCTTGAATCACGCGCAGCGGTGCGGCTTTGGGTTGCAAGGCCAAACCGCTTTGACCGCCCAACAAGCTGCGCAGTTGGTCGATGGCCGCCCCCAAAGCCGGTGCTCCGGAACCGTCGGCAATGGGCTGCGACCTGGCCTTCAAAGCCGTCTGCAAACGCCCGCAGGTTTGCGCCAAGCGTTCGGTTTGCACCGGCTTGAGCACGTAGTCAAACGCAGCGCGCTCGAAGGCTTGCAACGCGTATTGGTCGTAGGCCGTCACAAACACAATGAGCGGGAAGGGCGCTGTGCCGGCTGCCTCATCAGGCCAGTCTTCCGCCAAGGCCTGCGCGGCTTCCAGGCCGGTCATGCCGGGCATGCGGATGTCTAAAAACATCACGTCGGGTTGCAAGCTCAGGCCTTGCTGAAACGCTGCTTCGCCGTGGCCAACGCTGGCCACGATGCTCAACTCAGGCCACAAACGCGCCAGCTCGGCTTGCAAGTTGGCAGCGAGCAGTGGTTCGTCTTCGGCGATCAATGCGGTGTGTTTTGGGTTCATGATTTTTTTGTGGCGCTGGGTTTCAAAGGCATGCGGATGGTGGCGAGCGTTCCGCCTTCGCTGTCCGTTGCGGTCACAGCAGCATTGACCAGCTCGAAGCTCGCAGCGCCGCTGTACAGCGCGTTCAGCCGGTCGCGCACTTGTTGCAAGCCAAAGCGCGTTCCGTCGCTTGGTGCGTCTGACAAACCACGGCCTGTATCGCGCACCGTGAGCACCAATTGCTGCCCTTCGAGCCGCGCCTTGACTTCAATGCGCCCACCGCCCACATTCGGCTCCAGGCCGTGTTTGATGCAGTTCTCCACCAAAGGCTGAAGCAGCAAGGGCGCTATCGGCACGTCTTGCAAATCGGCGGGCAGATCAAAGCTCACTTGCAGCCTGTCCCCCATGCGCACTTTCAGCAACGCCAAGTAATCGGCCAGCCGCGCAAACTCCACGCTGAGTGCGTGCGCTGACACACGCGAGGCGCCCAAGGTGCCGCGCAAAAAACCAATCAACTGGTCGAGCATGAGCTGCGCTTTGGGCGGGTCCAGCGCAATCAACACGCGCAAATTGGCCAGCGTGTTGAACAGCATGTGCGGCTCCAATTGCGACTCCAACAGCTTGAGTTGGTTTTCAGCGGCGGCACGTTGCGCGGCCTCGGCTTGCGCACGGGCGGCCGACAAGCGCTCTAAGGACGACAAGATCACCAGTGACGCCAGCGAAGCCAAGATCGTGACGATCATCGTGACCTGGCCGCCGCGCGAGCCCCACGTGGTGAGGTCAAAGCGGCCGTTGCCAGTGAGGTGGTCGGCCAAGGTGGTGCCCAGAACGGGCCCCAAGGCCATACCCAGCACCACCAAGCCGATCAGCCAACCCCATCCCGGAAAACCGGTGCGCTGGTCAGCCGCTTTGCCCTTCGCGATGCGCAACCGGTTCATCAACGCTGCCACGGCATGACGCCCGCCGTCGATGATCAGCCAGCAAAAAATGCCGATGCAAAACGAATAAATCAACTTGCCTTTGAAGCCGCCGCGATCCATGACGGTCAACATGACGGCGATGGCGATGCACAAACAGGTCATGTAAATGGCACTGCGCCGAAAGCCTGCCCAGGCGCTGAGGGTGGGCACGTTGGCCTGGGAAGTTGTCGAGTTCATCGCGGTGCCAGAGTGTTGCGAGGGGCAACTTTCAACAGAGCCCAAAAGTTCAGACCGCGCGCCAAAAACAAGCCGCTGAACACGCCGTAGATCAGGCAAACAATGATCGAAAACTGAGCGTCAACCTTGAGCGCGGGCTGCATCGCCACGTTCACGCCCACATAAAACTTGACCAAGAAGATGCTCAAGATGATGGCCATGGGCAGCCAACTTCCGGGCACTTCAAAGCGTGATGTGGCTGCCGACCAACTGACACCGCGCCACGCGCCCAGCGCCTTGGCACCGAAGGCCGACACGACCAAGGCGGCGAACCAAGTGCTCAGCGGCAGCGCGTTGGCACCAAAGGTGGACAACACACCAAACAGCGACAAAGCCATCATCACGATGGGCAACACGGTGGCGCGCACCACAGTTATTTGCCGCGTGCGCGTTTGCGTCCAGCCCAAAGCCACCAACCCAGCCAACAGCACCCAAACCCAAATGGGGGTTCTTGAAATGATCATCGTGAGCATGAAGGGCTCCTTCTTTGCCTGGCGGCGAGTTGCGATGGCTGGACTGTGGGTTCGCCTGCCCGCCGCGACCAGCGGCTTGCGACGAAACGTCGGCCCCGGGCGCGAAGTGCTGCGGGTCTGACGCCGAATGAACCAGGGCCAGTCAGCGCGCGCTGGACAACTTAGAGCGGATTGCCTCAATCCGGTCGCGGTTGGCGCCCAAATCTTCCTCGCCCAAGCGCGACGCCGAGCGCACCTGGATCAGTTTGGCGGGCTCATCGATGCTGAATTCCACGTCGTCTACGTATTTCATCCAACGCGTGGTGAATTGGGCGTAAAGGTAGGTTGGCTCGGCCTTGACGATGTGCGCGCCGGGCATGGCCGCCACCACGGTTTGCAAACGCGCCATCGTGGCGGCAGCGTCGCCCACCATGGCCAGCGCGGCAATCTCGGCCTTGGCGCGCATAGGGCTGTTGGGGTGCAGCGCAGCTTGGCTGCTCACGCTGTTGTTGGTGTTGGACGGCGCTTTGAGTTGGCCGTTGCGCACGCCCAAGTCGGTGGGCGGCTTGCCCGTGAGCAGGCCAAACTGGCCCGCCAAGATGGCCGCCATCGCCAACAGAACCAGCAGCACCAGGGCGATCAGCAACCATTTGAGTATGAACATAGGTGGCCTGGGTTGGTGATTGGATAACTTACATCGCGTTTGATTTTGCCTTGCGTTGTTCACGTCGGCGTCGACCGGCGAGGCTATATTGATGGGCGGAACTTTGGAGATTGAGATGTTTGCCCATGCAGAAGTTTTGAGGCCGTCGCCGCGTCGGTGCGGGGTTTGTTCAGCCGTGACGCTGATGGGCTTGCTGTCTGCGTGCAGCACCCCAGGGCCGGTGTACGACATGCGCGGTCGTGACGCGGCCAAACCCGCCGCAACGGCGACCGCGCCAGCCCCGCCAGCCCCATTAGCCCCGTCAGCCAGCGCGCCGGTCGTGAAATCGGCCATTGCCTCAGCTGTCGAGCCCACCGGTACGCCCTACAGCGCCGCCGTCGCCGCGCGCTTCAGCGAACCCAAAGTCAGCTACCGAACTCCCGCCTTCGCGCCCAACCATGTCGGCTTCACCAGCAACTCTGAATTGCAAGCCTTGATGTTTGCTTTGGTTCAAGACGCCGTGCCCGCCACCGGCCAGCCGCGGGTGAGCTTGCTGCCATTGGGCAGTTCGCAAAAGGGTCAGCCTTTGCAAGCGCTGTTGTTCACGCGTGAGTTTGATTTGAAGCCTGCGGCCATCGCTGCATCAGCCCGTCCTACGGTGCTGTTGATTGCCCAGCAACACGGTGATGAGCCGGCCGGCAGCGAAGCGCTGATCGTGCTGGCGCAAGAGCTGGCCTTGGGTCGCCTGCAAGGCCTGACCGAGCGCATCAACGTCATCATCCTGCCGCGCGCCAACCCCGACGGTGCTTCATCGCGCCAACGCGTCACCGCCAGCGGCATCGACGCCAACCGCGACCACCTGCTGCTGAAAACCCCCGAAGCCCAAGCGCAAGCCCAACTCATGCGCGACTACCGGCCGTTGGTGGTGGTGGATGCGCACGAATACACGGTGGTCGGCCGCTACTTGGAAAAGTTTGGCACCGTGCAGCGCTTTGATGCCTTGGTGCAATACGCCATGGCGGCCAACGTGCAGCCCTTCATCACCAAGGCCGCCGAAGAATGGTTTCGCAAACCCTTGCTTGCCAGCCTCGCCGAACAAGGCCTCACCTCTGAGTGGTACTACACCACCAGCACCGATTTGGCCGACAAAAAAATCTCTATGGGCGGCACCCAACCCGACACCGGGCGCAACGTCAACGGCCTGAAAAACGCCGTCAGCATCTTGATAGAAACGCGCGGCGTGGGCATAGGTAAATTGCACTTGGGTCGCCGCGTGCACACCCACGTCACCGCCATGACCAGCGTGCTGCAAAGCACGGCCGAGCGGGCGGCCGACCTCCAAAGAGTACGCAGCTACGTTGACCGTGATGTGGCGGCGCAAGCCTGCCAAGGCGACACCGTGGTGGAAGCTGGCCCCACCGTCAGTGAATACGCGCTGACCATGCTCGACCCCGTCACCGGTGCCGACAAAACCGTCAGTGTGGAATGGGCTTCAAGCCTGGTGCTGCGTCCCTTGAAAAGCCGCGCGCGCCCTTGTGGCTATTGGTTGGCGGCCGATCAAACCGATGCCGTCATGCGCCTGCGCGGCTTGGGCGTGCGTGTGGTGCAGCTTGGCACCCGCGCGATGCTGCAAGGCGAAAACTACCGAGAAATCGCACGCGAGTTGGGCGCGCGCCAGGACGTGCGCGGCAGCATCGCCGACGGCGGCAGCGTGTCCAAAGTTCAGGTTGAATTGGCGACCGCTTTCATCGAAGCCCCGGCCGGCAGTTACTACGTGCCGCTTGATCAACCGCTGGCCAATTTGGTGATCGCGGCGCTGGAGCCCGACACGCAAAACAGCTTTGTGACGCACGGCATCGTCAGCAGCGTGAGTTCGCAGGCCCGGGTGCTGACGCGGCCTGATGTGAAGGCGGCAGCGTTGCCTTGAGATGAGCGGGAAGATGAGCGGGGTTGTGGGGTGTGAAGACCCGTCAAAAAAATCTCAACGCCGCCCGCCGCCAAACAAGCCGCCCAGCACACCGCGAATGATTTCGCGGCCGACGCTGCTGCCCATGGTGCGCACAGCAGACCGGGCCATGGACTGAGCCAAGCCGTCGTGCTGCCCACCGCGCGGGCCGGTGGTGCCAAACAGCACGCCGCTGAGGCTGCCCAACAAACCGCCGCCGCTGGCTGGTGTGATTGCGGGTGCGGGTGCCGATGCCGTTGCTCCAGGGCTTGATGCAGACGTGGCGGGAGCTTGACTGGCGGTGCTTTGCGCCGCGTCGGTGCTGGCCGCGGCACGGCCTTTGAGCTTCTCGTAAGCCGATTCACGGTCGACATGTTTTTCGTAAACGCCCGCCACCAACGACCCAGCGATCAGGGCTTTGCGTTGCTCGGGCGTGATGGGCCCGATCTGGCTGCCCGGGGGAATCACGAACACACGCTCGGTGATGCTGGGGCGACCTTTGGCGTCCAAAAAGCTCACCAGCGCTTCGCCCACCGCCAGTTCGGTGATGGCGGCTTCCACGTCCAATTTGGGGTTGGCGCGCATGGTGCTGGCCGCTGCTTTCACCGCTTTTTGATCACGCGGCGTGAAGGCGCGCAGGGCATGTTGCACGCGGTTGCCGAGCTGCGCCAATACGCTGTCGGGAATGTCCAACGGGTTCTGCGTCACGAAGTACACGCCCACGCCTTTGCTGCGCACCAAACGCACCACCAACTCAATGCGCTCAATCAAGGCGCTGGGCGCGTCTTTGAACAGCAGGTGCGCTTCGTCAAAGAAAAACACCAGTTTGGGTTGTTCCAGGTCGCCCACTTCGGGAAGTTGTTCAAACAGCTCGCTCAGCATCCACAACAAAAACGTGGCGTACAGGCGCGGGCTGTTCATGAGCTGGTCGGCGGCCAGGATGTTGATGACGCCTTTGGCAGGCGGCGTCGCCGGGCCGCCCCAAGACGACGCAGCGCCCCCTTGGGGGGCAGGAGCCGCAGGCGACGTGGGGGCAGACATCACCACCGTTTGCATGAAGTCGGCGATGTTCAACATCGGCTCGCCAAAAAACTCATCGCCGCCTTGCTCTTCGATCTGCAGCAGCCCGCGCTGTATCGCTCCCACGCTGGCGGCGCTGACGTTGCCGTATTCGGTGGTGAAGGTGCTGGCGTTGTCGCCCACGTGCTGCAGCATGGCGCGCAGGTCCTTCAAATCCAGCAGCAGCAAACCAGCGTCGTCGGCAATCTTGAACACCATGGCCAGCACGCCCTGCTGGGTTTCATTCAGCGCCAGCATGCGCGCCAGCAGCAGCGGCCCCATGTCGCTGATGGTGGCGCGCACGGGGTGGCCTGCCTTGCCAAACACATCCCACAAGGTGACGGGGCAGGCTGCAGATTCGGGCGCGTCCAGGCCACGTTCCGCCAGCACCGCCGCCAGTTTTTCGCTCACGCGCCCGGCTTGCGAAATGCCGGTGAGGTCGCCTTTCACGTCGGCCATGAACACCGGCACACCCAACTGGCTGAGCTTTTCCGCCATGGTTTGCAGCGTGATGGTTTTGCCCGTGCCGGTGGCTCCGGTGATGAGCCCGTGCCGGTTGGTCATGGCTGCGAGCAGGAAGCATTCGGTGGTCTCTTGCCCCGAAATGTGATGCTGCGCAATGAGGATGGGCTCAGCCATGGGTTGTCCTTGTGTCGGCAAGTAAAATTCGAGTCTAGCGAACAAGCACGGAGCACTAAGCCTCATGGCCGGTCATTCGAAGTGGGCCAACATCCAACACCGCAAAGGCCGCCAAGATGAAAAGCGCGGCAAGGTGTGGACGCGCGTGATTCGTGAAATCACCGTGGCCGCGCGCTTGGGCGGTGCCGATTTGGCCATGAACCCGCGTCTGCGTTTGGCGGTTGAAAAAGCCAAGGCCGCCAACTTGCCCGCTGACACGGTGAAGAAAAACATCGACAAAGCCACCGGCAATTTAGAAGGCGTGAATTACGAGGAAATTCGCTACGAAGGCTACGGCATTGGCGGCGCTGCGGTGATCGTTGACACGATGACCGACAACCGCGTGCGCACCGTGGCGGCGGTGCGCCACATCTTCAGTAAATACGGCGGCAACATGGGCACCGAAGGCTCGGTGGCCTTCCAGTTCAAACACTGTGGCCAGTTTGTTTTTGCACCTGGCACTGATGAAGACAAAGTCATGGAAGCCGCACTTGAAGCCGGTGCCGACGACGTGGTGACCGACGCTGACGGTGCGGTGGAAGTGTTGTGTGCGCCGCTGCGGTTTGAAGCAATCAAACAGGCGCTGGAAAAGGCGGGGTTGAACCCCGACGTTGCCGAGGTGACGATGCGCGCCGAGAACATCGCCGAGCTGGCGGGTGACGACGGCGTGCGCATGCAAAAGCTGTTGGACGCGATGGAAGATTTGGACGACGTGCAAGAGGTGTTTCACAACGCCGAAATCGGTGAATAAGAAATCGCTAAACAAGAAAGCAGTGCATGAGCGCGCAATGAATCCCAAGATAAAAATGAAAGCAGTGGCATGAAGGTGTTGGTCATAGGAGGCGGTGGTCGCGAGCACGCCATGGCTTGGAAGCTGTTGCAGTCGCCCAAGGTGCAAACCGTGTTTGTGGCACCGGGCAACGGTGGCACGGCGGCCGACAAACGCCTGCACAACGTGGCGATCACCGACCACGCGGCCTTGGCCGACTTTGCGCAAGCCGAGCGCATCACGCTGACCGTCGTTGGCCCCGAAGTGCCCTTGGCCGGTGGTGTGGTGGACTTGTTTCGCGAACGCGGTTTGCGCATTTTTGGGCCCACGCAAGCAGCGGCGCAGTTGGAAAGCAGCAAGGCGTTTGCCAAAGCTTTTATGAAGCGTCACGCCATTCCCACGGCCGCGTATGAAGTGTTCAGCGACGCCGCGGCGGCGCATGCTTATGTGACAGCTCAGGGGGCGCCCATCGTCATCAAGGCCGACGGTTTGGCCGCAGGCAAGGGCGTGGTGGTGGCCGCCAGCCTGGATGAAGCGCATCAAGCCATCGACTGGATGCTGAACCCCAGGGACAACAACAGCGACAACGGCAACAACGGCAACAACGACAACAACGACAACAACGACAACAACGCCGCCGCCAACCCTTTGGGTGTGCAGCACAACGCAGGCGGTGCGCGCGTGGTGATCGAAGAATTTCTGGACGGCGAGGAAGCCAGTTTCATCGTCATGTGCGACGGCAAGAACGTGGTGTCGCTTGCCACCAGCCAAGACCACAAACGCTTGTTGGACGCCGACGCAGGCCCCAACACCGGCGGCATGGGCGCGTATTCACCGGCCCCTGTCGTCACGCCCAATGTGCATGCCAAGGTGATGAAGGAAATCATTCATCCCACCATCGCGGGCATGGCGGCTGAAGGCATCGTGTTCACCGGTTTTTTGTACGCCGGTTTGATGATCGACGCGCAGGGCCAGCCGCGCACGGTCGAGTTCAATTGCCGCATGGGTGACCCCGAAACCCAACCGATCCTCATGCGTTTGAAAAGCGATTTGTTCGATGTGCTGATGAGTGCCACCGATGGCAGCTTGAACGAAGTTGAGCTCGAATGGGACAGACGCGCAGCGTTGGGTGTGGTGATGGCGGCGCACGGCTACCCGCTGGATCCGCGCAAAGGCGACGCCATCACTGGCCTGCCCAGCGAAGCCGCTGACGCGGTGGTGTTTCATGCAGGCACGTCGCTCAAAGACGGCCAGCCAGTCACTTCTGGTGGTCGCGTGTTGTGCATCACCGTGCTGGCCGATTCGGTGAAGTTGGCGCAGCAACGCGCCTACGACTTGCTGCAACCCATTCAATACAGCGGCATGCAGTTCAGGCGCGACATTGGTTTCAGGGCAATCAAGCGATGAGCACCCAAGCTGACACTCAAGCTGACACGCTAGCCGTCCGCGACTATTTATTGGGCCTGCAAGACCGCATCATTTCCGCCATGGAAGTGGAGGGCGGTCAGGCCTTCGCCAGCGACGCCTGGACCCGTGAACCCGGGGGTCGTCTGGAGGGCGACGGCTGCTCGCGTTTGATCGAAGACAGCGCTCTTTTAGAGCGCGGTGGCTGTAACTTTTCGCATGTCAAAGGCAAGGTTCTGCCGCCTTCGGCCACGCAGCATCGGCCCGAGTTGGCGGGCGCGCCGTTTGAGGCCATGGGCGTGTCGCTGGTCATGCACCCGCGCAATCCTTACGTGCCCACGGTGCACATGAATGTGCGCATGTTTGCGGCCCTGCCCGAAGGCCGCGAGGCTGTGGTGTGGTTTGGCGGCGGCATGGACTTGACGCCGTATTACGGCTTTGAAGAAGACGCGCAGCACTTTCACCGCGTCAACCGCGACGCCTTGGAACCCTATGGTGCCGACAAATTTCCGCGCTTCAAAACCTGGTGCGACGACTACTTTTTTCTGAAGCACCGCAACGAACCACGCGGCGTGGGCGGCGTGTTTTTTGACGACTTTTCCGAGCTCGGTTTTGACGGCAGCTTTGCCATGATGCGAAGCGTTGGCGACGCGATGGTGGCCGCTTACCTGCCCATCGTGCAACGCCGCAAACACACGCCCTACGGAGAGCGCGAGCGCGACTTCCAGGCCTATCGGCGCGGCCGCTATGTCGAATTCAATTTGGTGTTCGACCGCGGCACCTTGTTCGGTTTGCAATCGGGTGGGCGCACCGAAAGCATTTTGATGTCGATGCCGCCCATCGTGAAATGGCGCTACAACTGGAGCCCCGACCCGGGCACGCCTGAGGCCAAGCTGTACACCGACTTCTTGCGCCCACGCGATTGGGCTGACTGGACGCCGGGTTGAATTTGAAAAAACGCGCCAACAGGATTGGCCTGTTCGGCGGCAGTTTCGATCCTGTGCACAACGCGCACGTCGCGCTGGCCACAGTCGCCCTGTCGCAATTGCAGCTCGAAAGCGTGCGCTGGATACCGGCTGGCAACCCTTGGCAAAAACCGAATCAACTCGCGCCTGCCGAGCGCCGCGCCGCAATGGTGGCTTTGGCCATTGCCGACGAGCCGCGCTTTGTTTTAGACCGCTGTGAGCTGCACCGCGACGGCCCCAGCTACACGCTGGACACGGTCCGCGAATTGCAACTCACACAGCCCGACGCGCAGTGGTTTCTCATCATCGGCCAAGACCAATACACCCGCTTGCACACTTGGCGCGGCTGGCAAGATTTGTTGCAACGCGTGACGCTGGCCGTGGCCGGTCGGCCCGGTGCGCCGTCTGAAGTCAACGCCGATGTGCTGAATGCCGGGCACCAGCCGGTGGCATTGCCGATGATGGGAATTTCCAGCACCGAAATACGCAGCCGCATCGCCAGCGGCCAAGACATCGCCGATCTGGTGCCTGCAGCGGTTGCAAGCTATATTGCCCGCCACAGCCTGTACGGGGCCGCCACAAACAATCTCAGGAGCTGAATGGACATTCGTAAATTGCAACGCTGCATCGTTGACGCACTGGAAGACGTCAAAGGCCAAAACATCGCGGTCTTTGATACCGAACATTTGTCGGCCTTGTTCGAGCGCGTGATCATTGCCTCGGGCACCAGCAACCGGCAGACCAAAGCCTTGGCAGCCAGCGTTCGCGATGCGGTGAAAGAAGGCGGCTACGGCAGCTCACGCACCGAAGGCGAAGCCAACGGCGAATGGATCATTGTTGACTGCGGCGCGGCCGTCGTTCACCTCATGCAGCCCACCATTCGCGAGTACTACCGCCTGGAGGAAATTTGGGGCGACAAGCCGGTCAAGATGAAGATAGACAACGCGCCGCTGCGTTTGGTCAAGGCTTCAGAAGCTGAGACGCCGGCAGCAAGCAAGAAGGCTGCGGCCAAGAAAGTAGCAACCAAGAAAGTTGCGACCAAGAAAGTGATTGCCAAAACCGAGCCTGAGAAGAAGCCAGCCGCCAAGAAAGTGGCAGCTAAGACCGTGCCTGTGAAGAAAACTGCTCCTGCGAAAACAGCGCTCAGCAAGACAGTCACCAAAGCACCAGCTCGCAAAGGCGCAGCGCCGCTGACCGCCGTTGCCAAACGCGCAGCTGCCAAGCGGGCCGCGCCAGTGAAGACGGGCATCACGCGCACGGCGGGTGTCAAGACGCCAGCTAAAACAGCCACCAAAACCCCGATGATGGTGGTCGCACCCACCAAGAAAGTCATGGCCAAACAAGCTGCTGACAAAAAAGCACCGCCCAAGCGCAAGGTCGCCACGCAGTCCATCGCCAAGCGGGCTGCTCCCAAAAAGTGAAACTGCTCCTGGTCGCGGTCGGCCAGCGCCAGCCCGCTTGGGCTGAGGTGGCCTACGGCGACTTCGCCAAGCGCTTTCCTGCTGAAATGCGCTTGGAGTTGAAGGCGGTCAAAACTGAGACACGCGGCTCCAAAACACCCGAGCAATTCATGGCTGCCGAGGCTGCTCGCTTGAGCGCTGCCTTGCCCAAAGGCGTGCGCCGCGTGGTGCTTGACGAACGCGGCACGCGCCTGACCACGGTGCAACTGTCAGAGCGCATGAAGGTGTGGATGGGCGATGGCCGTGACGTCGCTTTCATCGTCGGCGGGCCTGATGGTTTGGATGCGACGCTCAAGCAAAGCGCCGACGAGACACTGCGCCTTTCCGATCTCACATTGCCTCACGCCTTCGTGCGCGTCTGGCTCGCAGAAGCGCTTTATCGTGCCTGGACGCTGATGGTGAATCATCCGTATCACCGCGAATGAATGTTTCACACCCTCCCCCTTGAGGGGGAGGCGCACGTATTGGCCCCCTCCCCCTTGACGGGGGAGGCGTTCGCATTGACTCCCTCCCCCTTGACGGGGGAGGGCGGGGGAGGAGGTGAAAGTTCGAAATACAAGCGGACCCACCGAAACGTTTTCACCTCTCCCCAACCCTCCCCGTCAAGGGGAGGGGGCAAACCTCAAGCTTTCATGCCCCCTTTCATCTACTTAGCCTCGCAAAGCCCCCGCCGCCGTCAGTTGCTTGACCAACTCGGCGTGCGTCACGAACTGCTGATCCCTGCGCCCGAAGAAGACGCCGAAGCGCTGGAGGCGACCATTCCCGGCGAGCTGCCGCTGCGCTACGTTGAACGCGTCACGCGCGCCAAGTTGTGGGCCGCGCAAATGCGCTTGAAA
>JANYJJ010000185.1 GCA_025358485.1 Burkholderiales bacterium | reverse complement strand
TGACCTTGTCCCTCAAAAACGTATCTCTTAGCTGATGGTTCAATTCAGCAAATGGAGAAGCGAAAGTGTCGAACAAAAGCGAAGCAAAAAGCGTCTTGAGTAGACGAAGCAAATACACCCTGGAGTTCAAGCTCGAGGCTGTGCGATTGGTCAAAGGCGGGCAGGACATCGCCGTGACATCCAAAGTCTTGGGCATGCCCCATCAGACCTTGTGGAGCTGGGTCAAGCTCAGCGACAAAGGTCAGCTCAAAGGCGCGGGCGACAAGCCCGTCAGCGTAGAACAAATGGAGTTGGCACGGCTTCGCGCTGAGCTGGCTCGGGTCAAGATGGAGCGCGTGCCTTTGGAAATAGCCGATTAAAAAAAGCGACTGCGTACTTCGCGAAGGATTCGCTGTGAAGTACGCCTGGATTGCGAACCACAAAGCCGTCTGGCCCGTGACCATCAGTTGCGATGTGCTCGGCCTGAGCACCAGCGGCTACTACGACCACCAGCGCCGCCACGCGCGAGCTGCCAAGCCCACCAGCAAGCGCCTCAGCGACGACGCCCTGCTGGTTCACATCCGCGCCATCCACGCCGAAGTCAAAGGCGAGTACGGCTGGCCACGCATGCTCAGAGCGCTTCAAGCCAACGGTATCTGCGTGGGCAAGGCCCGTGTCCAGCGCATCATGAAGCTGCACGGCATACGGGCCAAAGGCAAGAAGAAGTTCGTCGTCACCACCGACAGCGAACATGCGCTGCCCATCGCAACCAATCTGCTGAACCGTGAGTTCACAGTGGCCCAGCCCAACACCGTGTGGACAAGCGACATCACCTACATCCCCACCGATGAGGGCTGGCTGTACTTGGTGGCTGTGATTGACCTGTTCAGCCGCAAAGTGGTGGGCTGGAGCATGAAGCCACACATGCAGGCCAGCATGGTCACCGATGCGCTGCGCATGGCGTGGTTCAGTCGCAAGCCGCCAGCGGACTTGGTGTTCCATTCAGACCGGGGCAGCTAATATTGCAGCCGCGAGTTTCAAGGCGCGCTGAAGGCATACGGCATGCGGTCATCAATGAGCCGCAAGGGCGACTGCTGGGACAACGCGCCCACCGAGAGTTTGTGGGGCCGCTTGAAAGTGGCGCGCATACACGGGCACAAGTTCGCCACGCAGCGCGCGGCGATGGACGAGGTGATGGACTGGTTGACGTTCTACAACCACCGCAGACTGCACTCCACCTTGGGGTATGTCAGCCCGATGCGGTTTGAGCAAAACTGGCGCACGGCTCAGTCAAAACACGCCGCGTAAATGAGGGCTACGGGGTACGTGGATGAGGGGCATGGTCACGCATCACCGCCGACTTCGCGCCTTGGATCAGCAAGCTGCTCCACGAGAACCTCCTTCAGTGGCTTGTGATGGGTGGCTTTGAACACCAACCATCTTGGCGCTTTCGCGCACTGGCCTGAAGGTGGGAAGTCCCTTCACATTCCCATCGAGGGGATGCCTAAAAGGCTGCGCCTTTCGGTCACCCCTCATGTCAAACGTTAGGCATCCGAGACAACACGTTCCTGCCCTCTGCTTGCGTTTCAGTAACATATTTGTTACTATGCGTCGGTGGACTATCTCATCCAGTACTACAGCGAAGGCGTTGAGGAAGAAATCCTCGCGCTCCCGGACACGCTTGCCGCTAGATACATCGTGCTCACTCGCCGTATGACGGCCATAGGTGCACATCTGGGTTCACCCCACACTGATTTCTTTGGTGATGGGCTGTTTGAGCTGCGCCTGAAGGGCGCAGATGGGATCGCCCGAGTCTTTTTCTGTACTCTGATTGGCCGAAGAATCGTGATGCTGCATTCGTTCATCAAGAAGTCCCAAAAGACACCCCAGCGAGAACTTGAAGTGGCGCGTAAGCGCATGAAGGAGGTCAAAGATGCGAACTCATGATCAAGTTGTTTCAAAGCTGCTTCGCCGGCCTGGCGTTCGCGAGGAGGTCGAACGCATTGAGCGCGAGGAAGGTGAACTCCTTGACAAACTTCTGAAGGCAAGGCGCGAAGCCGGACTTACTCAGGCTCAGGTCGCTGAACGTATGGGAACTCAACCGCCTTCTGTTGCTCGTTTGGAGCGCTCGCTCGCCACGGGAAAGCACTCGCCCTCCTTAGCCACGCTTAGAAAATACGCTCGAGCTTGTGGCCGAGAACTGGTACTACAAATCGCGTAGCCGCCCTCGCGCACGGATGCTAACTGTTCCATCCCGGACGATTGCATAGACTACAGGCGGTATCCGCTGTTCATGGCACGCTCAGTCATGCGCGAGTTGATCGAACAGCTCAAGGCACAACCGCAAGGAGTCCGACTGCCATGATGATTGCTCTTCACAAACAAGCTCGCACCACCCCGGCGGTACGCGCCGAGCTGGCTGGCAGTTGCGAGAGCGTGAGCGTCCTGGCGCGCCGCTTCAACATTTGGGTAGCACCACCAACGACACCCCGCTCAAGTTGACCCGCTACGGCAGCTCAGCTTGAACGTTGTCTAGGCGTCGCAATCCGTCCGAGTTGCGCCCCGAAGGCTGTCGATGGCAGGATTCCGAATCAGAATTCCGACTGGAGTTGGTATGCACGTTACTGACAAGGGACAAATCACCATCCCGAAGCACATCCGCATAGCTGCGGGCGCCGCCCCCGGGAGCGAGGTGTCGTTCAGCCTAGAAGGCAGCAGGATCGTGATCACGCCAGTTGGGACCGGGGTCAAGGAAGACCGCCGCGCGAAGCTGCGTGCAGCGGCGGCTCGCGTCCGAGGCAGCCTGAAGCCTGAGTTTAAGCAGCTCGGAGCCGATGAGATCATGACCTTCCTCCGCGGCGAAGAGGTCGCTCCAAGTCCTGCGCGCCGTGGTCGGCGCTAGTCTCGCGAACTACGATGGCAGCGCCGGAACCCTCGTAGATACCAACATCTGGATCGACTGCATCGATGCGAACAGCACGTGGCACGAATGGGCAATCGAGCAGCTTCAAAGACTCAGTGAACGATCTCCCCTGCATGTAAACCTGATTGTTTACACCGAGCTCCTAGTTCCTGGCCCAGATATCTGTGCTCTGGACGAGCTGCTTGATGTCTACGACACGTTTCGAACTCCTCTTCCTTGGGCATGCGCAGGGTTGACAGCTGCGGCATTCGCGCTGTGTCGAAGCAGAGGAGGTTCAAAGCTGAAGCCTATGCCCGACTTCTACATCGGCGCCCACGCAGCAGTAGCGAACATGAGCGTACTTACTCGCGACCCCACCTCCTACAGAAGCTACTTTCCGCGCTTGGTAGTGGTGGCACCGTAGAGCTTGTTGCGCCGAGAGCGACGCCTAACCAGTCAAAGGGACTTCCCCACTCTGTCAATCTGATTTCGTGTTTGTGAATCGGGTTTCTATTCATGACCTCCGTTTGATTTTGCGGTTGATTGAAGCGCAGGCTTGCCGTTGAAGCAGCGGCCATGGGGTCAGCGTTTGGTCGCTGGCCCTGCGCCGGCATGTTTTAGCCACCGAGCCTGAAGTGCAAGAACTCAACGTCGCCTTGTTCGGCTCAGGCGTCGTGGTCACCACAGGCGTTGTCCTGCAGGAGCTGCTGCAAGGGTTCTCGGGTGCCAAGGCCCAGGCTCAGATCATCGAACGCTTCGCCGCCTTGCCACTGCTTCAACCCGATCGAGATGATCACATCGGTGCTGCAGCGCTGCGAAATGCGTGTTGTCAAGCGGGTGTTCGGATGGGCAGCATTGATGCACTGCCTGCACAACTCGCCATCCGGCACGATCTGATGCTTCTCACCACAGACAAAGACTTCACGCATGCGGCCAAACAATGCGCGCTTCGTGTATGGCCCGCGAAAGCGCGAGCGAAGCGGTGATGCGGAAGTCTTCCGTTGAGAGGACGTGCCCTTGCAGGCCGGGTCACGCCTTTCCTGTCCAACGTTAATATGCGTTATGAGTCGCGACCGCGTTCTCACTGTCAACAACTACCACGACGGGCCACGCCTTGGCATCGCCGAGCTGCACGGAGTTCCGCATATTTACGAAGCCGAGTTTGATCACAGCAGTGACGAATACGGCGATACCTATTTCGTCTCGCCCGTGGACCCAGAGTTGCTTGCGCTCGTGCTCGAAGACTGGGAAATCTGGCTTCGGTGGGAAGCAGCTCACAAACAGGGTGACGTGACGCTTGAATCACATCCGGCGTTGCCAGCCGATCGAACAAAGCACGAGGCGCTGAAGTCCGCGATCGGCAACCGCCTCAAGAGCGATCCCCAGAACCGTTCATCTTTCAAAGCAAAGTTCAGCCACTCGCAGCCCGGTACGGTTTGGCAGGGAACGTATGTCGAGTGGCAACCACGATGTCGCCAACCCCTTTGAACGAACAGAGCGGGTTTCGCGGCACACGGCGTGGGTTCCTCAACAGACGACAGGAGCGCGCGAAACGCCGAACACCGTCAATCCAAACTCACCTCGGCCCTGACCACGCCTGCGCGGTCGGCGCGGGCGCTCAAGGCCAGTCGCGTGCCTTTGGGTGCGCGCACCACCCACTCGGCCACGGCCCGGTCTGAGGTGACGTTTCGGTTGGGCAAAAAGCCTTGCAGCGATGTCTTGGGCGCGTGGCCGTCCAGGTGTGGGCCCTCTAAGCGCTGCTTGCCTGCCACCAGGCTGACGGTGCTTGAGTCGGGCGGCATGTGGATCTCGAACATCACGCCGCGCACGGTTTTGCGTTGTTCGGCTCGCTTGGTGACTGCCGCGCTCAAGTAGCCGCTGTTGGCCACGGCCAAACGCACGCGCCACGTGTCTGGCCCCAGCGCCTGCACTTCGGTGCGCAGCAGTTCGAGCTTGGGCAGGCTGAGCGCAATTTGATTCATCCAAGCGGGGAAGCGCGCGGCTTCGCGCTCGCGCAAATGCGGCGGCGGGTTGCGCCAATAGTTCATCTTGTCCCAGCCACCAATTTCAATTTCGCCCAACTGCGGGTGATGAAACGGCTTCCAGTCCACATGGGCGCGGCCGCCGCAGTGATCGTCGCTCCACTTCAGCAGCTTGAGGTCGTCTTCGACCGGGTGGTCGCGGTACCAGTCGATCCATTTGTAGTCGGTGATGCCGGCTTCTTTGTTGGGCGCCCACAGTTCAACCGTCCAAAACAGCGCGCCCAGGTGTTCGTAAATCCAGTCCTGCGTGCCGGTGATGGTTTCTTTGGGGTGGTATTTGAAGTCGTGCCAAATGCTGATGGCTGGGTAGCCGCTGGACGCGGTGCCCAAGGCGCTGAAGCGCTTGTAGCTCCACAGGTCTTCCGGGATCATGTCGTCGTCGCTTTGCGAGCCCATGGGCCGCAAGATCACGCCGCTGTGGGTGTGGTAGCTGATGGCCGCGCCGATGTTGGGGTGGCTGATGATGAAGTCGACCATGGCGCGCACTTCGGGTTCGCTGGTGGGGTAAGGGCCCGCGCCCAGCTGCTCAAATTCCTGCCGCCAACCGGTAGGGAAGTTGCGGTTCAAGTCGAGGCCCTCGGCGTCGGGGTTGACGTTGACCGTGAGGCCGTTGTACTGCTGGATGCTGCCCTCGGGCATCAAGCGAAAGTAATCGCCGCCAAATTCACCGGGGTCGCGCGGCACCATCAGGCGCGTATCGGCGGCGCTTTTTTTGTAGGCACCGTGCGGGTCGGGGATGCGCATGAAAAGCACGCGGCCGTCGCCGTTCACGTCTTCGATGGTCAGGCCCTCCACCGGTTCTTCTTCGAACGGATAACGGCGCGTGCTGGAGCGGATGTGGCGCGGTTTGTCGGCCAACGCCAGCTCGGCACCGTCGGGGTTCAGGCGCGGGCAGATGTAGACCACGCGGGTGTCGAGCAGGTGGGTGATTTGCGCGTCAACGCCGTACTGGCTCACCAATTGATCGATGTAGTACAGACAGGCTGTGCAGGCCGTCAGCTCGGCGGCGTGGATGTTGCCGTCGACCCAAAACGCGGGCTTGTCTACATCCGGCCCGGTGTGGGTGTTGGTGATGCTGAGCAGCCAAATGTCGCGGCCCTCGAAGCTTTTGCCTATGCTGTGCAGCTTGACCAGATCGGGCCGCGCATGCGCGTAGGCCTGCAGGAGTTGGGTTTGTTCGGGGTGCCGGTAAAAAACGTCGAAGCGCGGGCTGGGCAGCAAGGGTGGCAAGGGCGTCATGGCAAGGCAAATTCGTCAAGAGGTGGTGACGAAGTGTGTCAGCTTTGCCTGGTCTTGCCTGGGTTTCTCCGCAGACTGGCCCTGTCGCAAACCCTGACGGCGCGACTTTGAATCGCTAAATTTAGATCACTAAATTCAGATCGCTGAATTTAGATCGCTGAATTTGAATGGCCAAGTTCAGCTGCGCACAAACACCAAACGCGCCAAGCTTTTCAAGCTGACCAAGCCTTTGGGAATGTGCGTTTCTTCAAGCACGCCGCTCATGCGCTGGATGCGGCCGGGGCTGCGCTTGGCGCTCCACACCAGCAGGTCGATCAGCCACGGGTAGGCGTTGACGGTGCTGGCTTTTTCATACATATCGAAGCGCGGTTTCAGTGCCAGCAAGCCTGCCTCGTAAGTGGCGCGGATGTCAGCGCTGCTGCGCTGTTTGGCGCGACCTTCAATCACTGCTTCGGCCGCCAAGATGCCGGTTTGCATGGCCTTGCCTATGCCTTCACCAGTGAAGTCGTAGGTGCTGCCCGCCGCCTCACCCGTCACCAGCAAACCGGGGCGTGAATACAGCGCGCCGTTCAATGAGCAGCGCAGCGGCGCGCCTTTCAATTCGCCTGTCCATTCGCCAGTGGCGATCAAATCGCGCGCAGGCGCATGCACTTCGGTGAAGGCTTGAAACACCTCACGCAGGTTGACGTCTTGCATCACGTGGCGGCCGTCTTTGCCGACCTTGTGGCTGTGCACCACGCCCGCGCCGATGTTGAACACGTCCCCAGGGCAAGGGAATATCCAACCGTAGCCGCCCTTCATGCGCGGGTGCCACACAACATCCAAATCGGTGATGCGCGTTTTCATAGCGGGGTTTTTCACATAGCCGCGCAGTGCGATGCCACTGGGCGTGCGGCGGGTGCACATGTCGGCGGCTTGCGTGGCTTGGGTGGCTGCGCCGGTGGCCATGACCACCCACGGCGCGCGCAGCTCGTGCGTACCTGGGTCGTCATGTCCAACGGCTTGCAAACGCGCGCCGACCACCGTTTTGACGCCGCCGATGTCTTCTTCAATGGGTGCGGTGAATTTGACCGGCGCGAACATGCGCGCACCGGCTTGGGCTGCCGCGCGGCACAGCACCATGTCGAGTTCTTTGCGTGGCAAGACGGCCAAGCTGCCGGGCACCTTGATGTTGCCGCCGCGCGGGCCGGTGATGCCGACATGGGTGGCGTGTTGAGCCATGCCCATCACTTCATCCAACACGCCGAGTTTGCGCAGCGCGTGGTGGGCATCGGGGATGAGGCCGTCGCCGCAAATTTTGTCGCGCGGGAAAGCGTGGGTGTCGATCATCACCACGTCGAAGCCCGCCTGCGCCAAAGTGCGCGCCGCCGCGCTGCCGGCCGGGCCTGCGCCGATCACCAGCACATCGCAGTGGGTGGGGAGCTCGGCGAAAGGACGGTTGAGGATGGGCATGGGACGTCGTGGATTCAACGGAACCCACGAGGATACCTGCGGTGTTGCTCCCTCCACCTTGACGGGGGAGCTTCCGTATTGACTCCCTCCCCCTTGACGGGGGAGGGCAGGGGAGGAGGTGAAAGCTCCAAACACTTGCGGTTTAGATAAACGCTTTCACCTCTCCCCAACCCTCTCCGTCAAGGAGAGGGGGCAAAAACAAAAGCGGGTTCGGCTTGCGCCGAACCCGCTTTTCAAAGGGCTTTGAACGCTCAGGCGCTCATGATGTTTTCAGGCGTGAACGGCATTTTGCGCAGACGCTTGCCGTTCGCCGCGAAGATGGCATTCGCCACCGCGGGGCCGATCAAAGCCGTGGCTGGCTCGCCAATTCCGCCTGGCTTTTCGGTGCTTGCCAACAGCGTGATGGCAATGGCCGGAGCTTCGTTCATGCGCACCATTTTGTAGGTGTTGAAGTTGGTCTGCTGGACGCGACCTTTGTCCACCGTGATCTCGCCGTACATCGCTGCGGTCAAGCCAAAAATGATGCTGCCTTCGATTTGCGCTTCGACAGTTTCGGGGTTGACCATGCGTCCCAGGTCGGCCACCACCGTGACCTTGTGAACCTTGACTTCGTTGTTTTGCATCGAAATCTCGGCCACCAGCGCCATGTAGGTGTCGTAGCCTTCCATCAAGGCGATGCCGCGCGTGCGACCGGCCGGTGCGGCCGTGCCCCAACCCGCTTTTTCAGCCGTCATCTTCAACACGTTGGCGTAGCGCGGCTGGTTGGCAAGCATCGACATGCGATAGGCATACGGGTCTTTGCCAGCCGCCGCCGCCATTTCATCCACGAAGCCTTCGTTGGCGAAGACGTTTTGCATGTGACTGACCGAGCGCCAAAAGCCCACGCGCATGCCCGCATCGTGCTTCACGGTGTCGTGACGCGTCGCGGCGATCTCATAGCCCGCGATGGCCGCTTCGGTCATCAGCGGGTCAGACGCTTCGGGCGGCAAGCCGAACAAACGGCCCGTGACCGACTGCGAGGTCATGCGGTAAGTCATGGCCGTGGGTTTGCCGTCGGCACCGATGGCAGCTGCCATGGTGTGCACCGACTGCGGACGGTAAAAGTCGTGTGTCATGTCGTCTTCACGCGACCAGATCAGCTTCACCGGTTTGCCCACTGCCTTGGAGATTTGCGCCGCTTGGATGATGAAGTCGATGTCGATGCGACGCCCAAAACCGCCGCCCAAGAAGGTGGTCTTCAAGGTGACGTCTTCCGGCTTGACGCCGACGGTGGCGGCCACGGTGCCTGCGGCAAAGTCTTGCCACTGGGTCGGGCCGACAAGGTCGATTTTGTTGTCGTGATAATGGGCCGTGAAGTTCATCGGCTCCAGTGGCGAGTGCGACAGCAAAGGCATCTCATACGTGGCGCGCATCACTTTGTTGGAAGCTTTGATGCCCGCTTCGGCATCGCCCACGGCCTTGTTGGGCAGCACTTTGCCAGTGTCTACGGCTGCGCGCAGGCCTTGCATCATGGCCTTGTCGGTCAGGGCGGCGCCCTTGCCTTCGTCCCACGACACGGTGAGCACCTCACGCGCTTTTTTGGCTTGCCAGTAACTCTGGGCCACCACCGCCACGCCGTCCGGGATTTGCACCACGTCGATCACGCCGGGCATGGCTTTGGCGCGGCTGGCGTCAAAGCTTTTCACGGTGCCGCCAATCACAGGGCACTGTTCCAGTGAGGCATACACCATGCCGGGCAGCTTCACGTCAATGCCGTATTCGGCCGTGCCGTTGATCTTGGCGGGCGTGTCCAAGCGCTTGGTGCGCTTGCCGACGATGGCGAAATCTTTCGGGTCTTTGAGTGCCACTTTCTCGGGCACAGGCAGCTTTGATGCGGCCGCGGCCAATTGGCCATACGTGGCCTTCTTACCGCCAGCACCGACCACCGTGCCGTTCACGGCAGTCAAGGTGCTGCGATCCACATTCCACTTGGCGGCGGCCGCGCTGATGAGCATTTCGCGCACTTGCGCACCGGCCGTGCGCAGCTTGTCCCAGCCGTCGCGCACGGAAGTGCTGCCGCCAGTGAGCTGCACGCCACCAAGCAGCGCATTGCCGTAAGCCTTGCCCGGAGGCGCAATCGCGACCTTGATCTTTTTCAGGTCAACGTTGAGCTCTTCGGCCACCAGCATGGGCATGGACGTGTACACGCCCTGTCCCATTTCGGAACGGGCCGACAAAATGGTGATGGTGTTGTCGTCGGCAATGTGCACCCACGCATTTGGCGTGTGCAGAGTGCCCGCCGCCAGTGCTTGGTTGCTGAGCACGGTGAAGCCCAGCATGAGGCCGCCAGATGCGACCGTGGTGGTTTGCAAAAAGCCGCGACGCGAAACTTCTGCGGCAGTTGAAAGAGCGGATGAAAGTTGGGTTGTCATGGTGTGGTTTCCCTTCAAGCGGCTTTGCGCATGTCAGCGGCGGCGGTTTTGATCGCTGCCTTGATGCGTCCGTAAGTGCCGCAGCGGCACACGTTGCCGCTCATGGCGGCGTCGATGTCAGCGTCGGTTGGGTTTTTGTTGCCCTTGAGCAGCGCAGCCGCGCTCATGAGTTGGCCCGACTGGCAGTAGCCGCACTGCGGCACGTCGTGCGCAATCCAGGCTTTTTGCAGCGGGTGGCTGTTGTTGGCCGACAAGCTTTCCACCGTGCTGATGGACTTGCCCGCCGCTGCCGACAGCGGCGTGGAGCATGACCGAATCGGCACGCCGTCAAGGTGCACGGTGCAAGCACCACACAAGCCCGCACCGCAACCAAACTTGGTGCCCACGAGCCCGATCTCATCACGAATCACCCACAACAACGGGGTGTCTGCATCGGCCTTGACGGTGACCGTCTTGCCGTTGATCTTCATTCCTATGCTCATGTGCTGTTTCCTCTTTTGGTTTTGATCGGGTGGGCGAATTAGATGCGTGATCGCGCGCTTTATTGGCGGTGAAGCGACGCGTGTGCAATTTTTTGACGCCGTTGAAGCATGAGAGTCAGACGCCTGAATGTCCAACGCGTGCTTACCCTAATGCGCGCAGGGACAGCCGCTGTCGGCCTGGCAACTGTTTGCAACGAAGCCACAAAAGACAAGCATGCGATCACCCGTCTGATCGCGCGACCGCCTCAGAGCGAGCGCTTCGAAACTTGAGCGGTGTGGCGTTTGCCCCTGACCCGATGGTCAGGGACGCCTGTGTGGGCTGCTGGAGTGGTGTCCTCATTCATGTCTGTTTTGCCGTTTTCATCACCTCTGGGATTGCCTGCATCGGCTGACGTTGCGCAGGCCTGCGCGACTGCGTCCGATGCGCAGGTGCTGGGTTTGGAGCTGGGTATGGTGCTGGGAGTGCAGGCCGAGTTGTTGTCGGCCTGCACGCGCGCAGAGGCGGCGCAGCGTTGGGTCGACACCTTGGCGCGCGACGGCGGGCATGACCGCGTGGCGCTGGCGTTCTTGGAATTTGGAACGTCTGCGGCAGGCCAGCGACTCGAGAAAATTTACTTGTCGGGCGGGGTCTCGAACGACCCCGGATCGAGCCATGTGCGCAGTGTGTTGACCGCCATGCACGAGGCACTGGATCAACGTGCGCACTTGTTGACGCCGCCTTTGGAATTTGAAGCGGTGCCGCGCATACGGGCGGCACAGCAGCAATTGATTGGCCACAGCGAAGGCAGCGTGGCGTGCGTTCTTTTGAGCGCCGCAGCAGATTCAAGCCACAACGCAGCGCCCGCCATCGGCGTGCTGTGCGTGCAGCGCAGCAGCGGCAACAAGACACCACTCAGCACCGCTGACATGGCCGCGTTTCAACACCTGGCCGCATTCGGCGGGCCGGTGCTTCAGTTGCTGGACGAGCGCGACTATCAAATCAAACAGCGGCTTGCGCGCTGGTGGAAACGCGAGCGCGCCTTGGGCTTCAAGCGTTGGCGCGTGGCCATTGCGGGCGGCGCAGCCTTGACCTTTGCCGCGTTGACTTTGTGGCCCGCAGACTTGAATGTGAGCGGCCATGCGCGCGTTGAAGGTGCCACGCAGCGCATGCTGTCGGCACCGGTGGCGGGCTTTTTGAAACAGGTGCACGTGCGCCCCGGCGACGTGGTGAAAGAAGGCCAGTTGCTGTTGGAAATGGCCGACCAGGAGTTGTTGGTGGAGCGTGAGCGCTGGAGCAGTCAGCTCGCGCAAAGTGACAGCACGCTGGCCGAGGCCAATGCCAAAGCCGACCGCTCGCAGTTGGTGATCGGCCTGGCCAAATCGAATGAAATGCAGGCGCAGTTGGACATGGTGCAGTCGCAGCTTGATCGGTCTCAAGTGCGCGCACCGTTTGACGCGGTGGTGGTGCACGGCGACTTGAGCCAGCGCCTGGGCGCGCCCCTGGAACAAGGTGCCGAGCTGATGACCTTGGCCCCGGCCGGACGCTTTCGGGTGATCGTGGAAGTGGACGAAGCCGACATCGCCAGGGTCAGCGCCCACCAAGAAGGCACGCTGGCGTTGTCGGCTTTGCCTTGGGACAGCTTGCCGTTGCGCGTGGCGCGCATCACGCCCATGGCCACCACTTTGGAAGGTCGCAATGTGTTTGAGGTGGAGGCAGAATTGAGCCAAACACCACCCAATCTGCGCCCTGGCTTGACCGGACACGCACGCATCCACGTGGGCCAACGCCCGCTGCTGGTGGGCTGGGTCATGCGCGCAGCCGACCGCTTGCGGCTGGCTTGGTGGAGCTGGTTCGGATGAGGCCGCAGCATGTCTGAATTCAACGCCGCCGAGCTGGAGGCGCTGGTGCGTCCGGCCACACAACAAGGCACTTTGCTGTCTGACGACTGGTTTCGCGTGGCGTATTTGTGCCCGCGCCTGGCCCCTGAAGTGCAGATCGAGCGCATCGCTTACCGCGGTGAAGCGTGGGTGGTGCTGACGCTGCAAGCCAGCACCGCAGAGGCCACGCGCCGCGTGCGTTTGAACCCTGCGGCCTATGCGTTTTTTGGGCGCTGCAATGGCAGCGTGAGCGTTCAAGTGCTGTGGCAATGGCTGCTGACTGAGCGCCAAGACGACGCACCCACGCAAGACGAGTTGCTGCACTTGCTGCTGCAACTCCACCAAGGCGGCTTCGCGGTGTTTGACCACACGCCTGACTTTGGTTTGCTGGGTGCAAGGGACAGCGAAAAGGCAACGTCGCCAGTCACCAAAGCATCGGCCTGGAAAAGCAATTGGTTGGCCATCCGCATTCCCTTGGGCAACCCTGATGCTGCCTTGCAAAAACTGCTGCCGCTGGGCCGCGCGGTGTTCAGCCCAGCCGGGTTGGTGCTGTGGTTGTTGGTGGTGGGCGCAGGCTTGATCGCAGCCAGCTTCAACATCGCCGCCATCGCAGATTTCATGGCCCGCTGGATGGGCACGCCGCATGTGATGTGGATGACGTGGCTGGTGTTTCCTTGGCTGAAAGCGCTGCACGAAGCGGCTCACGGCGTGGCGGTGAAACGCTACGGCGGCGTGGTGCCGCAGTGGGGCATCACGCTGATGGCCTTCACGCCCTCACCTTTTGTGGACGCCAGTGCCGCCGACGCGTTTGCAGTGCCGCGTCAGCGCTTTGTGGTCAGCGCGGCGGGAGCCATGGTGGAGTTGTTCATCGCGTCTTTGGCGCTGTGCGTGGCCTTGGCGATACAGCCCGGCTTGCTGCGCGACTTTTGCTGGGTGGTGTTCGTGACCGGGGCCATCTCAAGCATCGCCGTCAACGCCAATCCGCTGCTGCGCTTTGACGGCTACCACGCGCTGACCGACGCGCTGGAGCTGCCCAATTTGGCGCAGCGCAGCGCACGCCATTGGCAGTATTTTTGGCAACGCGCGGTCGGTATCACGCCCGCGCCTTTGCCCGCTACAGCGCGCGGGGAGCGCGCTTGGTGGTGGTTTTACGCACCTGCGTCTTGGGCTTGTCGCGTGTTGATGGCGGCGGCGATCACCGCGTGGGCAGGCAGTGTGTTTTTTGCCCTCGGCATGGCGGTGGCGATTTACTTTGCGCACAGCATGTTGCTGAACCCGGCGCTGCGGGTGCTGCGGTTTTTGAGCGGCACGCAATTGGACGAACAGCAAGCCCGGCGCGCCCGCTTTCGCGCAGTGGCGGGTGCAAGCGCGGTGGCCTTGGGGGTGTTGGCGGTGCCACTGCCGCATGCCGCGGTGGCGCGCGGCGTGGTGTGGCTGCCCGATCAAGCCGTGGTGCGCGCCGAAACGGCAGGGTTTGTAGAGCAAGCCTTGGTGCGCGACGGCCAAAGCGTGCAGGCCGGTGAGTTGATGTTTGTGCTGACCAACCCGAGTTTGGCGGTGGACAAAACGCGCTTGGAAGCTTTGCTGGTGAAGCTGCAAACCGAGCGCATCGAGCGCTTGGCGAATGAACCCGCGCGCGCACTGAGGTTGAGCAGCGAGATGGCCGCGCAGCAGGCCGCGCTGGACCGCGTGTTGCAACGGATTAGCCAACTTCAATTGCGCGCCGCGAGTGCGGGCACGCTCAGCGTGGCGCGTGCGCAAGACTGGCCCGGTCGCCATGTGGCGCAAGGAACGGTGTTGGCCTACGTCATTCCAAACGCAGTGGCTGCCAATGCAACCGCGCCCATGACGGTGCGAGTTGCCTTGGAACCCGAACAAGCGGCGATGCTTCGCAATCAGGCACCTGCTGTTTCGGTGCGCTTGGCGCAATCGGACGCCTTGCCAGCCACGCTGCCGCGCGGCCCTGAGCGCGACAGCACCGCCACCGTCACGCAACTGCCCAGCGCTGCTTTGGGCGACCGTTACGGCGGCGACATCGTCACCGTGCCTGCCGACAGCGCAGGCCGCCAATCTGGCACCACGCTTGCCGCAACTTCGGCGCGCCCTGTGGTGTTGATGGACGTGCAAGTCGCGCATGCAAAAGCCTCGCACGCGCAACAAATCGGCGCGCGCGCTTGGGTGAGGTTTGACCTGGGCAGTCAGCCCTTGGCGTGGACCTTGGCGCAGCGCGCCCAACAAGCGGTGTTGATGCATTTCAGCCCAGCGTCATGAACAGCCTCGCCCCTGATTTCGCGGCCTCGCAAAGCTACCCGCAGCGGCAGGATCCACCTGCGCTGCTGGGCCTCAACTTGCCTGCTTGGTGGGCCCAGCGTGCCGCCTTGCTCACACGTCAACTCACCACACCGTGGTCGCAGCGCGGTGTGCTGGCGCGCCAGCAATTGCAAGTGCAAAGCGTGTCCAAGCGCATGGCGCTGGTGGCCGGCACCGTGACCGGGGCCATGCTGACCACGCAGACCGCGCTGACGCATTTGCGCGCGCGCCTGGCGCATCACGGCTTGACGCCCGCCATGACCTGCGAGGCCTTGGCTTTGGTGGCGCGCCTGGGTGAGCAGGTGTTGGCGCGCAAGCCCTACGCGAGTCAACTTCATGCCGCGCTGGCCATGCTGGACGGCCAACTCGCCGAGATGGCCACCGGCGAAGGCAAAACCTACGCCGCCGCGCTGGCCGCCGCCGTGGCCGCGATGTCTGGAACGCCTGTGCACTTGATGACGGCGAACGACTACTTGGTGCAGCGCGACGCGCAAGCCTTGGCGCCGCTGTACAGCGCGCTGGGCTTGACGGTGGGCGTGGTCACAGCCACCAGCACACCGGCCGAGCGCCGCGCCGCCTACCGCTGCGACATCACTTACTGCACCGCCCGCGAAGTGGCGTTTGACTACCTGCGCGACGCGCGCGCTGGCCACGTCACGCAAAGCGATTTGCAGCGACGCGCGGCACACTTGTCTCCCGCCGCAATGCCATCAGAAGGCCCGCTGCTGCGCGGCTTGCACTTGGCCTTGATTGACGAAGCCGACAGCTTGCTGATTGACGAGGCGGCCATCCCTTTGCGCTTGAGTGAAGCGGCCCCCGTCACGTCTCAAAGCACACACGCCGACCCGGCGGCCCAACAACGCGCCCTGTCATTCCAAACCCTGGCCGTGGCGCGCCAACTGGTGTTGGGCCGCGATGTGCTGTTTGACGCCACCGCCCGCAAAGTAACGTGGACGGCCACTGGCCACGAGCGCTTGGCCGCCTTGGTGGAACCGCTGGGCGGCGTGTGGTTGAACCGCCGCCACTGCACCGACCTGATCGAAACGGCCCTGCAAGCCCTGCACGGCTTGAAGCGCGACCGCGACTATCTTGTTCGTGACAAGCAACTGCTGCTGCTTGACCCAGTGACCGGCCGCGTTGCCGACGGACGCGTCTGGTCGCGCGGCTTGCATGCATTGGTCGAGTTGAAAGAAAACTGCACGCTCACCGCGCCCAGCCAGATCGCTGCGCAGATCAGCTTGCAGCGCTTTTTTGGCCGTTATTTGAAGGTGGCCGGGATGAGCGGCACGCTGCGCGAATGCAGCGGCGAACTGTTGCGCGGCTACGGCCGCGCCGTGGTTCCGGTGGCGCTGCGGGCGGCGTCAAAACGGCTGCGTCATGCCGACCGCGTGTTTGCCAACAGCGCGCAGCGGCTCAAAGCGGTGGTCGCGCGGGTGGGTGAACTGCACGCGACGGGCCGCCCAGTTTTGGTGGGCTGCGACTCGGTTCAAGCCACCCAGAAAGTGTGCCTAGCCTTGCGCGCCGCAGGCTTGCAAGCGGCCCGTTTGGACGCCCGACACGACGAATTGGAAGCCGACATCGTCGCTGGCGCAGGCCAACTTGGCGCGCTGACAGTGACCACTCACATGGCTGGACGTGGCACCGACATCGCCTTGGGCGTTGGTGTGGCGGCACTTGGCGGCTTGCATGTGCTGTGCTGCCAAGACAACCGCAGCGCCCGTTTGGATCGCCAGCTCTTGGGCCGCAGCGCGCGCGCAGGCGACCCCGGCAGCGGCGAGGTTTGGCGCGCGTTGGACGCGCCAGCTTGGCAGCCCGACAGTGGCTGGCAAGGCGCGGTGGATCGCCTGGTGCACGCAGCCGCAGCCCAGCAACTGAGGCGCCGCTCAAGTGCGGGCTCAACGCACCGATATCAGAACAGACATCCGCAAACCCCTTCAGCCGCTGGAACCCGCAGTGCGCAGTGGCTTGAGGCTTGGGGTGCTTGGTTTTCATGGCGGCAAGCGCGCGAGGAAGCCCGCAGCGAGCGCAAACGCCGACAGCTTTTAGAACAGGATCTCGAATGGCACACCCGAACTGGCAAGACACCGTGATTGAGGGCTCGCACGCGGCCGCTGTTGACACAACAACCGCCTCTGCGCCGTCAAAAAAGCACCGCAAGCTGCTGGCCATCGTGCCCGTGCTGGGCATGCTGGCGGGCGGCGCTGTGCTGATCCAGCAAACCGGCAGAGCGCAAACGCAAGCTCCCGCTGCACTTGCTTCTTCAACGGCAACGGCAACGGCAACGGCAAATGCAACGGCAACCACAATCGCTGCGCCTTCACCCGCATCCACTGAAGCCAATACGCTCAAGCCCAACCCCTCCAAGCCCAACATCGCTGCCACGGTGCAAGGCAGTTTGACGCCGCCCGCTGCACGCCTGGCCAAAGCGCCCGCCGCCACTTTAGGGTGCCTGATTGGCCCCATGCGCGTGGCCGACATTGGCTCACCCGTGACCGGCATCGTCGGGCAAATCAATGTGGACATCGGCGACTCGGTGCGCCAAGGCCAGCCGCTGGTGGTGCTGCGCAGCGAGGTGGAAGCCGCCGGTGAAAAGTCTGCCAAAACGCGTTGGGGCATCGACGCCGACATCCGCAGCGCACAGGCCAGCTTGGTGCTTGCCAATCAAAAGTTCACCCGCGCCACGGGTTTGCTAAGCGAAGGCTTTGTGTCGCCGCAAGCGGTGGAGCAGGCGCGCGCCGAGCAAGAAGTGGCGACGCAGCGTGTGGCCCAAAGCAAAGGCCAGCGCGATGTGTTAGCAACCGACCTGAACGTGGTGCGCGCCCAAGTGGAGCAACGCACGGTGCGCGCGCCGTTTGACGGCGTCATCGTCGAGCGTTTCCGCCACCCCGGCGAGCGCGTGGAAGACCGCCCTGTGCTGCGCCTGGCCACGCTGAACCCACTGCGCGTGGACTTGGTGGTGCCGGCTGCGCGCTTTGGGCAATTCAAGTTGCGCGACAGCATTGCGGTGCAGCCCGAGCTGCCGGGCGTGGCGGCTGCGAACGCCGAGGTCACGCACGTTGACCGCGTGATCGACGCCGCCAGCAACACCTACCGCGTGCGATTGAGCTTGGCCAACCCGGGCAACAAATTGCCCGCAGGTGCGCGGTGTTCGGTGGATTCCTTGACAAGCAACAGCGCTGCGGTCACGGCCCCGGGAACTTCATCTGCGACGGCGCAGCCAGTCGTCTTCAAGCCGCGCAGCTGAGGTCACCCCCTTCATGAGCGCCCGCCCGCATCTCGAAGCCTTTGAGCCGCGTCTGCTGTATTCAGCGGACGCGTTGTCGTTGGCAATGAGCCTGGGCACGGGTGGCTTCGCGACCACTGAGGCCGCTTGGACGCAAGCTGTTGCAACAGCCGCCACGGCCGCAACAGCCGCAATAGCCACGACGCCAGACGCAGTCACCACGCAAGCCGCAGTCACCATCCAGGGCGTGGAAATCGTGGTGCTCGACACGTCGGTGGCGGACTCTGCCTCGCTGCTGAACGACCTGCTCGCGCAACAGCGCGCAGGCCGCCACCTCGAAGTGCTGACCCTGAGCGCAGGCGAAGACGGCATTGCCCGAATCACCGAACTGCTGGCACAGCGCAACAACATCAGCGCCTTGCACGTGCTGGGCCACGGTGCCGACGGCTTGGTGCTGCTGGGCGGCAGTCAGCTCAACAGTGCCACCTTGTTGGCGCGGGCCGGTGAGATCGCCACGTGGGGCCGCGCCTTCAGCGCCGACGCCGACTTCCTGATTTACGGCTGCGATGTGGCTGCGGGTGCCGTCGGACAGCAATTGATCAACGACCTGGCTTCAGTCACCGGTTGCGATGTGGCTGCCAGCACCGACACCACGGCCAGCAGCCTGCGCGGCGGCAACTGGGTGTTGGAGGATCAGACCGGCAAGATTGAAACGGCTTTGGCAGTGAGCGGCGCGCAGCAACAAAACTTCAGCGGCAGTTTGGCCACCATCGCAGTCACGCGCTTCACCGACGACAACAACCCTGGCAGCTTGCGCTATGCCATCACGCAGGCCAACGTCGCCCGCAGCGCAGACACCATCACGCTGGCGGCGGGCACCTATGTCTTGAACCTTTCAAACGGTGTTGATGACAACAGCTCGCGCGACTTCGACATTTCCAGCGACGTGACCATCGTGGGCGCGGGCGCGGGCCTGACCGTGATCGAGTCGCAGGGCAGTTGGCGGCAGTTTGAGGTCAGCAGCGGCACCCTGAACCTGTCGGGCGTCACCCTGCGCGGTGGCTCGCAGACCAGCACCGACACCAGCAACCAAGAATCGCGCGGCGGTGCCATCAACGTGCACGCGGGTGCCACGCTGGTGCTCAGTCAAAGCGTCATCAAAAACAGCTCGGCGCAAAACGGCGGGGCCATCTACGTGTCGGGCACGGCCACGCTCATCGATGTGGAGCTGCGAGACAACGCGGCTCGCAACGACGGCGGCTCGCTTTACAACGCGGGCTCGACCAGCCTCAGTCGCGTCACCATCGCAAACAACACGGCCACCAAAAACGGCGGCGGCATTTATCAAACGGGCAGCAATTTGATGAGCCTGGTCAACCTGACCTTGAGCGGCAACCGCGCCCTGGAAAAGGGCGGCGGCCTCTACGCCGACGCTGCCACCACGCTGCAAAACGTCAGCGTGGTGAACAACGCGGCGGGCGAAAGCGGCGGCGGTGTTCATGTGAGTAGCAACTCGTATTTCGTCGGCGTCATCAACAGCTTGTTCTCAGGCAACGTTGACGCCGTCAACAACCCCGCCCACAGCAACCGCCAGTTGGTCTCAGGCGGCAACAACCTGATCTCTGACCAGGGCGGTGTGCTGACCGCCAGCAGCGACCGCAACGTGAGCGACATCCAGCTGGGCGCATTGGCCAACAACGGCGGCGTGGGCCGCACTCACGCGCTGCTGGCAAGCAGCCCGGCCATCAACGCCGCGAATTCGGCGCTGGCACCCAACGCCGACCAGCGCGGCATGGCCCGCCAAGGCACAGCCGACATCGGCGCGTTCGAGTACCTCAACGCCGCACCCACCTTGACCAACGTCAGCTTGACGCTGGCCGGAGGTGGTGTGGCCGCACCCATCATGGATGCAAACGACGCCGAAAACGACAACATCACGGTACGCGTCGTGTCGGTGACCGGAGGCTACTTTGCGCGAAGCAGCAACCTGGGTGTCGCCATCACCAGCTTTGCCGGATCAGACCCGCAGGCCGGTCTCATTCGATTCGTGCACACCGGCAGCGTTGCACCCACATTCAGCCTGCGCGCTGGTGACGCTTTGCATGCAGGAACCGCTGTAACAGGCACGGTGTTCTTCACCCCTGCCAACCGCGCGCCGGTACAGAGCGGGTCGTCGCTGTCTTTCGGCTCGATGCTGGAAGATGCGGCCGCGCCTTTGACCATCACACAGGCGCAGTTGCTGGCGGGTGCCACTGACGCCGACGGCGACCCATTGGGCGCGCTGAATTTGCGGCTGAGCACCGCCAGCTCATCCAGCGGTACTTTGACCACAGTGGGAGCCAACACCAATGCGGCGGCAGGCCTTGGCGGCGGGCTGAAGGCAGAGTATTTCAACAACATCGGCCTGACCGGCCCGGTCGCGCTCACCCGCCTGGAGGCCATCGACTTCAACTGGGGCAACGATGCGCCAGACCCCGCATTGCCAGCCGACAATTTCTCAGTCCGCTGGACAGGCTTCGTGGTGCCGACCAGCAGTGGTGCGTTCACGTTTCGAACCGAATCAGACGACAGCATCAAGGTTTGGGTCAACGGCAACCTCATCATCGACCTATGGACTGATCATTCCGTGCAGGCCGACGTGTCGAACCCGATCAACTTGACCGCAGGCACGGCCTACGCTGTCAAAGTTGAGTACTACGAGAAGACGAACGTCTCGACGGCGCGCTTGCAGTGGCAAACACCCGGCAGCAGCACCTACAGCGCCATTCCTGCGGCACGGCTGTTCGACCTTGCACCGCCTGCGCCCTCCGACTTGACGAAGTGGACATACAAGCCTGCGGCCAATTACAACGGGCCGGTGAATTTTGCATTTGAGATGAGCGACGGCCGGGGCGGCTTGGTCACCCGCAGCGCCACTTTGGCGGTGACGCCTGTCAACGATGCGCCCACGCTGGTCACCAACACACTGACCCTCAGCGAAAGTGGCACGGTGGTGCCGCAAATCCTGGCCAACGACGTCGACAACCCGTCTGCCAGCACGCTGACATTCACGGCGACCAACATCACCCACGGCAGCTTCCGTTTGACCAGCGCACCCGCTGTCGTCGTCACCCAATTCACTCAACAGCAGATCAACGACGGTGTGGTGCGCTTCGTGCACGACGGCAGCAACAGCGCACCGTCGTACAAATTGAGGGTGTCGGACGGCTTGCTGTCCTCTGCCTTGAGCACAGCACAGATCAGCTTCACACCGCTCAACGATGTGCCGGTGTTCGTGACCAACACACTGAACATTTCAAACGGTGGCACGGCAACGCCCAGCATCGTCGTCACCGACGAGGAAAGCACAGCCGCTCAGCTGACTTTGAGTGTGTCTGCCCTGTCGGGCGGGCATTTCGAATTGAACAGCGCACCGGGCACGGCCATCACAGTGTTCACGCAGGCGCAGGTCAATGCTGGGTCGGTTCTGTTCATCCATGACGGCGCTTTCGTGCAACCGAGCTACCGCCTGACCGTCACCGACCCTCAAAACGCGTCGGCCTTCAAAGACGTGGTGGTCGTCTTCGACGACACCAACCGAGCACCCAGATTTTTGATCAACACCCTGGCGCTCAGCGAGGATCAAAGCGTCATCGTCACCAACAGCCAAATCAAAACCACCGATGCAGACGACAACAACAGCCGACTGACGATCTCGGTCAGCGATTTGAACGGCGGGTTTTTTGCCTTCATTGCCGCGCCCACGGCACCAATATCTAATTTCAAACAAGTCGACATCGACAACAGCCAAGTGCGTTTTGTGCACGACGGGTCAAACAACGCGCCCAGCTACACCCTGACGGTGTCCGACCCAGGCGGCTTACAAGCCACCTCGGTGGCCGCAGTGACTTTCACTGCAATCAACGATGCGCCGGTTTTAAACCTCAACACGCTCAGCATCACCCAAGGCGGCAACGCGATACCGAACATTGACGCGAGCGACGAAGACAGCACGCCCGCGCAGTTGACGTTCACCGTCAGCAACTTGAGCGGCGGTCGGTTCGAGCTCATCGCCGACGCAGGTCAGGCCATCACGGCATTCACACAAGCACAGATCGACGCCAACGAGGTGCGTTTTGTGGACGCGGGCAGCGGCACGCCACCGGCCTACACACTGACAGTGTCGGACGGCGCGCTCAGCAGCCAGCCCAGCAACGTGAACATCTTGAAATTCGTCGCACCACCCGTGTTCACGCAGAACAGTTTGACGGTCAGCGAAGGCGGCAGCGCGACACCGGGCATTGCAATCTCTGACGCAAACAACATACCTTCCGAGTTGCTCATCACGGTGACGGGGCTCAGCGGCGGTCGATTCGAACGCATGGGGCCTGTGATCGGCCCGGTGACCCCAGGCGGAATTGGCTTCAGCGTCGAAGAAGGCGTCAATAGCTTCACCCTTGCAGACTTGAACGCAGACCTGATTCGCTTTGTGCACGACGGCTCCGAACAAGCGCCCGCATACACATTGACGGTGACAGACAGCGACGGCGCGTCTGACACCTCGGTGCTCAGCAATGTGGTCTTCACGCCGGTCAACGACCTGCCCTTGTTCGAGACCAACACGCTCGAAATCAGCGAAGGCGGCGTGGCGGTACCCAACATCAAGGTCATCGACGCAGACAACGCGCCCACAGAAATCAGCATCTACGTCAACTCGGTCAGCGGCGGACGCTTCGAGCTGACCAGCAACGCCGGGCAAGCCATCACCAGCTTCACGCAATCGCAAATCGACAACCGTCAGGTGCAGTTTGTTGACAGTGGGCAGGGCACAAAACCCACCTACATCTTGGCCGCAACCGACCCAGCATTGCGCCAGTCCAGCAACGACGAGAACCTGCCGGCCTCCGAAGGCAAGGTCTTTTTCACAGCCGTGAACGACGCCCCTGTGTTCACTTCCAACAGCCTTACGGTCACCGAAGGTGGCGTGGCCACGCCGTTGATCAGCGTGACCGATGAAGACAACAGTGCAGCGCAAATCACAATCACGGTTTCAAACCTGCGCGGCGGGCGTTTTGAATCCACCAGCGCGGCCGGTGTGGTCATCACGTCGTTCACGCAAGCCGACCTCAACGCCAGCAGCGTGCGCTTTGTGCACGACGGTTCAGGCGCAGCACCCGGCTACACGCTGACTGCCACCGACAGCGACGGCGCGCAGAGCAGCTCGACTCTGAGAGAAGTCAACTTCACCGCTGTCAACGACAAACCCGTGTTTACGCTGAACGAACTCACCGTGACTGAGGGCGGTGTTGCGATACCCGCCGTCCAAGTCAGCGACGAAGACAACAGCCCCGCCGAACTGCGCATCAGCGCGAGCGCCGTGGTGGGCGGTCGCTTTGAATTGACAAGCGCACCGGGTGTGGCCATCACCCAGTTCACCCAGGCAGAACTCAATGCCGGCACCGTGCGCTTTGTTCACGACGGGTCTGAGACGCGGCCCGGCTACACGCTGACCGCCACCGACAGCGACGGCGCGCAGAGCAGCTCGACTCTGAGAGAAGTCAACTTCACCGCTGTCAACGACAAACCCGTGTTTGCGCTGAACGAACTCACCGTGACTGAGGGTGGTGTTGCGATACCCGCCGTCCAAGTCACCGACGAAGACAACAGCCCCGCCGAACTGCGCATCAGCGCGAGAGCCGTGGTGGGCGGCCGCTTTGAATCGACAAGTGCCCCGGGTGTGGCCATCACCCGATTCACCCAGGCGGAACTCAATGCAGGCACCGTGCGCTTTGTTCACGACGGGTCTGACACCCGGCCAGGCTACGCCTTGAGCGTGAGCGATGTGGAGGGCGCACAGGCGACCTCGGCCGGGCTTGATCTCAGATACACGCAAGTCAATGACGCCCCGGTGATTTTGAGCAACCAACTGCGCATCACCGAAGCCGGTGCAGCGGTGCCCAACATCAAGACCACAGATGTGGACACGGCTGCCGCCCAACTGAAGTTCACGGTCTCGGCGGTGAGCAGCGGGTACTTTGAGTTGGCGAGCGCGCCTGGCGTGCGCATCTTGACTTTCACGCAAGCACAACTCGACGCCAACGCAATTCGCTTTGTGCACGACGGTTCATTCAACGCGCCAAGCTACAGCTTGGCCTTGAGTGACGGCGACACCGTGCTCAATAGCGTCGCGTCTGTGAGCTTCACACGCCTGCCACTCCCTCTGCCGGCCGCGGTGGTGAGCACGACGAACGCGGGCACCCCCAACACATCCACCAACAGCAGCACCCCCACCGCCACGAACAGCAGCACCACATCGACCACGAACACAGCCAAGCCCACCAGTGCATCAGCCGCTGACGTGCTGGCGAGCCGCGCCGCCGCTGCAGAGCTGGCCGCAGGGAAGGTCGCAGCCGAAGTCGCTGCGACAGAAGCGCAAGCACAAGCACAAGCACAAGGACTGACGAGCGCACGAACAACCGCACAAACCACGGCGGCATCGAACAACAGCGCAAATGACGCACGCGACGGCGGGCTTCGCGGCACCGCTTCGGCAAGCACAAACTACGCAGGCCCTGGGTCGGAAGCGGACGCACGTTGGGCCACGGCCACCGTTGCCGCTGGCAGCGTCAATGTGCAAACTTTGCTGCTCGGCGGCGACGCCAACTCACTTGACTGGAGCAGTTCGAGCAGCAGCTTGCAAGACCGCAAACTGCTCGACGCGGTGCTGGGCTCCAGCGACAGCGCGGTGCGCAACACCGCGCTGGACAAAGCCTTTGAGCGCATCCGCGAAGAGTTAGACCAAGGCACACAGGCCGACGGCCAAGCCGTGGCCGGCAGCTTGGTGTTGTCCACCAGCTTCTCGGTCGGCTACGTGCTGTGGCTGGCGCGCGGCGGCGTGTTGCTGGCCAGCATGGCGTCGAGCATTCCGGCGTGGGCCACGGTGGATCCGCTGCCGGTGTTGTCGCGGTTCAAAGCGCGCCAAGCCAATGATGACGACGGCTTGGGTGGAGCCAACGGTGAACCGAACGCAGAAAAAGCCGATGCGCTGGAACGTTTGTTCAGCAAAGCAAAAAAAGTTTTTGCGGGCAGTGACAACGCAACCGCACCCGCACCCGCAAACGCGGTGCCCACACCAATCGCCGCAACACCCGTCCACACCGTAGCTCATGCCAACCAAGCGGCCAACCAAGCGGCCAGCCAAGCATCCAGCCAAGCATCAGGAGTCACACCATGAAACGCATGCCTTGGACGGTCGTGGCGTCTGCTTACCGGCGCTGGCGCGCTCAACTTTCATCACGATTCTTGCTGGCCACCGGCTTGAGCTCGATCGTGATCTGCGCGTTGCTGTTGGCCGACATGGCTGGCCTGGTGCCTGACCGCGTTCAAGCGCAGCGCGAAGGCCGCATTGCCTTGGCCGAATCTGTTGGCTTGACATCGGCCTTGCTCACCGCGCGCGGCGACAGCGAAGGCCTGGCGCGCTACCTGAGCAATGTGGCCTCACGCAATCCACAAATCACCGCTGTGCGCGTGCGCAGCATCGACGGCAGCTTTTCAGTGCAGGCCGGGAAGGCCGATGCAGGCGATGCAGACGGTGCAGCCAGCTTGTCGACCGCATCAACCGACACGCGCTTCGTCATTCCCGTCAGCGGAGCCGACGGCGTCTGGGGCGCAGCCGAGCTGCGCTTTGTGCCGCTGTCCAAGCTGGCGGAATGGGCACCGTGGCTGCCCGCCGTGGCACCTATGACAATTTTCCTGGCGCTGTTTTGCACAGGCGTTTTCTATTTGTACTTGCGCCGCATGCTGCGCCACCTCGACCCCAGCAACGCCATTCCGGCGCGTGTGCGCACAGCCTTCGACACCTTGGCCGAAGGCGTGTTGGTGCTCGACCCGCAAGGCGACATCGTGCTGGCCAACAAGGCCTTCGCGCGCATGGTCGGCCAAGATGCCGACGGCCTCATAGGCAGCAGCGCAGCAGCCTTGCCGTGGACGCAGCGCTCTGAAGTTGCAGCCACCGGCATCGGCCTGCCCTGGGTGGCCGCACTGGGTGACGGTCAACTGCGTTTGGGCGATGTGTTGATGCTGCTGGACGGCAGCGGCGAGCGCCGCACCTTCATGATCAACAGCTCACCCATTCCTGGCGCGGGCGACAAACCGGCCGGTGTGCTGGTGAGCTTGGACGACGTGACTGAGCTAGAGCACAAAGAACTTGAACTGCGTTTGGCGCGCGATTCAGCGCAAGCGGCGAACCGCGCCAAGAGCGACTTCTTGGCCAACATGAGCCACGAAATTCGCACGCCCATGAATGCGATTTTGGGCTTCACCGAGTTGCTGCGCAGAGGCGTGAGTTCAGGCGAAAAGAACGGCTCGCAGAATCGACAAAAGTACCTCAACATCATTCACGGCAGCGGCAAGCATTTGTTGGAACTGATCAACGACATTTTGGATTTGAGCAAAGTCGAGGCCGGTCATTTGGAAGTTGAAAGCGTGAAATGCGAAGTGCACCAAGTGGTGCTCGACGTGGCGCGAATCATGAACGTGAAGGCCGACGAAAAGGGCATCGCGCTGCGCGTGGTGTTTGACTCGGCCTTGCCCGCACACATCCACAGCGACCCGTCGCGTCTGCGTCAGGTGTTCACCAATTTAGTGGGCAACGCCATTAAGTTCACCGCCACCGGCGAAGTGCGCATCAGCGTTCGCATGTTGGAAAGCCAAACGCCCACTGGCCACCAGAGCCTGATGCAAATTGACATTGCCGACAGCGGCATTGGCATTCCCAATAACCGCCTGGAATCTATTTTTGAGCCCTTCGTGCAAGCTGAAGCGTCTACCACCCGCCAATTCGGCGGCACCGGTTTAGGCCTGACCATCAGCCGCCGTTTTGCCCGCGCTTTGGGTGGCGATGTGGTGGCCACCAGCGAACCGGGTGTGGGCAGCGTGTTCCACGTGAGCATTGCCACGGGCGACCTGAGCGGCGTGCACTGGCTGCCGCCTGAAGCACTGGCATCGCTGCAAATGCGCGACCTGCAAGCCAGCAGCCTGCAAGTGATGTGGCGCTTTCCCAATTCCCCAAAACCCAAAGTTCTGGTGGTGGACGACGGCACCGAGAACCGAGAGCTGGTGCGCTTGGTGCTGATCGATGCGGGCATAGACGTGATCGAGGCCGAGAACGGCGCCATCGCGCTGGAACAAGTGGCCGCCCACAGCCCCGACTTGGTGTTGATGGACATACAAATGCCAGTGATGGACGGCCACACCGCCACGCAAGAATTGCGCAAACGAGGCCTCACCTTGCCGGTGCTGGCACTTACCGCCAATGCCATGAAAGGTTTCGAGCGCGAGATCGAATCGGGCGGCTTCACCGGCCACCTGACCAAGCCCATAGACATCGACCACATGCTGGCCACCTTGGCCGTCTATTTGGGCGGTGAGCGATCAGAGCAAACGGTCAACGAGCAAGCACCTGTGCTGCTTCCCACCTTGACCGTGTCGGCTGCGGCCACGCCGTCAGGCGGGACGGCCGGAAGCACTGCAAACTTCAAGCCGCGAGGCGCGCCCATCACCTCACGCCTGGCCACGCACCCGCGCTTGGCCCGTGTGGCGCGCACCTTCTGCGAACAGTTGCCCAACAAGTTGGACGAAATGCAGCGTGTCTTGAGTGCGGGCGATTTCCCAGCCCTGAGCGCCTTGGCGCACTGGCTGAAAGGCGCAGGCGGCACCGTGGGTTACGACGCCTTCTTCGAGCCCGCGCGAGATTTGGAACACGCCGCTGTGGTCGCCGACGCTGTCGCCGCGCGCGTTGAAATGGAGAAGCTGAACCAACTGGCGCTTCGCGTGGTGCCACCACCAGAGTTGTCGTCTATGGCAACGGCAACAGCAACAGCAACAGCAACATCGACAGCAACGCCGTCGCGAAGCGGCGCGAACTCGGCCGTTGAAGAGGTGGCCACAGCATGAATTACTCCAACAAAGAAATTTCGGCATTCAACTTGACGTTTGACGCCTTGAGTCAAGTCAGTGAATTCGCGCCCCTGGACGGCAGCCATTCGGAGCAAAGCGACGCGCCGCCCGTCATCAATCAGCTCACGGTGCTGATGATCGACGACGAACCCATGCTCACCGACGTGATTCAGGCGTATCTGGAAGACGCCGGCTACACCCACTTGGTGGCCATCAACGACCCGACCTTGGCCCTGGAAACCGCGCGCTCTTGCAAGCCGTCATTGGTGCTGTTGGACCTGATGATGCCCAAGGTGTCGGGCTTCGAGATCCTGGCGCAGATGCGCGCCGACGAAGCGCTGCGCTACGTGCCCGTGATCGTGCTCACGGCCGCCAGCGACCCGGCCACCAAACTGCGGGCGCTCGACCTGGGTGCCACCGAATTTTTGGCCAAACCGGTGGACGCCAGCGAGCTGGTTTTGCGGGTGCGCAACAGCTTGGCGCTGAAGGTGTATCAAGACCGATTGGCCAACAGCGACCCGCTCACCGGGCTGCCGAATCGGCGCGCGTTCGTAGACCGCACCAATGCCAGCATTGAGCATGCACGCTCGCTGGGCAAAGGCGCGGGATCGCGGCTGAGCTTGCTGCATGTCAAGCTCGACCGCTTCCATCAAGTCAGCGCTTTGCTGGGCCCTGCGGCCAGCGAGCAGATGCTCAGCCGCGTGGCGCGCCGTTTGGTGGGCTGTGTGCGCCGCGACCTCGACGACCTGCGCGAAAACCGCCTGGAAACCGTGATGGTCAGCCGCCTGGACAGCGAAGCCTTTGTCATTTTGTTGCCCCACATCGACTCGCCCGACGTGGCCGAGCTCGTGGCGCGTCGCGTGTTGGACGCGATGGCGCGGCCATTTCGTTTGGGTAATAACGGTTTGGGCAATACCGGTTTGGGCGGTGACGGGTTGTGCGATGACGACGTGCTGAACAACCCCAGCATCGGCATTTCCATGTTCCCCGACGACGGCGCGAATGCCGACGACTTGATGGGCTACGCCGCATCGGCCGCCGAGCACGCGCAGTCAGCCGGTCGCAACACCTGGCGCTTTTACTCAAAAGAGTTCAATCAAATCTCGATCGAGCGCATCAAGCTCGAAGCCCAACTGCGCCGCGCCATTGAGCGCAAAGAACTCAGCGTGGTGTATCAGCCGAAGGTGGATCGCTACAGCGGCCTGATCGTGGCGGCCGAGGCACTGCTGCGCTGGAAACACGCCGAGCTGGGCAACATCGCGCCCGACCGTTTCATCCCCATCGCCGAAGAAACAGGATTGATCTGTGACATCGGCGCTTTCGTCGTCGATCAAGCCTGTGCCCAGCTGGCAATTTGGCGCACCTGCGGTTTGGGCCACGTGAAAGTGGCGGTGAATTTGTCGCGGCAAGAACTCGTCAGCGAACACTTGGTGCGCGACATCCGAAGCGTCATGAAGCGTCACGACATCGAGCGCGGCCAATTGGTGTTGGAACTGACCGAAGGCACGCTGATCGACCGCATCGGACCGGCCAGTTTGCAGCTCAAGCAACTGCGCGAACTGGGCGTGGAAATCTCCATCGACGACTTCGGCACCGGCTATTCGTCCATGACCTACGTCAAACACTTCCCGCTCGACGAATTGAAGATAGACCGCTCTTTTGTGCAAGGTCTGCCAGACGACAAAGCCGACCTGGCCATCGTCCACGCCATCACCGTGCTGGGCCACAGCCTGGGCATGCGCGTGGTCGCAGAAGGCATAGAAACTTCAGCGCAATTGGAGGCGGTGAAAGCTTTGGGCATAGACCAGTTCCAAGGCTACTTGCTCGGCAAACCGCTGCCACCCGATCAGTTTGAAGCGCTGGCCAAAAGCTTCGAGCTGTGCCTGAACCCCGAGCACACGGTGCCGGCGGAGTTGATGGCGAAGTAACCCACTGCGTTCAACGTGTGGTCGCTCTACCGACTGCCTTAAAAAATCGAAGCAAGGGCCTCTCGGCGAGGTGACTGACAGGCCGCAGTCGTTCTGCGTTCTGCGTTCTGCGTTCTGCGTTCTGCGTTCTGCGTTCTGGTCGTGGTCGTGGTCGTGGTCGTGGGTCGTGGGTCGTGGGTTGTGGGTTGTGGGTTGTGGGTTGTGGGTTGTGGGTTGTGGGATTGGAATTGGATTTGGATTTGGGTTTGGGCATACAACCCCACCCCGTTCGCCCTGAGGTATCGAAGGGTTCGCACCGGCCGTGCAATGAACCACGCGCAACCAGCAGCGCGGGCGGCAAGGCGCAAGGGCCCAACGCCCTCATACGCGAGTACGCCAAATCGGTCGTTCGGCCCTCGCGCCTTGCCGCTGCGGATGAGGTAGCGACGCGTTGAATATCGAAGCCCCCACCCCTCATGTCAAACGGTTGGGCGTCGCAAGAAAGGCTTTGCGCGTAGTCCGGCATTGCCGTATCATGCTGCATGCGCACGGTAGTCGAAACGCCAGTCTTCGTTCGGTATGCCGTAGTGGTTTGGTCCGATGCCGAGCGCCAAGAGTTCATCAATTACATCGCGGCAAACCCGGAATCTGGAGACCTGATCCGTGGGTCTGGGGGTTGTCGCAAGGTCAGGTGGTCGAGGTCAGGTAGGGGCAAGAGTGGCGGCGCTCGTGTCATCTACTTTCTTGCCGCCGATGAGGCTGTGTGGCTGCTGATCGTTTATGCCAAGGCGAAGTTCGACAACCTGCCTGCGTCGTTCCTCGCACATTTAAAGCAAGGAGTTGAAGATGCAATCTGAAATGCAGAAGTTTCAAGATGACCTCTTGGCGTCGGTTAAACAAATGAATCGCGGTCAGGCCGCCCGGGTCACGAAGGTCAAGTTAGCGGCGGCAGCGGAGGCAAGAGCGAGCGTGGGGCTTTCGCAGCAAGCCTTCGCGCAATTGCTGGGGGTGTCGCCTCGTACGCTTCAAGACTGGGAGCAAGGTCGTAGGGAACCTACGGGTGCAGCGCGTACGCTGCTGAAGGTGGCCGTTAAGCATCCAAAACTCCTGCGCGCACTGGAGACGTGACACCCGACCCGCTCCATTGCGCGGACGTCAAAAAGGCTTCACCTTTTTCACGCGGCTCATGCCGACCGATAGGTCTCACGCGCCAACCTAGCGAGTCTTTCGATGACACCTCTTGAATTCCTCCAAGCTGGCGATTCGTCTATCGCTACCGCGACGAGCGAGGTCGCCGTTCTGTACTGGTTGAGCCGCGTACGCAAAGGAGTGATTGAGGCCCAGCACAAGCACTTGGCAGACGACTGGACGAACGAAGGAGCCGTGGACGGTTGCATACCTGCTCCATTCATACGACTCGATCTTCACCTCGAACACGGGGACATCTCCGGATGGCTGCGCACGCAACAAGACGAGGAGAAATACTCAGTCAACGTGGCACCGGCGTGGCCACGAGCAAAGATCTCGGTGACAGTTCTGTCCAAGGGGTTCCAGGTACAAATGGTCGAGGCCCGCGTCGGCCTGTACGGCAACAAAAACCGCTTGCGATGGAAGGTCGCGAGGACAAATGCTGACACCAACATTCCGATGGTCACTGACCTTTGGCCGGTTCCTGATGCGGCTCGCACTCCGAAGCCGACGGCCGGAACGGCAATGCGGTGACTCCCAACCCGTTGAGGGACTTCCCACGCTGGCAGGCTGATTCCCAGTCGGGTTTATGAGTTGCGAGTCATGAGGACACAAGCCCTGGGATCAAGTCTCGCATTTGACCCAAACTTCCCACAAGGCCCGTCCCGTTCGCATCGAATTCCCTCGCGCGGCACACCACGTCACGTCGCGTGTAGACCGCCGCGAGCCCAGTTACCGCAGTGACGACGACCGGCAGATGCACTTGGGCTTCGTTGCTCAAGTCGTGGCCCGCTTTAACGCTCAGTTGCTGGCTCATTGCTTGATGGGCAATCACTCTCACTTGCTGCTGCACACCCGCCAAGCCAACGTGTCGCGGCTGCTGCCGCCATTTGAACAACAAGCTCAGCGCTGCGCATGAACCCAGAGCACACGGTGCCCACGGAGTTGATGGGGGGAGTAGGCTGGTTCTGCGTGCGCAGAGTTTGAACACCTTGCCGTTTGGTGTGTTGTCGGCGATGAAGTCTTACGCCTTCAAACCTGCTGCGCCTTCACCGCCAGCCGTGCCGCATGCAGCAGTGGTTCGGTGTAGCCGCTGGGCTGCGTCAAGCCTTTGAAGACCAAATCGCTGGCCGCTTGAAACGCCACTGAGGTGTCGAAGTTGGCGGCCATGGGCTGGTACTTGGCGTCGCCTGCGTTTTGTTTGTCCACGACCTTGGCCATGCGCTTCAAAGTGGACGTGACTTGCGCCTTCGTCACCACGCCGTGCAGCAACCAGTTGGCCATGTGCTGGCTGCTGATGCGCAGCGTGGCGCGGTCTTCCATGAGGCCGACGTTGTGGATGTCGGGCACCTTGGAACAACCCACGCCTTGGTCTACCCAGCGCACCACGTAACCCAAGATGCCTTGGGCGTTGTTGTCGAGTTCTTGCTGTTTGTCGGCGTCTGACCAACGCGCGTTTTTGGCGACCGGGACTGAGAGCAAGCCGTTCAACAAGCTCGGTGCTTCGGCATTGAAGTCGGTGGCTTCCAAGCGCTTTTGCACGGCCTTCACATCGACCTGGTGGTAGTGCAACGCATGCAGCGTGGCGGCGGTGGGCGACGGCACCCAGGCGGTGTTGGCGCCGGCTTGAGGGTGAGCCACTTTTTGTTGCAGCATGGCGGCCATCAAGTCGGGCATGGCCCACATGCCTTTGCCAATTTGCGCTTTGCCGCGCAGGCCGCAGTTCAGGCCCACCAGCACGTTGTTGCGCTCGTAAGCCTGAATCCAGGCGCTGGTTTTCATGTCGCCTTTGCGCAGCATGGCACCGGCGCGCATGGCGGTGTGCATTTCGTCGCCGGTGCGGTCGAGGAAGCCGGTGTTGATGAAGGCCACACGGCTGGAAGCCGCAGCAATGCAGGCTTTGAGGTTGACGCTGGTGCGGCGCTCTTCGTCCATGATGCCGAGCTTGACGGTGCTGGCAGGCAGGCTCAGCATGTTTTCAACGCGCGCAAAAAGCTCGTCGGCAAAGGCGACCTCAAGCGGGCCGTGCATCTTGGGTTTGACGATGTAGACCGAGCCGGTGCGTGAGTTTCCTTTCCTTTTGAGGTCGTGCAGCGCGATGGCTGTGGTGACCACGGCGTCCAAAATTCCTTCAGGAATTTCTTGTTCGCCGCTCCACAAAATCGCGGGGTGGGTCATGAGGTGACCGACGTTGCGGACGAACAAAAGTGAGCGGCCGTGCAGTTTGACCTTCTCATCTTTGGGGCCGGTGTACACGCGGTCTGCATTCAAGCCGCGCGTGAAGGTAGCCGCGCCTTTGGTGATGGTCTCGGTCAGCGTGCCTTTCAAAATACCCAGCCAGTTTCCGTAGGCCTGCACCTTGTCGGCACCGTCCACCACGGCCACTGAATCTTCCAAATCTAAGATGGTGGACAAGGCCGATTCGAGCACCAAATCGCTCACGCCAGCGGCGTCGCTTTGGCCAATGGCGGTGCTGCGGTCGATGCGAATGTCCAGGTGCAAGCCGTGGTGCACCAGCAGCACTGCCGAAGGTGAGGCTGCCTTGCCCTGATAGCCCACAAACTGCGACGCTTTGGCCAGCGTCGTCACAGCGCCGCCCTGCAAAGTGACGACCAACGCGCCGCTTTCTACGCGGTAGCCGGTGCTGTGAATGTGCGAGCCTTTTTTCAACGGCGCGCAGCGGTCTAAAACATGGCGTGCGTATTCGATGACCTTGGCACCGCGCACCGGGTTGTACGGCGCTGTCTTGTGCGCGCCGTGGTCTTCTGACAACGCATCGGTGCCATACAGCGCGTCGTACAACGAGCCCCAGCGCGCGTTGGCGGCGTTCAAGGCGTAGCGCGCGTTGGTGATGGGCACCACCAACTGCGGCCCGGCTTGCAGGGCCAATTCGGCGTCGACGTTTTGGGTGGTGATGCGCACGTCGGCAGGCACCGGCACCAAGTAGCCGATTTGCTTCAAGAAGACGCGGTAGGTGGGCATGCTTTGGATGGGGCCGGGATGGGCGCGGTGCCAGGTATCGAGTTCGGTTTGCAGGCGATCACGCTCGGCCAACAGCGCTGCATTTTTCGGGGCCAAGTCGCGCACGAGGGCGTCAAACCCCAGCCAGAATTTCTTCGCGCTGACGCCGGTGCCTGGCAGCACTTGCTGGTCGATGAAGGTCTTGAGTGCGGCGTCGACCGTCAGGCCGTGAACCGAAATGCGTGCTGTCATGGTTTGAAACTCTCTGGGGAAAAAATGGGTGTCAGGACGGGAATGAGGCCGAGGACGAGGCTGTAGGCGAGGCAGGGAAAAACTCCAGCACATCGCGCAGGCTGCTGCCCGTGCGCGCGGGTGCGCAGGCAAGCTGCTCAAGCGGCGCACCCGCGCGGTTGACCCACAGCGTGGTGTAGCCAAACCAAGTCGCGCCCACGGCGTCCCAGCAGTTGCTGGAGACAAACAAAATCTCTTTGGCGGGCAGCCCGAAAGCTTGGGTGCCCAGCGCGTAGGCGGCCGGGTCGGTTTTGTATTTGCGGATGGGGTGCACGCTGATGACGGGCTTGAGCAAACCGCTGAAGCCTGCGCTTCGCACGGCCACGCCCAGCATGTCGGGGTCGCCGTTGCTCAAAATGCCGCAGGGCACGCCGCGCTGTTGCAAAGCCACCAACACCTCGCGGTTTTCTGGGAAGGCGCTGAGGTGACGGTACTGGTTCATCAACTGTTCTTCGGCTTGCTCGGTCAGCGAGAGGCCGAGCTTGAGCGCCGCGAAGCGCAGGCCTGCGCGCGTCAGCTCCCAGAACGGCTTGTATTGACCGCTCATGGAGGTGATGCGCGTGTAGTCGATTTGCTTGTCGCGCCACAGCAAACTCAGGCGCTCACCGAAACCGGGAAACAACTGGTCGGCCAGCAAGCCCACGCTGTAAACATCAAACAGCGTGCCGTAAGCGTCAAAGATGACGGCTTTGGTGGCGGTGGTGGCGGTGGTGGCCGTGGTGGCGGTGGTGGTGGCGGTCGCTGAGGGCGTAGCCTCGACTGACGGTATTTTGCGCATGCCGTGAATTTATTCGATGCGGTGGCCAGCATTGATTGCGCCAAATGCGCAAGATTCATGACTTTTTTAGACGTTGTGCTCGCAATTTGGCGTTAACCTTTCTGCATGGCCCAGCTCAAGCAACTTGAATCCTTTGTCGCGGTGGCTGCCAAAGGCAGTCTGACTGCGACCGCGCTGGCAGAGGGCGTGGCCCCGGCGGTGATAGGCCGTCGCATCGACGCGCTGGAAGCGCGCCTGGGCGTGAAGCTGCTGGTGCGCACCACCCGAAAAATCACGCTCACCCACGAAGGCAGTGCATTTTTAGAAAGCTGCCAGCGGGTGTTGACCGAGCTGGCGCAGGCCGAAGCCAGCGTCAGCGCAGGCGGCGTGAAGGCCAGCGGCTATTTGCGCATCACCGCACCGGCGGGGTTTGGGCGTCGCCATGTGGCCCCGCTGGTGCCGCGCTTCATTGCGGCGCACCCGGACGTGAATGTGTCGCTGAATTTGTCAGACCGCGTGGTGGACATCGTGAACGAGGCGGTGGACTGCGCCGTGCGCGTGGGCGATTTGCCCGACAGCAGCTTGGTCAGCGTGCGCCTGGCCGACAACCGTCGGCTGTGCGTGGCCACGCCCGCTTATTTGAAGCGAGCAGGCACGCCGCTGAAGCCGTCAGACCTGAGCCGCCACGAATGCCTGACGCTGAGCAGCGACGCCAGCCAAACGCGCGGCTGGGCGTTCAACATCGACGGCGCCGTCACCCACATGCGCCCCAGGGGCCGCGTGGATTGCAGCGACGGCCAGGTGCTGCACCAATGGTGTTTGGCAGGCTTGGGGCTCGCATGGCGTTCAACATGGGAGGTGGAACATCAAGTGGCCAGCGGCCAATTGGTCAGCGTGCTGGAAGACTTTGCCGCGCCGCCGAACGGCATTTACGCGGTGTTTGCGCAGCGCAAACACTTGCCGCTGCGCGTGCGTTTGTGGATTGACTTTTTGAAGCACTGCTACGCCGACGCGACCTATTGGAAGGCGGCGCAAACGGCAGACTGACGAAAAAGTTGGACGCGAAAAAGCCCGGCTGAACCGGGCTTTTCTTTTGGCCGGACGCTCACTTATTTGCTGAGGCACTCTTTCATGAAGGCCTTGCGTTCGTCGCCTTTTTTGCCCTTGGCGGATGCGTTGCAAGTTTTCATCTTGCTTTGCTGGCCTTCTTTTTTGGCTGACAGGCACGTCTTCATGAAGGCTTTGCGCTCATCGCCTTTTTTACCCACGGCCTCTTTGTTGCACGTGCCCATCTTGCTTTGCTGAGCGGTGGGCGCGTCAGCGGCGAAGGCCGAAGTGGAAAGAGAGGCAACCAAAAGGCTCAAAGCGGTCAACAGGTGTTTCATGAAATCTCCTTGTGAGGGCGGCGGCAAACTTGCCGCCGCAGATTGAATCATGGGGCGCACCTTCCGGCAAGCCGCTCGCGCTTGGCCCAGCTGAATCAGCGCCTGACCCAACCCCCGCCGCGCAAATACCATCGCCCGCCTTCATTCACCCAGGCGTGCGCATTCCAACCGTAGCCAGGACGGGGCTGCTCGTAGCGTCCTGGCACCCAAGAATGCCGCCCACCACGCCAACCCCAGTAGCCGCCGATCCACAGCGCTCCTAAAAATGGCAAAACGGGAATGACTTCCACGTAGGGCGCGGGCGGCGCAACGTCGACCACGATGCCCGGTTGTTCATACGGCCCGCCAGCCTGCGGCACGGGTTGACCGTAGCCGCGTCCCCCGCCGTCGCCACCGTAGCCTCCATGGCCTCCATAACCTCGGTACGGTGCGACCACGCAGGCAGACAACGAGGCCACACAAAGCAAGACGGTAGCGGTTCGGCCGACTTGGGCAAGCTTTTCAAGCGAAGAAATTGACACAGACACAGACATGGCAAGACTCCATCAACGCGCCGTTGAATCCAACGGCTTCTGCACAGTTAACCGTTCCGGCCGATGTTTTGATGACAGGGTGTGGTGGGCTTTACGAAGGTTTGCATTGCTTGCAATGCTCGAAGCAACCCTGAACGATCTACGTCAAACGCAGCTGCACGTCACAGCACCCGTGCAGCGTACCGCCTCACGGTGGCCCGCAGCTGCTGCGCGTCTATGGGTTTGGTGAGGAAGTCATTCATGCCGCTTTGCAGGGCGTGGTCGCGTTCGGACACCAACGCCGCGGCGGTGAGGGCCACGATGGGCAGGGCTTGCGCGTCGTAGCGTTGGCGCAGTTGGCGGGCGGCTTCATGGCCGCTCATCTCGGGCATTTGCACATCCATCAACACCATGTCGAACGGCAGCCGCTCGTTGACAGCATGCTCGACGGCGCCGAGCGCCAAACTGCCGTCAGTGACCTGCGCCACTTGCACGCCCCATTGCTCAAGCATGGCCACCACGATCATCATGTTGACGGGGTTGTCTTCGACCACCAACACGTGCGCGCCTTGCAGGCGGTCGGACACGTCCCACGAGGTGTCGGGCACCGGGACACCGGCGGCGATGGGCTGCAAAGGCAGGTCGGCCCAGAAGGTGCTGCCTTGGCCGATGCGGCTGTCCATGCCGACGGTGCCGCCCATCAGATTGGCCAATTCGCGGCAAATGGACAGGCCCAAGCCCGTGCCTCCGTAGCGCCGCGTGGTGGAGGTGTCGGCCTGGGTGAAAGGCGTGAACAAGCGCGCCTGAGTTTCCGATGCGATGCCCACGCCGGTGTCGGCCACGCTGAGGCGCAGCAAGCCGCCCAAGGTGGTCTGCGCGGCAATGTGCACGCTGCCGCGGCTGGTGAATTTGAGCGCGTTGGTGGTGAAGTTGCTGAGGATTTGGCGCACCCGCACCGGGTCGCCCAACACATGGGCAGGCAGCACTTCGTCGATGTGCAAACTCAGACTCAGGCCTTTGGCTTCTGCCAAGGCGCTGTAAGCGCTTTGCACCGCATGCAAGCTGTCGCGCAGCGAGAAGGGCACGGCTTCCAGGGTGATTTTTCCGGCCTCAATTTTGGACAAATCCAGCACATCGGTCATGACGGCGGACAAGCTCTGCGCGCTCTCGAAAATTTGGTTCAGGTACTGCTGGCGGCGCTCGGCGTCGAGGCCGTTGCGCATGGCCAAGCGGGCCAAGCCGAGCAGGCCGTTCAAAGGCGTTCGGATCTCGTGGCTGGTGTTGGCCAAGAAGGCGCTCTTGGCGTGGCTGGCGGCCTCGGCCGCGTCCAAAGCCGACGACAACTTCAAAGCCGTCGCGCGCTCGTCGGTGATGTCTTCAAAAATCCAGATCGTGCCGCCTTGGCTGGGGTCGCTGGGGTTGACGATTTGGGCGCGCACGCGGCACCAAAACAGGCTGCCGTCACGGCGCAGCATTTCACGTTCGACGGCGGGCGCGGCGCGGGTTTCGGATCGGCTGTCTGCGTCGGGGCGTTCTGAGTCGCTCAGTTCCATCAATCGGCTCAGTTCGGCGTGATCTTTCCAGACCACGCTGGCCACTTGCCCGGCCAACTGTCCAGGCCGCCAGCCGAACATGCGTTCGATCAAGGCGTTGGCCTGAACAATGCGGCGGTCGCGTGTGAGCGCGATGCCGACCGACGCATTTTGGAAAATTGCACCGTGCTCCAAGCGCACTTGCTCGATCTCAGACATGTCGCGCACGCTGGAGACTATGTAGTTCAGGCCATCCATCTCAAAGCACGCCGCCGACACCAAGGTGGGAACGAGTTGATTGCCCTTCTTGCGCAGCAACACTGCGCGACCCTTGACGCGACCGCCTTCGCGCACGCCTTCGACGATGGCCGTGCGGTCGGCCACGTTGGCCCAAATGCCCAGCTCATAGGATGTCTTGCCCAGCAGTTCTTCACGGCGGTAACCGGTCAGCTGCAAAAAGCTGTCGTTGACCAAGGTGTAGCGGCCTGTGCTCAACTCGGTCAGTGCGATGCTGTCGGGACTCGTGGCAAACAAGTGCGACAGCACCGCCTCCGAACGGCGCAGGGCCGCCTCGGCCACCATGCGCGAGGTGATGTCGTAGAAGATGGACAAAGTGGCCGGGCCGTCAGAGGTGTCCACCCGAACACCCGTGACTTGCACGTTCAAACGACGTCCGTTGACGGCTTGCAGGCTGAAATCAGCAATCGGCACGCCTTCGCCCACCGGCAAGGTCTCAAGCTGATCCAAGCGGTCGCGCATGTGGCCGAAGGCATCGGCGTCGGTCTGGGCATCGGGGTACAACTCAGCCGCGTTGAAGCCCGTCATGGCCTCGCTGCTGGCAAAGCCAAACATGCGCGCAGCCGCGCCGTTGGCGTCGAACACGACGCCGCCGCGGTCAAGCAACAAGGCCGACGGAGAGCGCTCAAACAGCTCGCTGTAGCGCGTTTCGCTGGCGGCGTGGGCGTGCTGCGCTGCCACTTCGTTGGTGACGTCGCGGCCCACGCCCCAGTAGCCTATGAAGTCGCCCCGCGCGTCGTACTTGGGCTCGCCGCTGATGCTGAGATAGCGCAATGCGCCAAAGCTGTCGCGCCGCCGCGCAAGCGTGCCGCTGAACGGCAAGTGAGCTTCCAAATCGGCGCGGTGTGCGGCCAGCTCCACTTCCGTCATGCCGATGCCAGGCATTTCCCAAGGCGTCACGCCCAAGCGCGCATCGCTGTCGATGTGCGAGCCGCTGTCGGGGTTGTCTGACACATGAATGAAGCGGAAGTTGGCGTCCATCTCCCAATACCAGTCAACACCGATGCGCAGCAGCGCGCTGAAGCGGCGTTCGCGCTCGGCGACTTGGTTCAGCGAATCGCCCACCGTGCGCAGCAGCACCAGCCCGACGCCCCAGCCCGCGCCGACCACCAACAGTTGGCTCAACGTCCGCATCCACAGCGGCTCGAGCGCGGCCGCTGCTGCGCTGTTCGTCAGCCCGGCCTCTTCAGCGAACAACAAACCCATCACGATGGCCGCGCAACCCGCGGCCATGACGGCACCCTGACGGCGGCCGGTCATCACCATGACAGCGCACACCAACAAGGCAAGAAAGCCGATGTAGGCAGAGCGCAGCCCATCGCCCATGCCCACGGCCAACAAGGTGACCAAACCGCAGCAAATCCAGCCCATGCTCAACACCGCAAAACGGGACGGCAAAACGTGCGCTTTCCAGCGCGCAAGGGCAAAGAGGGCCGACACGGCCATGCAGGCCCCGACCACAGCGAGTCGATTCTCGTTCCACGCCGATTGCGATTGCAGCGTCAGCACCACACCAACCAAAAAGCAGGTGATGCCACCGACGCTGAAATAGCGTCGGGTCATGCCCAGGTCGATGGCATCGGCGCGCTCGGACATGGGCTGCGGGGCGGTTTGGGTGGTCAAGATGTCAAGTCTAAAAATTGCAGCTGAAATTGACGCGGGTCGAGTCATCCGCGTAAAAGCTCATCGGCTTGGGCGTTTGGGTCTTGAAGCGCTCGATGAAACCACAGGCAGGAAGGCGTTGTTAAGTCTCGAAAGGTGCCAGCCACGGAACCGCATCACAGCGGCAAGGCACAGTTCAAGGCAGCTTGCGCCGCGACCGCCTCGGCGCGGGCGGCCACCGCAAAGTCATCGCCAGACGATGCGTAAAGCACCGCGCGCGACGAACTGACGATGATGGGGCCGGTGGTCACCGAGGGCTGACCGCGCCAACCCGCACGCACCGTAGCCGCCGCGTCACCGCCCTGCGCGCCGATGCCCGGTATCAACAGCGGCAAGGTGGGCGCGAGCTGGCGCACGCGCTCGATCTCGCCGGGCACGGTGGCACCCACCACCAAGCCCAATTGACCACTGCGGTTCCAGGGGCCTTGGGCCAAGCGCGCGATGTGTTCAAACAGGCGATCACCGGTCGCCAAAGCTTGGCCTTGCAAGTCGGCGCCACCCGGGTTGGAGGTGCGGCACAGCAAGATCAAGCCCTTGTCGGGGTAACGCAAATAGGGTTCTATGGAATCGAAGCCCATGAAAGGCGACAACGTCAACGCGTCGGCGCGGTAACGCTCAAACGCCTCTGCCGCGTACTGTTCGGCGGTGCTGCCGATGTCGCCGCGCTTGGCGTCCAAGATCACCGGCACGTCGGGTGCGACGCTGTGGATGTGCGCAATCAGCGACTCAAGTTGGTCTTCGGCGCGGTGCGCGGCAAAGTAAGCAATCTGCGGCTTGTAGGCAATCACCACGTCGCGTGTGGCATCAACAATTGCTTTGCAAAAATCAAAAATGCGGCGCGAATCGCCACGCCAATCGCCAGGAAATTTAGCCGGGTCAGGGTCCAGGCCCACGCACAGCATCGAGCGGTTGACGCGCTCGGCGTGGCGCAGGTGATCGGTGAATTTCACGGCTCCACTTTCCCGATGGCGGCTGCCAAGCTGGCTGCCGCGCCCAGGTAATTGGCGGGCGTCAACGCCAACAAACGCTCACGCTCCTCGGCCGGAATCTCAAGCGTCTGAATGAAGGCGTGTATCGCTTCGCGCGTGATGGCTTTGCCGCGCGTGAGTTCTTTCAAGCGGCCGTAAGGGTTGGCCAAGCCGTGGCGGCGCATGACCGTTTGCACCGGCTCGGCCATCACTTCCCACGCACGCTCCAAGTCTTCAGTCAAGGCCGCCTCGTTGACTTCCAACTTGCCCAAGCCGCGCTGCAAGCTGTCGTAGCCAATCACCGCATAACCCAAAGCCACGCCCATGTTGCGCAGCACCGTGCTGTCGGTCAGGTCGCGTTGCATGCGGCTGAGCGGGAGCTTTTGGCTCATGTGGGTGAGCAGCGCATTGGCCAACCCAAAGTTGCCTTCGGCGTTTTCAAAATCAATCGGGTTGACCTTGTGCGGCATGGTGCTGGAGCCAATTTCGCCCTCTTTCAGGTGCTGCTTGAAATAGCCCAGGCTGATGTACATCCACACATCGCGCGACCAATCAATCAGGATGGTGTTGGTGCGCGTCACCGCATCAAACAGCTCGGCCATGCAGTCGTGCGGCTCAATTTGCGTGGTGTAGGCGTTGAAGCCCAGGCCCAATTGCTTTTCTACGACGCGGCGGCTGAAGGCCTCCCAATCAATCTCGGGGCAGGCCGCCAAATGGGCGTTGTAGTTGCCCACCGCGCCGTTCATCTTGGCCAGCAGCTTCACATCAGCCATGCGCTGGCGTGCGCCTTGCAAACGCGCCACGACGTTGGCCACTTCTTTGCCCACGGTGGTGGGTGTGGCAGTTTGGCCGTGGGTGCGGCTGAGCATGGGAACGTCAGCCAAGAGGTGTGCCAGGTCAGTCAGCGTGGCCACGATGGCGTCAAGCGACGGCAGCAACACATCCGATCGTGCGGCCTGCAACATCAGCGCATGGCTGGTGCTGTTGATGTCTTCGCTGGTGCAGGCGAAGTGCACAAACTCCCCGGCGGCGTGCAATTCGGGGTTGGTCTCGAAACGACCTTTGAGCCAGTTTTCAACGGCCTTCACGTCGTGGTTGGTGACGCGCTCGATGTCTTTGATGGCCTGCGCATCGGCTTCGGAAAACCGCGCCACCAAGCCGCGCAGCAAACCGCGCGCCGCCTCAGACAGCGGCTTGAACTGCGACATGCCCGCGTCAGACAACGCCACAAACCACTCAACTTCCACTTGCACCCGGCGGTGCATCAAACCGAACTCGCTGAGCAGCGGTCGCAGCACTCCCATGCGCGAGGCGTAACGGCCGTCAAGGGGCGACAAGGCGGTGAGTGAAGTTAAGCTGGTCATGAAATTTCGCGCAGCAAGCGCTTGGCGGCGGTCGGTCACAGATTGTAGGTTTGGCCCCGTGACAGTTGGCGCGGATTCAAGCGCAATTCAACGCGCTGCCGCGTCGCGAAAACGCTGCGCACGCTCGGCATCGGCAGGGTGACTGGCCAGGGCGATGCCAAGGTCAAAGGCGTCGGCAGACTTTTCGCTTTGATCTGAGGCGTCGGTTTCACGTTGTTTTTTCAGCCGCTCAAACAACTCCACCATCACCAAGGGCGACAGGCCGTTGGCCTGCAGCAGGGCCACCGAATCGCCGTCGGCTTCGCGCTCAAACTCGCGCAAATAGGCGCTTTGGCCGAGCAGAGCGGGCGCTGCCGCGAGCACGGTGCTGATGTCACCCCACAGCAACGTGGCCACCGCCCCAAGCACCGTGGTTTGCACCATCATGCGCATGCCGTGGCGGCGCTGCACATGGCCCAGTTCGTGGCCCAGCACGCCGATCAACACGTCGTCACGGTCCGCCAAAAGTTGCAGCATCTCGTCGGTGACGATGCCCACACCGCCCGGCCGCGCAAAGGCGTTCGGCCCCAGGCGCGTGGCTTGCCCACGCCTGACGAGCCATCGCCAGAGGCCAGGGACGGCAAGACATGGTCGGTCATGGGCGCGGCTTTCTAGGAGACAGGTTTTTTGGAATCTTGCACCGCGCCCGGAAGACACTGGCTCGCATTCACACGCACCGGCATCATCAGGGCAGGCCCCCTTGCGCAAGCGGAACGCCTCTTGCTTAATGGATTGGCTCTTACCTCTGTCAATCTTTCAACCAGGACATGAACCATGCAAATTTCTCGTCGCGCCTTGATGTGCACCCTGGCTGGTGCCGCCATATTGGCCTGCGGTCAGACCGCGTTCGCGCAGGCCAAAATCAAAGTGGCCGCCATCTACACCGTGCCCGTGGAGCAGCAGTGGGTCAGCCGCATCGACAAAGCCTTGAAGGCGGCTGTGGCGCGCGGCGACATTGAATATGTGTTCTCGGAAAACGTCACCAACGCCGACTACGAACGCGTGATGCGCGGCTACGCAGAAGGCGGCCACACGCTGATCGTCGGCGAGTCGTTTGCGGTGGAAGCGGCCGCGCGCAAAGTGGCCAAGGACTACCCCAAAGTCAACTTCCTTGTGGGCTCGGGCGGCAAACCTCAAGCGCCCAACTTTGGTGTGTTCGACAACTACATCCAAGAGCCCGCCTACCTCAGCGGCATGATCGCGGGCGGCATGACCAAGAGCAACAAAATTGGCATGGTCGGCGGCTTCCCGATTCCTGAAGTCAACCGCTTGATGAACGCCTTCATGGCGGGCGCGAAAGAGACCAACCCCAAGGTCGAATTCACCGTCAGCTTCATCAACAGTTGGTTTGATCCACCGAAGGCCAAAGAAGCTGCTTTCGCCATGATCGACAAGGGTGCCGACGTGCTTTATGCCGAGCGTTTTGGGGTGAGTGACGCGGCCAAAGAAAAAGGCAAGCTGGCCATCGGCAACGTCATCAACACGCAAGACAAGTACCCCGACACCGTGGTGGCATCGGCACTGTGGAACATGGAGCCCACCATCGAATTGGCCATCAAAGCAGTGAAGGCGGGAAAGTTCGAAGCCAAAGAATACGGCGAGTATTCGATGATGAAACACAAGGGCAGCGAGCTGTCACCGCTGGGCACGTTTGAGAAGAAAGTGCCGGCTGACATTGCGGCGAAAGTGGCGGCCAAACAGAAAGCCATTTTGGCTGGGCAGTTCAATGTGAAGGTGAATGACACCCAGCCCAAAGCTGTGGTGAAGTGACGGCTTCGGGCGCTGCTGAAATGAAACACGAGCCGACACCTGCGCAGTGCCTGCTCTGAAGCTCATCGGCATCACCAAGCGCTTCGGCAGCTTGGTGGCCGTGAACGACATTTCACTCGACGTGGCACCCGGCGAGGTGGTGGCGTTGTTAGGTGAAAACGGCGCTGGCAAAAGCACGCTGGTGTCGATCTTGTTTGGCCACTACCGGGCCGACGCGGGTCGCATTGAAGTCGATGGCGTTGCGCTGCCGCCGGGCAACCCCAAAGCCGCCTTGGCGGCGGGCATTGCCATGGTGCACCAGCACTTCACGCTGGCCGACAACCTCAGCGTGCTGGACAACCTGATGTTGGGCACCGAACCTCTGTGGCGCTGGTTCTCAAGGCGCGCTCAGGCGCGTCGCAGTGTGGTCAGCACGGCGCAGCGCTACGGCTTGCAAGTCAACCCCGATGCCTTGGTGGCCGACTTGTCGGTGGGCGAGCGCCAGCGGGTTGAAATTTTGAAAGCCTTGGTGCCCAGCGTCGAATGGCAAGGCACCAAACCAGGCGCAAAAATTTTGATCCTTGATGAGCCGACGGCGGTGCTCACACCGAGCGAGGTCGAGTCTTTGTTTGCCACCTTGCAGCAATTGGTGGCACAGGGTTTGAGCGTGATCTTCATCAGCCACAAATTGGACGAGGTGATGCGCGCCTCGCACCGCGTCGCGGTGTTGCGTGGCGGCAAGTTGGTGGCGGTAGCGCCCACCCACCAATCGACCCGCGCGTCGCTGGCCACTCTGATGGTGGGCCGTGAAATCACGCCGCCCACACGTCCACCGACGCAGCAAGGCAAGCTGGTGTGCGCGCTGCGTGAAGTGAGTGTGAAACCTGCGCTGCTCAAGCGCGTCAATTTGGACTTGCACGCAGGTGAAATCGTCGCGGTTGCGGGTGTGGCGGGCAACGGCCAACAGGCTTTGGCCGAACTGCTGTTTGGTCTGCGGGCAGCAGACGAAGGCGCTGTTGAATTGAATGGGTCGGCGATGCCCGCCCATCCACAGGCTTGGGTGCGAGCCAACGTGGCGCGCATCCCAGAAGACCGCCATGCGGTGGGGGTGGTGGGCGACATGGCGGTGTGGGAAAACGCGGTGCTGGAACGCTACGCAACCCCGACGTTTGCGCGCTTCGGCGTGACGCAACGTGGGGCTGCTCGAGCGCATGCGCAGTCGCTGATAGACCGCTTCGATGTGCGCGGCATTTATGGGAAAGGGACGGCGCAAGGACTCAGCACGCCGACACGTTTGCTGTCGGGCGGCAACATGCAAAAGTTGATTTTGGGACGCGCCTTGACGGGCCATGGCGGTGCCGACACACCGAGCTTGATCGTTGCCGACCAACCGACCTGGGGCTTGGACGTCGGCGCTGTGGCTTTTGTCCACCAGCAACTTCTGAACGCTTGCGCAAACGGTGCGGCGGTGCTGCTGATTTCGGAAGACCTGGACGAGATTTTTGCTTTGGCCGACCGCGTGGCGGTGATGCACAACGGGCAGCTCAGCGAGGCGCTGCCGACGCGCAAGTGGACGCTGGCCAGCATCGGTTTGGCGATGGCTTCAGGCCAGGCAACCGAACAAGCGCACAAGCCAGCAAACGCCGAGGCCAGCCTTGCACATTGAACGCCGCGCCCAGCCGTCACGCGCCATGCAACTTGGCGCGCCTTTTTTGGCTGTGGCGTTCACCTTGCTCATCACGTCGGCCTTGGTGGCCTGGGCGGGCGCGCCGGTAGGTCGTGCTTATGCGCTGTTGTTAGAAGGCGGGTTCGGATCGCGCTTTGCCTGGAGCGAAACACTGACACGCGCCACGCCGCTCATCCTCACCGGCTTGGCCGCGGCCGTGGCTTTCAAAGCCCGGCTGTTCAACATTGGTGCCGAAGGGCAGCTTTACGTGGGCGCGCTGGCGGCAGTGGCCGTGGGAACTCATTCCGCGCTGGAAGCCGCGCCCGTGCTGGCTTTCGCGCTGATGATGTTGGCGGCTGCCATCGCTGGTGCAACTCTGTTGGTTGTTCCGGCCATCTTCAAAAGCCGCTTCGGTGTGGACGAGGTGGTGACGACCTTGCTGCTCAATTTCATCGCGCTGCTGTTCGTGTCCATGATGCTCGACGGCCCCATGAAAGACCCGGCCGGGATGGGCTGGCCGCAAAGCGTGGCCTTGCCCGACGCCTTGCAATTGAGCAAGTTGTTGGAGCGAATCCGCCTTCACACCGGCTTGTTGTGGGCCTTGGTTTTGGCGCTGGCTTTGTGGGCCTTGCTGCGCTTCACCAGTTTGGGTTTTGAGATTCGCGCGGTGGGTGCCAACGCCCGCGCTGCGCGCTTTGCGGGCATGCCGGTGGGCTGGGTGAATGTGAAAGTTGCGCTGCTGTCAGGCGCGCTGGCGGGCTTGGCGGGGGCCATTGAAGTGGCGGGCCGCACTGGATACGTGACGCTGGACATGTCACCGGGCTACGGCTACAGCGGCATCGTGATTGCCATGTTGGCGGCGCTGAACCCGCTGGGCGTGGTGGCGGCCGCTGTGTTTGTGGCGGGCATTTTGGTGGGGGCCGACAGCATGAGCCGCGCGGTCAATGTGCCCACCTACATTGCCGATGTGATCGTGGCGGTGTCGCTGCTGAGCATGTTGGTGGCGGGCTGGGCGGCGAACTACCGCCTCACGTTAGCGCGTGCTTCGGCGGTTGAAACTGACCGCGCTTCCACCACCACGCATGCTCACTGAAACGCTGAACCTTTTTCTGAGCGCGCCGTTTTGGGTGGCCGTGCTGCGCATCGCCACGCCGCTGATTTTGGGCACGCTGGGCGTGCTGCTGTGCGAACGCGCCGGCGTGTTGAACCTGGGCATCGAGGGCATCATGGTCGCCGGTGCTTTCACCGGCTGGCTAACGGTGTACCAAGGCGGCAGCTTGTGGATGGGCGTGGGCGTGGCAGCTTTGGTGGGCGCGTTGTTCGGCGTGCTGCACGGCTGGTTGACGGTGAGCTTGGCGCTGTCGCAGCACGTGTCGGGCCTTGGCATCACGCTGCTGGCCACCAGCTTGGCAAGCTACGGCTATCGCGTCAGTTTTCCCAAGGTCAGCAGCCCGCCGACCATCCAAGCCTTCGAGCCGATGGCGTGGTTGCCCATACCGGTGTTGTCGGCGCAGACGCCGCTCACCTTGCTGGCCCTCACCTTGGTGCCTGTCATTGCCTACGGCTTGTATCGAACGCCTTTGGGCTTGGCGGTGCGCATGGTGGGCGAGAACCCGGCGGCAGCTGAAGGTCAGGGCATCTCAGTCGCGGCAGTGCGCATCGCCTCAGTTGCCGCAGGCTCGGCTTTGATGGGGGTGGCGGGCGCTTTTCTCACCTTGGCAGCCTTCGACGCCTTCTACTTCAACATGGTGAACGGACGCGGTTGGGTCTGCGTGGCGCTGGTGGTGTTTGCCTCGTGGCAGCCCGGCAAGGCGCTGCTGGGTGCCCTGCTCTTTGCCTTGTTTGACGCGCTGCAACTGCGGTTGCAACAGTCGGGCGGCGATGTGTTGGGCGTCACAGTGCCCTACCAGGTGTATTTGATGTTGCCTTATGTGCTGTCGATTGCGGCGCTGGTGTTGGTGGCCCGGCGCGCGGCGTATCCGCAGGCGCTGATGAAGCCCTATCGCAAGGGCGAACGTTGAGCTTTGTTTACATGAAGCAAACATTAAGTAAATCAATCGTTTGATTTAACTGCTTATTTTGCTGATAGAGTTCAGCGCATGAAATGCAGGCAACCCGGCAAACATGCGCGCAGCGACGGTGAACTGACGCGCGAGCGTTTGCTGCACAGCGCCTTGGCCTTGTTTGCCGAGCACGGCTTTGCCAAAACCTCCACCCGTCAATTGGCCGAAGCCGCTGGCACCAACCTGGCGGCCATCAGCTATTACTTTGGCGACAAGGCTGGGCTGTACCGAGCTGCCTTCACCGAACTGCACGGCAATTCAGAAGACGACATGGCGCGCTATGTCGGCGTCAAGCTCAGTTTGACTCAAGCGCTGTGCGGCTTTTTTGGTGGTTTTGTCGAACCGTTGAAACATGGCACCTTGATGAAGCAATGCGTCAAGCTGCACATGCGCGAATTGCTGGAGCCCACCGGCCTGTGGGCCGAGGAAATCAACCAAGGCATCAAGCCCATGCACGACGCGTTGGTGCAGGTGTTGTGCAGGCACTTGGGCCTGCGTCGCCCCGACGACGAAGTGCAGCGTTTAGCCGTGTGCATTGCGGCGCTGGGCGTGCATTTGCACGTCGGCCGCGACGTGACCGACGCCGTCGCACCGCAGTTGCACACCAAACCCCATTCACTCGACCGCTGGGTTGACCGGCTGGCCATGTACGCCGAGGCCATGGTGGCGGCCGAAGCCGCCCGCCGCAAGACCACAGAAGCCGCACGCGGCGGAGCAACGAAGGAAAAAAAATGACCCTCAGACTTTGTACTATTTCACTGGCTTGCAGCGGAGTCGTGGCCTCGGCCTTGCTGTCGGGCTGCGCCTCAACCGGCGTGATGCCGACAGCCTCAACAGCACCCGTGCCGCCGTCGGCTTGGCAAGCGCCTGCACCTCATCAAGGCAGCACCACCGACCTGACGCAGTGGTGGTCGCAGTTCAATGACCCGCAGTTGCCTCGCTTGATTGCGGCGGCACAAGAGGTGAGCCCTTCGGTGTCGGCCGCGAAGTCGCGCATTGAACAGTCGCGAGCGGCGCGCGTGGCGGCCGGTGCAGCGCTAGGCCCGTCGTTGACGGCCCAAGGCAGCGCGGTGCGCGGCTCAAGTGGCTCAAGTGGCCCAACTGGCGCGTCGTCAGCCGCCACATCACTCACCGCCGGTTTGAATGCGGCTTGGGAAATCGATGTGTTTGGTGGTGCCGCCGCCGGACGCGACGCCGCGCAGGCGCGGCTTGCTGGCAGCGAAATGCTGTGGCACGAGGCGCGCGTCTCGGTCGCCGCCGAAGTGGCCACGCAGTACACCGCTTTGCGCGCCTGCGAAGCGCAGTTGGCTCAGGTGCAGCTGGACGCCACTTCGCGCAACGAGACGGCGCGCCTGACCGAGCTCACCGCCAAGGCCGGTTTCAGCGCGCCCGCGCAAGCAGCGCTCAGCCGCGCCAGCGCCGCACAAGGCAACAGCCAACTCACGCAGCAGCGCGCGCAGTGCGACGGTTTGGTGAAAGGCTTGGTTTACTTGACCGGTGCAGACGAAGCGGCGTTGCGCACGCAGCTCAGCACCACGCGCGGCGTGATCGCGCAACCCGCGCAATTCAACATTCCGCAGGTGCCCGCTGCGCTGTTGCGTCAACGCCCCGATTTGGGCAATGCCGAGCGCGAGTTGCTGGCGGCCAGCGGCGATGTCCGTCAAGCGCAAGCGGCCAAGCTGCCGCGCATTGCGCTGAACGGCAGCATAGGCGCGGCCAGGGTGACAGCAGGCGGCTTCACCAACGCAGACAGCACCTGGTCGCTGGGGCCGCTGTCGGTGTCATTGCCGCTGTTTGACGGCGGCTCGCGGCAAGCGCAAGTCAGCGCCGCGCAAGCCCGCCACACCGACGCCACCGTGCAATACAACGCCAAGCTGCGCGCAGCGGTGCGCGAAGTGGAAGACGCGCTGATCAGCTTGAAAAGCACCGCCGACCGCAACGCAGACGCGCTGGTGGCCACGGAAGGTTTTGCCGCTTCGCTGCGCGCCACCGACGCGCGCTACAAGGGCGGCCTGGCCACGCTGTTTGAATTGGAAGACGCGCGCCGCAGCGCGGTGCAAGCGCAAACCGCCTTGATTGATTTGCAGCGCGAACGCGTGACCGCATGGATCACGCTGTACCGCGCGCTGGGCGGCGGTTGGAGCGCGGACGCGCCGACGCTCGCGGTCAGCCACACGACCACAGCCACCACGCCAAACTAATTGTTCATTGAGTCGCATCACACCATGACCAAAACCATGACCTCCACCTCCTTCACGTTCACCAAAGCACGCCTACAAAAATCTCTCGTCGCCATGGCCTGCCTTTGCGCCATGGGCCTGGTTTTCAACTTGGCTGCCCGCGCCGCCGATGAGAAAAAAGTGGCCGCACCCAAGCCCGCGCTGACAGTCAACGTGACCCAAGCCCTCAGCGCCAACATGCCGCTGCGCCTGAGTGCCAACGGCAACATCGCGCCGTGGCAAGAAGCCAGCGTCGGCACCGAGGCCAACGGCCTGCGGCTGGCCGAGGTGCGCGTGAATGTGGGCGACAGCGTCAAGCGCGGCCAGGTGTTGGCCACCTTTGCGCCTGACAGCATTCAGGCCGACGTGGCGCAAATCAAAGCCAGCGTGGCCGAGGCCGAAGCCAACTTGAGTGAAGCCGCCGCGAACGCCCAAAGGGCGCGTGACCTTCAAACCACCGGCGCGTTGAGCGCATCGCAAATCAACCAATACCTCACCGCCGAGCGCACCGCGCAAGCGCGTTTGCAAGCGCAGCGCGCAGCCGCGCAAGTGCAAGGCTTGCGGCTCAAACAAACGCAGGTGCTGGCTCCCGACAACGGCATCATTTCTGCGCGCAGTGCCACGGTGGGCGCGGTGTTGCCGGCCGGGCAAGAGCTGTTTCGCATGATTCGCGGTGGCCGTCTGGAGTGGCGTGCCGAAGTGCCGGGGGCCGACTTGTCGCGCTTGAAGCCGGGCATGGAAGTGAGGCTGAATGTGAACGCGGCGAGCACCTCTGGCTCATCTGCAAACGCCCCCATCGTCGGCAAAGTGCGCATGGTCGCGCCGACGGTAGACGCACAAACCCGCAACGGCTTGGTCTATGTTGACCTGACCTCGCCGGGCGACGCGCGCAGCGGCATGTTTGCGCGCGGCGACTTCGACATCGGCGAAGGCACCGGATTGACCCTGCCGCAGACCGCCGTGCAAATGCGCGACGGCTTCAACTATGTGTTGCGCGTGGGCGCTGACTCCAAAGTGAGTGAAGCGAAAGTGACCACCGGCCGACGCGTGGGCAACCGCATCGAAATCACCAGCGGCTTGGACGCTGCCGCGCGCGTGGTGGCGTCAGGTGCCGGCTTCTTGGCCGACGGCGACACCGTTCGGGTGGTTGAAGTTGCGGCCACCACAGCAGCCCCCACCGCAGCCGCCCCCGCCGGAACCCCCGCCGCAGCCGCGAAGTAAACAGGAGCTCATCCCATGAACGTCTCATCCTGGTCGATCAAAAACCCCATCCCGAGCGTCTTGCTCTTCATCATGCTCACGCTCGCGGGGCTGATGGGCTTCAAGGCGATGAAGGTTCAAAACTTCCCCGACATCGACCTGCCCACGGTCATCGTCACGGCGTCTTTGCCGGGCGCTTCACCGGCGCAGTTGGAAACGGAAGTGGCGCGAAAAATTGAGAACTCGCTGGCCACGGTGCAGGGCCTGAAGCACATCTACACCCAGGTGCAAGACGGCGTGGCCATCATCACGGCCGAGTTCCGTTTGGAAAAGCCCACGCAGCAAGCGGTGGACGATGTGCGCGACGCCATCTCGCGGGTGCGCAGCGATTTACCGGCCGATTTGCGCGACCCCGTCATCTCAAAAATGGAGCTGTCGGGCGCGCCCATCCTCACCTACACCGTGGCCACGACGCGCATGGACGACGAGGCGCTGAGCTGGTTTGTCGACAACACCATCACCAAACAAATACTCAGCGTTCGCGGCGTGGGCGCGGTGTCGCGAGTGGGCGGTGCCACGCGCGAGGTGCGCGTGGAACTCGACCCCGCGCGTTTGCAGGCGCTCAACGCCACAGCCGCCGACATCTCGCGCCAGTTGCGCCAAGTGCAGCAAGAAGCTTCCGGCGGCCGCACCGATGTGGGCGGCTCTGAACAGTCGGTGCGCACCATTGCCACCGTGCAGTCGGCCGAAGAACTGGGCCGCTTGGACATTGCGCTGAGCGACGGCCGCCACGTGCGCTTGAACCAAGTGGCCACCGTGAGCGACACCGTGGCTGAGAAGCGCTCGACCGCCTTGCTCAACGGCAAACCGGTGGTGGGTTTTGAGATCACGCGCACACGCGGGTCGGGCGAAGTGGACGTGGCCGCAGGCGTGCGCGCCGAGCTGGAAAAACTCAAGGCCGCGCACCCTGACATCACCGTCACCGAAGCCTTCAATTTTGTTGACCCGGTGCAAGAAGGCTTCGACGGCTCGATGCTGTTGATGTACGAAGGCGCGGCCTTGGCGGTGCTGGTGGTGCTGCTGTTTTTGCGCGATTGGCGCGCCACATTTGTGGCGGCTGCTGCGCTGCCGTTGTCGGTGATTCCCACGTTTGCGGTGATGTATTTGTCTGGCTTCATGCTGAACACCGTCACGCTGCTGAGCTTGTCGCTGGTGGTGGGCATCTTGGTGGACGACGCGATTGTTGAAATTGAAAACATCATGCGGCACCTGCGCATGGGCAAGACGCCGTATCAGGCGGCGATGGACGCGGCCGATGAAATTGGCTTGGCAGTGATCGCCACCACCTTCACCTTGATTGCGGTGTTTTTGCCCACGGCTTTCATGGCCGGTGTACCGGGCAAATTTTTTGTGCACTTCGGTTGGACGGCCGCGATTGCGGTGTTCTTCTCGCTGGTGGTCGCGCGCATGTTGACCCCCATGATGGCCGCCTACATCTTGCACAGCCCGAAGAATGAACACAAAGAACCAGGCTGGTTGGCGGTTTACATGCGCTGGGCCACATGGTGTTTGAAGCACCGCATCTTGACGCTGCTGGGCACGCTGGTGTTTGTGGCGATCTCCATCGTTCCGGTGGCCATGGGCCTGCTGCCCACCGGCTTCATTCCGCCTGACGATTTTTCGCAGACGCAGGTGAAGGTGTCGCTGCCACCCGGCAGCACGTTTGAGCAAACCTTGGCCGCCGCCGAGCAGGCGCGCGTGTTGGTGCAAAAAAACAAGCACGTGAAGTTGGTCTACACCGCGGTGGGCGCGGGCGCCACCGGCGGCGACCCGTTTGCGGTGTCGGGTGCGAGTGAGGTGCGCACCGCCACCTTGACCATCAACATGACGCCGCGCCCACAGCGCAGCGGCATCAGCAAACAGACCATAGAAAACGAGCTGCGCGAAGTCTTGACAGCACTGCCCGGCGCGCGCGTGAACGTGGGCTTGGGCGCGTCCAGCGAGCGCTACGTGGTGGTGTTGGCGGCTGAAGACGGCCGCGTGCTGAGTGAGCATGCGCGTGTGGTGGAGCGCGAGCTGCGCACCATCCCTGGCATCGGTTCTGTCACCTCAACCGCGAGTTTGGTGCGACCCGAACTCATCGTGCGACCCGACTTTGCGCGCGCCGCCGATTTGGGCGTGACCTCGGCCGCCATCGCCGACACCTTGCGCATTGCGACCTCGGGCGACTACGACCAAAGCCTCGCCAAGCTCAACCTCAGCCAACGCCAAGTGCCCATCGTGGTGAAGCTGCGTTCTGACGCGCGCACCGACCTCGATTTGCTGTCGCGTCTGTCTGTGCCCGGCGCACGCGGCCCGGTGATGTTGGGCAACGTGGCCACACTCACCATGGCCACCGGCCCGGCGCAAATCAACCGCTACGACCGCCAGCGCAACGTCAATTTTGAAATCGAGTTGAACCAGCAACCGCTCGGTGCGGTGCAGGCCGCCGCCATGGCCTTGCCCAGTTTGGTCAAGCTGCCGCCCGGCGTGAGCCAGACCGAAATTGGCGACGCCGAAGCCATGAGCGAGCTGTTCAGCAGCTTCGGTCTGGCCATGCTCACCGGCGTGCTGTGCATCTACGTGGTGTTGGTGCTGCTGTTCAAAGACTTTGTGCAGCCGGTGACGATTTTGGCGGCCTTGGTGCTGTCAATTCCCGGCGCGTTTTTGGCGCTGTTCATCACGCACACGGCCGTGTCGATGCCGTCGATGATTGGCCTGATCATGCTGATGGGCGTGGCCACCAAAAACTCGATTCTGCTGGTCGAGTACGCCATCATGGCGCGCCGCGACCACGGCATGACGCGCTGGGAAGCGCTTCTCGACGCCTGTCACAAACGCGCCCGCCCCATCATCATGACCACCATTGCCATGGGCGCGGGCATGTTGCCCATTGCCTTGGGTTGGGGCGTGGACCCGAGCTTCCGCTCACCCATGGCCATCGTCGTGATTGGCGGCCTCATCACCTCCACGTTTTTGAGCTTGCTGGTGATCCCGGTGATCTTCACTTACGTGGATGATTTGGTGCAATTGGGCGGGCGTGTGTTCAGGCGCAAAGGCAAGGCAGCCCACACCAAGGTCATGCCACCACCGGTGGTGTCAGCAGGCAATTGAGGTGCCTTCAGGGCGCTGTTCAAACGATGGGCAAAGCACGGCGTCGGTAGCCTTCACAGCAAGCTCTTCGAGCGCTGAAAGACCACGCCATGCAAGCCATCTTCACCTCAAACTCAGCTGCCAAATTCAGTCGCGCCAACGCTCAACCGCAGCAGTACCGCAGCAGCGCCTACCGCAACATCGCAGCCTTGGCATCGGCCGATGCCATCGAGTGGGAAGAGCTTCCGTCGCTGGCCCGAATCGTCGCTGAACGACGCCAAACGCCCACGGACAGCGCCGCCTCTCGCGCCTTCACGCCGTCCACCTTTGGCAACGCCTGGAGCGCCACCGAACGCGGTGACCTGCACGACACCCCCGAACCCCAAGCCTTCAAAGAACCCCTGCGCGGCATGGCCGTGCGCGAAGTGCATGAGCCCGAAGTGTTCAGCCATTTTTTCGGTGAAGCCTTGATCGCGCAGCGGCGTTGAGCCGACGCCGCTGAATTGCCTGTGTTGGAGTTGTTGACAACACAGGGCTGAGAGGCCAGACTCGCCTGCGTGCCCGCCACACTCCTCATTCGCAACCGAATTGCCCACGGCGAAACCCAGTTTGCCGAGATCGTGGTGTGGAGGGTTACAGCGCCCGTGCCGGGCTCAAACCACGCATACAAGTACCGCCTCGCGTTCGTCTTGAACGGCGAGTGCGTTCTGCGTTACGACAACGAGGCGGGCAAAGGCGATCATCGTCACGTGAATGGCGCCGAAAAGTCATATCAATTTTCTACATTGGACAAGCTGTTCGCAGACTTCGAACGCGACATCCGGAGGCAGCAAGATGAAGACCCTCGTTCTTGACGTCCGCTCGCCGCAGGCGGCCATGGCGGAAGCGCTCGCAGCCGCCAAATCGGGCAAGCCGCAAAGGTCAGCACGCATCAGCTTCGCCAGCCCCGAGTTGTTGTGGCGCGTGCTCACCGCCAAGCGCTGGGAACTGCTCAAGGCGCTTTGCGGCGCGGGCCCTGTGTCTATCCGCGAGGCGGCAAGGCGCGTGGGTCGCGATGTCAAAGCAGTTCACGCCGACGTGACGGCTTTGCTGTTGGCCGGCGTACTCGACAAAACAGACTTGGGGCAAGTGCTGTTTCCGTATGAGTCGGTGAAGGTGGAGTTCTTGTTGGAAGCTGCGTGAGTTTGCGCAGCGCTTTAACATCGGCCGCGTGAACACAGACACCACCACCCTGATCGATCTGCCGCTGTTCCCTTTGCAGTCGGTGCTTTTCCCAAGCGGCTTGCTGCCGCTGCAGATTTTTGAGGTGCGCTACCTCGACATGATAGGCAAATGCCACAAGGCGGGGACGCCGTTTGGGGTGGTTTGTTTGACCGAGGGGCGCGAGGTGAGGCAGCGTGAGCGGGGCTCGGCCGGCGCCGCCCCGGTGCCGTCAAAACCCAAGGGCGAAGGCTTTGCGAATGAAGCTTTTCACGCGGTAGGAACACTGGCGCAAATCACACAATTTGAGCGGCCGCAACCTGGCCTGATGGTGGTGCGTTGCACCGGCACGCAGCGCTTTCACGTCGACTCCAGCCAGCAACTGCCGCACGGCTTGTGGGTGGCGCAGGCGCACACGATGGCGGCCGACCCCGAGCTCACCGTGCCCGAAGATTTGGCGCACGTGCGGCATGCTTTGCAGCAACTGATGATCGGCATTGAACAGCAGTTGCAAGGGGCCGATTTGCCCATCCAAAAACCTTATCTGTGGAGCGACTGCGGCTGGCTGGCAAACCGTTGGTGTGAGCTGTTGCCGCTGAGCGCCGAAGTCAAACAGCGCTTCATGTCACTGGACAGCCCGCTGCTGCGCTTGGAGCTGGTGTCTGACGCGCTGGATCAAATGGGGTTCAAGCTGCCGGGTTGAGGGTTTTGGGCGGATGATGGCGTTACTTGTCGCTGGGACAAGCGATGCGCTTGCCAAAAACCGTTGCGCGCACTGCCTTTGACCCGGTTCGCGCCTGCCGCTCGGTTCGCGTGCCTGCCACCTGGTTTGCGCTTCCCCGTCCCGTTCGCACTTCCCCGTCCCGTTCGCACTTTCCCCACCCCCCGTTCGCACATCCCCACCCCCGTTCGCATTTCCCCACCCCCGTTCGCACTGACGTATCGAAGTGCCCGCACAACGCAGCACCAGCCGAGCGCTGGGCTTGCCAAGCCGCCGCTCGCCGCGCACCCGTCGCCCGTCACCCGTCACCCGTTCGCACTGAGGTATCGAAGTGCCCGCACCACATCAGTTCAGCACTTCGATACCTCAGTGCGAACGGGGTGGGGGGAGTGCGAACCGGGTGGGAGGGGGTGAGTACAAGCCGGGCGGGATGCGAACGGGTTAGCGTGATGCCGCGAATCCCGCAAGCACGCTGCGTCGCGTGCCTTTGATTCAAACGGGATGTGCGGAGTTTTGGGTGCAAGCGCGAGCGGGCCTGGTTTTGAAAACCCACTGGCATGGAGCAGCGTTTTCAAACACAGTGCGCACACCCTCACTCGCCGCGCCCGTCGTGCGACTCGCACCCAGTCACGCCCCCGACCCCGTTCGCACTGAGGTGTCGAAGTGCCCGCACCACATCAGCTCAGCACTTCGATACCACAGTGCGAACGGGGTTGGGGGAGTGCGAACCGGGTGGGAGGGGGTGAGTACAAGCCGGGCGGGATGCGAACGGGTTAGCGTGATGCCGCGAATCCCGCAAGCACGCTACTTCGCATGCGTTTGATTCAAACGGGGTGTGCGGAGTTTTGGGGGCAAGCGCGAGCGGGCCTGGTTTTGAAAACCCACTGGCATGGAGCAGCGTTTTCAAACACCGTGCGCACACCCTCACTCGCCGCGCCCGTCGTGCACCTCGAACCCAGTCACGCCCCCGACCCCGTTCGCACTGAGGTATCGAAGTGCCCGCACCACATCAGTTCAGCACTTCGATACCTCAGTGCGAACGGGGTGGGGGTGCGCGCGGGGTAGGGGAGTCCGAACGGGGTGGGGTTTGCAAACCGGACGGCGGGGTGCGAACAGGCTGGGGGGATGCGAACGGGTTGGGATCGGAACAAACGGGCTGTGGGGGGTAGTGCGTCCGTCCTCTGAAGGGGAGTGCAAACTGGTTCGGATCGCGTGGCGCACAGTGCAAGACGCAATCTAACTCGCCTTCAATCCATCCGCGGCGAAGCGCGTGGCGCTGGCGCAGCCGAGCTGGGTCTCAGCAGCCCACTTGCCTCAAGCAACGTCTCCAGACACTGATCGCGAATTCCGTAAAAGCTTTTCAACTCACGAACCTGCGACAACATTTCCGCGTTGTCAGTTGTTTTGCCGCCTGCGGTTTCCAAAACCACATTGCGCTTCACCGCCAAGATCATTTTGTTTTTCTGCGTGTGCTCCAGCGCCACAAACTCGAACACCTGGGTCTCGTATCCACACGCCTCCAACAACATGGCACGCAGGCCGTCGGTGAGCATTTCGGCCTGCTGGCCAAGGTGCACGCCGTGTTGCAGCAAAGGCCGCAGAGGGTGCGGACTCATGAGCTGCGGGCGCAGTTGTTTGTGGCAACACGGTGAACACAAAATCACCGACGCGCCCGCACGCACGCCCACATGAATGGCGTGGTCGGTGGCGGTGTCGCACGCATGCAGCGCGATCATCACGTCGAGCTTTGCAGGCACGCTGCGGCTCACATCGCCTTCCTCAAACCGCAGCCCGCTCAACGTCAATCGCCTGGCAGCGGCGTTGCACAAATCGACCATGTCAGCGCGCAAATCCACACCCATCACATCAACGCTTCGCTCCAGAGTGGTGGTCAAAAAATCGTGAACAGCGAAGGTGAGATAGCCCTTGCCTGAACCGAAATCAGCAACGCTCACTTTGCGGGCGGCAGGCAAGTTGGCTTTGTCCAAAGCGCCGGCAAACACCTCCACAAACTTGTTGATTTGCTTCCACTTGCGCGACATCGCAGGCACCACCTGATGCTGTGCATCGGTGATGCCGAGGGCCGTCAACCAAGGTCGGTCTTGGGCAATGACGCGCTGCTTTTGGCGGTCATGTGCTGATGACTGTGACACCTGCGCCAGCGACGTCTTGCGGCGGCTCAAACTGCGCT
>JANYJJ010000172.1 GCA_025358485.1 Burkholderiales bacterium | reverse complement strand
GGCCCTTCGATACCTCAGGGCGAACGGGGTGCCAGTTCGTGTTGCCCATGACATTTTTGCAGCGCGCCCGCCGTCACGCCAGCTTTGCCATTGGCGGCTGCCTCGTGGCGTTGCTGTTGTTCACCGCCGCCCTGTCCTTCGTGTGGACGCCCTTTTCACCGACCGAACTCGACATCCCGAACAAACTGCAAACCCCCAGCGCCAGCCACTGGTTGGGCACAGACAGCTTGGGTCGCGACATCGTGTCGCTGCTGATCAAAGGCTCGCAAACGTCGATTGCCGTGGGCGTGATTGCAGTGGGCATTGGCATCATTTTTGGCGTGTCACTTGGCTTGCTGGCTGCCGCCCAACGCGGTTGGGTGGACGAGGTGGTCATGCGCGCCGCCGACTTCAGCTTTGCCTTCCCGGCGCTGCTGTCGGCCATCATGCTGACTGCCATTTACGGGCCGGGCTTGGTGACGTCCATCGCGGCAATAGGCATCTTCAACGTGCCGGTGTTCGCGCGCATCACGCGCGCAGCGGCGCAAGGCGTCTGGTCGCGCGACTACGTGTTGGCCTCGCGCGCCTGCGGCAAAGGTGCCTGGCACATCACCTGGCACCACGTGCTGCCCAACATCGCCAGCGGTTTGATCGTGCAAGCCACCATTCAGTTTGCAGTGGCCATCTTGGCCGAGGCGGCGCTCAGTTATTTGGGCCTGGGCACGCAGCCGCCCATGCCCAGTTGGGGCCGCATGCTGAACGAGGCGCAGAGCATGCTGTTCCAAGCGCCCCAGCTCGCGATTTGGCCGGGGCTGGCGATTGCGCTGAGCGTGTTGGGGTTGAACTTGATGGGCGATGGGCTGCGGGATTTGCTGGATCCGCGCTTGGCGCGATCGCGCTGAGCTTCATTTTGCTGGCGCGATCACGCTGAGCTTCACGTGGCTGGCGCGATCGCGCTGAGCAGGGCGTAGAACGCAATCGATAACCCGTTCGGACTGAGGTGGCTCGTCCAATCGTCCTGAGCGAGCCCTTCGATACCTCAGGGCGAACGGGTCGGCATCTGCCTTCAAACCCATGAGGGCAAGAAGGCAGCTGGCAATCAAGCCCGAATCAGCGACGCCACATCACGCCGAGGTGATGGCCCCGTGCCTGCTGCGCCGTAGCCCACGCGCACCAACATTTGCACCGTCGTGCCCGTTCCAGCCATCCCCAACAGCGACTTCAGCGCGTCGTACTGAGGCTTCACTTCAGCAAACTCTTGCACTGCTTGCGACAGCGGGTGCATGTCAATTCCCAAAGCCGTGGCGCGCAAATGTGCGCGCACGTAAGCGCGCCCGCTATCGACCTGAACGCCGCGCGTGTTGGTGCGAGAGCTGATCCAGTAGTAGCCGCTGCCAGTCTCGTGCGCGGCCCAGCGGTCCATGGTTTGCTTGTAATTGCTGCTGCCGCGCACCGGCACCTCGAAGCGGTCGAACATGCCCACGCTGGCCATCACACGCACCATGCTGCCCATCAAGGAAATGCCATCGCGGTTTTTACTGATCTCGTCAGGGCCGATGCGCATCAAGCGGGCCGATTCCAAGTAAGTGCGCGGGGTGATGATCTCGGTCTCGAACGACTCGCGGGTGATGCGGCGCACTTGCGCCATGGCCGCTGCTTCTGTCACGGCACCTGCTTGCAAACCCCGTTCGGTCGCGGCCATTTCCAACGCTTTCCAAGCATCGGCAGGAACCGCGCGGGCGTTGTCGTAAGCGCCTTTGTGGGTGTGACGGCGGCGAATCTGCGCGAACAGCGGGTCTTTGGCCACCGCCGTATCGCGCTCGATTTTCAGGCGCGCCACGACGCGACCGGCGGGCAACTCCAGCGCGCCGGGCTCGCCGTCAGGGAAGGGTTGAACAAGCACGCGGTGGCCGCGTTCGGCCGCGGCCATCACCGCCAATTCAATGAAGGCACCGCAACCGATCAAAATTTGGCGACCGTAGGGATCGGTCTCGGGCAGCAGGCGGTCGCCGTCGCAGATGAGGGTGATTTCGCCTTCGCGCTTGAGGTCGGCAATCCACGGTTGGCGGTTGTGCGGGTTGGGTGCCAGCAGGCCGTGGGCCAACATCCAGCGGCGGATGTCGGTGGCCTCTGTCGGAGCTTGCCAAGCTGCCACAGCGGCGGCCGGATAAGTGGTGCTGCAACCGGCCAAGGGCAGGGCCGCCATCACCACACCGCCGCCTGCGAGCCTGATGAAACTACGGCGCGACGGCGAGGCGCTGACAGAATTGTCGGCAGAAGCTTCAACGCAGAGAGCGGATGTCATGGCGGGCCTTTGACGATGGGTTGGGGTGGCTTCAGTGAAGTGGTCACCGAAGCAAGTGCCCAAACTGTCGTCAAAACCAGCCCGCTTGCCTACATTCAACCGTGCATTTCAGTCATGCAAAAACGCATGAGCGCATGACACAAGGCGACTCAGGCGTCGGCGTCCAAGGCCAATTCTTGCGGTAGGGCTTCGGCCAAAAAGTCGTACACCAAACGCACCAATTTGCTGGAGCGAATTTCACGGTGCACCGCCAACCAACAAGGCAATGCCGGGATCTTGAGTTGCGGCAACACGCGCTCCAGCTCAGGGAATGCGCGCGCGCTGTAGTGGCTGATGAAGCCTATGCCTGCGCCTGAGCTGACAAGGTAAGAGTAGGCCACTTGGTCATCGCAGCGCAGCGCAAATTGCGCTTTGCTGATGGTCACGCCCATGCGCGCAAAGCCGCGCAACACGGTGTCGTCGCGGTCGTAGCCAATCAAGCGGTGGGCCAGCAAGTCTTCCGGGCGACGCGGCGTGCCGCATCGCGCCAAGTAACTCTTGTGCGCATAAGCGCCCACGCCCACATCACCCAGTTTTCGCGCCACCACCGAGTCTTGCGTGGGCCGTTGCATGCGCACCGCGATGTCGGCCTCGCGGCGCAGCAGGTTTTCGATGCGGTTGGACGACACCAGCTCAATGGCAATGCCGGGCTCGGCCCTTTGCAATGCCAACAGCACCGGTGGCAGCAGCCAAGTTGCCGCCACTTGGCTGGCGGTGACGCGCACCGTGCCGGTGGTGGCTTCGCGGTTGCCGGTCAGGCTGCGCGACAACTGCTCGGCCGCCGTTTGCATTTGCCGCGCCGCATCGGCAATGGCCAGCGCCGCGGTGGTGGGCACCACGCCGCGCCCCGTGCGCTCGAACAGCGGCGTGCCGAGTTGCAGCTCCAGCTCGGCCACATGGCGGCTCAGCGTGGGCTGCTGCGCTTGCAGCTGTCGCGCCGCGCCCATCAAGCTGCCCGCGTCCAGCACGGCCAGAAAGCTGCGCACCAAAGTCCAGTCGAAATGTTGGATGTCCATACGAAATTGCATAGCAGATATTGAGATGACGGGAATTGTGCATGCGTCTGCATCTCCCCAAACTGCCGTCATTGCAATCAACCATGAGAAAAATTCCATGACTCACACTGTTTTGATCCTCGGCGCAAACGGCCGTTTTGGCAGTGCCGCCGCGCGCGCATTCCACGCTGCCGGATGGCAGGTTTTGACGCAGGCGCGCAGCCCAAGCGCTTTGAAGCTCAGCGGCGTTCGCGCCATGAAATCACGCCTCGACGACGTGGATGCCTTGGCCCGTGAAGCGGCGGGTGCACAGGTGGTGGTCTATGCCGTGAATCCGCCTTACACCCGCTGGGCCGCCGAAGCGTTGCCGCTGGCGCGCCACGCCATGGACGTGGCCGAGCGGCTACAGGCCTGCTTCATGCTGCCCGGCAATGTGTACAACTTTGGCGCTGACATGCCGCCGCTGTTGTTGGAAGACACGCCGCAGCACGCGCCCACGCGCAAGGGTCGCATCCGCATCGCCATGGAGGCCGAGCTGCAAACGCGTGCCGACAACGGCCGTTTGCGCAGCGTTGTGCTGCGCGCCGGAGATTTCTACGGCAGCGGCACCGGCAGTTGGTTGGACTTGGTGATTGCCAAAGACCTGCGCCAAGGCAAATTGGTTTATCCCGGCCCGCTGAACGTGCCGCACCCTTGGGCTTACTTGCCCGACTTGGTGCAAGCCATGGTGGCGCTCGCAACGCAAGCTGCGCAAGGCCAATTGCCCGAGGCCTTCAGCCGCTTTCATTTTGAAGGCCACACGCTGACAGGTGCCGAATGTTTGGCCGCCGTTGAGCGTGCGGCGACAGCTTTGCATCTGCGACCCCAAAGCAACTCCCAAGGCAGCGGTTTCAAACACAGCGGCTTGCCGTGGGGCTTGATTCGCGCAGGCGGCATCGTGTGGCCGCAGTGGCGCGAGCTGGCAGAGATGGCCTACCTGTGGGATGTGCCGCATGCCCTGAGTGGCGCTGCGCTGCGCGAGTGTTTGGCCCAGCACGCCGTGGCTCTGACAACCACCTCTGTGGACATCGCGTTTCGAGATGCACTGATTGCGTTGGGCATGGCGGCCCAAAGCCCAAGTACCGTTTTTCCTGCGCGTTCATGACGCCGCGTCGCCACGCTTTTCCGCGCCACCCTAACTAAAAAACCACCCTGAAAACCATCCCGGCACAAAGCCCCATCACGCCGCATTCCCCAGGCCGGAGAACGCGGTTATCGTCATAAGGTGAATGACGATTTGCTCACTGTCAACAACTTGCGTGTTGGTCTGAACACCTCGCGCGGCCCGGCTGACGCGCTGCGTGGTGTGTCGTTTTCGGTGCGGCGCGGCGAGACGGTGGGTTTGATCGGTGAGAGCGGCTGCGGCAAGTCCATGACGGCCTTGGCGGTGATGGGTTTGTTGCCGCCCACGGCGCGTGTCAGCGGCAGCATTTGCTTCGACGGCCAAGAGTGGGTCGGCGCAGATGAAGACGCCCTGTGCCAACTTCGCGGCAACCGCATCGGCATGATTTTTCAAGAGCCCATGACGGCCTTGAACCCGCTGCACACGGTCGGCGCGCAAGTGGCCGAGCCCTTGCGCCAGCATCGCCGAATGGGAAAAGGCGCGAGCCGCGCTGAAGCCTTGCGCCTGCTGGATCAAGTGCGCTTGCCGCAAGCCGCGCAGCGCTTGGACGCCTACCCGCATCAACTGTCAGGCGGTCAACGCCAACGCGTGATGATTGCCGCTGCCCTGGCTTGCCAACCCGATTTGTTGATTGCCGATGAGCCGACCACCGCGCTTGACGCCACCATTCAGGGTGAGATCTTGGAGTTGCTGGCCGATCTGGTGAAGGAGCGCGGCATGGCCTTGCTGCTCATCAGCCACGACCTCGGCGTGATGGCTCAAACCGTGCAGCGCGTGATGGTGATGTACGGCGGCATGGTGGTGGAAAGTGGGCCCACCGCCAGCGTGTTTGAGCGGCTGGCGCATCCGTACACGCGGGGGCTTTTTGCTGCGCGGCCGAGCTTGGGCGCGGCGCGGGTGAATGGCGTCAAACCCAGGCTGGTGACCATCGCGGGGCGCGTGCCGGAGCTGGTGGATTTGCCAGCGGGGTGCGGGTTTGCGGATCGGTGTGATCGGGTGGTGAACGCGTGTCGCGAGGCAGTGCCGGAAGCGGTTGCAGTCTCGCCAGAGCACGATGTCCGATGCATCAAACCCCACGGCCTCGTGACGGCTGAAGCGCTGAATGGCCGCTTCCCCATTGACGGGGGAAGGCTGGGATGGGGGTGAAAACTTTGCAGGAAGACCGCTTGGGTTCGCAGATTTCACCTCCTCCCCACCCCTCCTCCGTCAAGGAGGAGGGAGCAACAGTTCATTCCTCCGTCAAGGAGGAGGGCGCAGCAATTCATTCCTCCGTCAAGGAGGAGGGCGCAACAATTCATTCCTCCGCCAGGGAGGAGAGCGCAAGACCTCGCTCCCTCGTCGAGGGGGAAGGGGCAAGACACCTGCTCGTCGCGCATGACCTCGTCAAGCACTACCGGCTGCCGCGCGAAAGTCTGTTTGCGGCTGCCCCCATCGTGCAAGCCCTGCGCGGCGTGAGCTTCAAATTGCGACGCGGCCAAGCGCTCGGCATCGTCGGTGAATCGGGCTCAGGCAAATCCACCTTGGCGCGCATGGTGATGGCCTTGGAAGCGCCCACCTCGGGCAGCGTGCACATGAACGGGCGCGACTTGAATGCGCTCTCAGCCAGCGACTTGCGCGCCGCGCGAGCCGACTTTCAAATGGTGTTTCAAGACCCCTACGGCTCGCTCGATCCGCGCCAGCGCGTCGGCCGCATCGTGGCCGAGCCTTTGCCCACATTGCCCGCGCTGCCCGCGTCCGAGCGTCAAGCGCGCGTGGATGAGGCGCTGAACGCTGTCGGTCTGCGCGCCAGCGACGCCGACAAATACCCGCATGAATTCTCCGGCGGCCAACGCCAGCGCATCGCCATCGCGCGCGCCCTCATCACGAAGCCGCAACTCATCGTGGCGGACGAGCCCGTCAGCGCGCTCGATGTGTCGGTGCAGGCCCAGGTGCTGAACCTTCTGCAAGACCTGCGCGCACAGTTTGGGGTGGCGTTCTTGTTCATCAGCCACGACCTGGCGGTGGTTGACCATGTGTGCGGCAACGACGGCGACGAAGTGGCGGTGATGTTTGCCGGGCGCATCGTTGAGCAAGCGCGCAGCGAGGTGTTGTTTCAGCACGCCGCGCACCCGTACACGCGGGCGCTGATCGCGGCGGTGCCAGGCCATGTCAGTGGCGAGAACGCCAACCCCAAAAGCGTCGCACCTTCCAGTAGAGTCATGCCGAATGCAGAAGCAACCGCGAGTGGTGGTTGTTCATTTGCCGCACGCTGCCCAATGCGCCAGGCGCGCTGCGATGTGGAAGCACCCGAGTTGCGCGAACTGGCCGCTGGCCACCTTGCAGCCTGTCACTTTGCTTGAATTTTATTGATTCACTCCAGGAGAAAAATGATGCCCCACGCTTTTTCGCAGCTCACCCGGTTCGCAGTCATTGCCATGGCCGCGGCCCTCAGCGCCAGCGCCTTCACCGTGCAAGCCCAGCAGCGCAAAGACAGCGCCATCCTCGCCATGGTGCTGGAACCCACCGGGCTTGACCCCACCAGCGCACCGGCGGCGGCCATCGGCGAAATCGTGCACTTCAACGTGCTGGAAGGGCTGACCAAAATCAACATGGACGGCAGCATCACGCCGCTGTTGGCCGACAGTTGGACCATGGATCCCGACGGCAAAAGCTACACCTTCAAACTCAAGCGCGGCGTGAAGTTTCACGACGGCGAAGCCTTTGATGCGTCGGATGTGAAGTTCAGTTTTGAGCGCGCCAAATCGGCCACCAGCACCAACAAAGCCAAGAAGGCGGTGTTCGACAACATCAGCCGCATTGACGTGGTGGACGACCACACGGTCATCCTGGTGCTGAACAACGCCGACGGCAATTTTTTGTTCCGAATGGGCGAAAACACGGCGGTGATTCTTGACCCGAAAAGCGCGTCCACCGCCGCCAGCAAGCCCATAGGCACCGGCCCCTTCAAGTTTGACAACTGGGCCAAAGGCTCGGCAGTGACGCTGACCAAATTCGACGGCTACCGCAACGCGCCGGCCGTGAAAATGAAAAAAGTGACTTTCCGTTTCATCAACGACGCCGCCGCCCAAGTCGCGGCTTTGTTGGCCGGTGACATCGACGGCATGCCGCGCTTCGGCGCGCTGCAAAGCCTGAAGCAGTTTCAAGGCGACGCGCGCTTTGCGGTGGCCGCCGGTGGCACCGAAGGCAAAACCATCGTCAGCATCAACAACAAGAAAAAGCCGTTTGACGACGTGCGCGTGCGCCGCGCCATCGCCGCGGCCATCGACCGCCAAGCCGTGATCGACGGCGCGCAAGAAGGATTCGGCAAGCCCATCGGCAGCCACATGGTGCCCAGCGATGCCGGATACATCGACTTGACCAGCGTGAACCCCTACAACCCCGAAAAAGCCAAGGCGCTGCTGAAAGAAGCAGGCGTCACGCTGCCGCTGAACGTGACCCTGACCTTGCCGCCGCCCGAGTACGCGCGCAAGGGCGGTGAGATCGTGGCGGCGCAGTTGGCCAAAGTGGGCATCGTCGCGAAAATTGAAAACGTCGAATGGGCGCAGTGGCTCAGCGGCCCCTTCAAAGGCAATTTCGACCTGACCATCATCAGCCACGTCGAGCCGCTGGACTTTGACCGCTACGCCGACCCGGCCTACTACTGGGGCTACGACAGCAAGGCCTACCGCGACCTCGTCACCAAGCACAGCGTGACACCCGACGTAAAGGCGCGGTTGAAGATCCTTGGCGACATTCAAAAGCAACTCGCCACCGACGCTGTGAACGCCTACATGTTCCAGTTGCCACAGTTTGCTGTGGGCAAGAAAAACCTCAAAGGCATGTGGAGCAGCTCGCCCATCTTCGCGAATGATTTGAGCGCGTTGACGTGGCAGTGAGCTGAGCTTTGATCGGCGTCAGATCGACATGGCCCACCTCCACGAACTGACGGCTGCCGAGCTGCTCGCCGCTTATGCAGCCAAAACCCTGTCGCCGCTGGAAGTGACGCGCGATGTGCTCACGCACATCGCCGCATGCGAGCCTCACCTTCACGCCACTTACGCGCTTGATCCCGAAGCTGCGATGCTTCAAGCCCAGGCATCGCAGGCACGCTGGCTGAAGGGCCAGCCCTGCGGCCCGCTTGACGGTGTGCCCGCCACCATCAAAGAAAACATCGCCACAAGCGGCGTGCCCATGCCCATCGGCACCGCCGCCAGCGAGCTCACCCCGGCCTTGCGTGACGCACCGCCCGCCGCGCGTTTGCGTGAAGCAGGTGCAGTGATTTTGGGCAAAACCACCATGCCCGACTACGGCATGTTGTCGTCGGGTTTGTCGAGCTTTCATCCACTCACGCGCAACCCTTGGGACTTGCGCAAAAACCCCGGCGGCAGCAGCGCCGGTGCGGCCGCTGCGGCCGCCGCAGGCTACGGCCCGCTGCACCTGGGCACCGACATCGGTGGCTCGGTGCGCTTGCCCGCAAGCTGGTGCGGCATCTTCGCGCTCAAGCCCAGCTTGGGCCGCATTCCGATAGACCCGCCCTACGCCGGACGCGTGGCCGGGCCGATGACGCGCACCGTGCAAGACAGCGCGTTGATGATGGCCAGCTTGAGCTTGCCCGACGCCCGTGACACCATGAGCTTGCCGTATCTAGCCTTGCCGTGGAGCCAGTTGGATCGCGACATGAAGGGCTTGAAAATCGGCCTCTTGATGGACGCTGGTTGGGGCACGCCGGTGCAGCCCGACGTGCGCGCCGCAGTGGAAGCGGCGGCCCGGTTGTTTGAAGCGGCAGGTGCCATCGTCGAACCCCTGCAAGCCTTCATGACCCGCGCCATGGCCGACGGCATGAACGACTTTTGGCGCACGCGCTCGTGGCTTGATATTTCGGCCCTGAGCGAAGCGCGCCGCAACAAAGTGCTGCCCTACGTCTTGGAGTGGGCAGGAGGTGGCGCGGGTTTGTCAGGCGAACGGGTTTTTATCGGCTACAGCCAAATGGCAGCCATGCGCGACGCTGCCGTGCGCGCCTGCGCGCCCTTCGACTTCGTGTTGTCGCCCACCGCACCCATGCCCGCTTTCGCGGCCGAGTTGCCCAGCCCCAACAACGACCCCGCGCTGCCGTTCGAGCACATCGCTTTCACCCTGCCTCACAACATGAGCGAGCAGCCTGCGGCCAGCATCAACTGCGGCTACACGGCCGATGGGCTGCCGATAGGTTTGCAAATCATTGGGCAGCGGTTTGACGATGTCGGCGTGCTGCAACTGGCGCGCGCCTGGGAGCAAATGCGGCCTGCGCAGCGGGCTTGGCCGGTGGTGCGAAAAGTGAATTGACCTCATGCGGCACTTCGATACCTCAGTGCGAACGGGGTGTGGTTGGGAGGCGAAAGGGGTGTGAAGGGGAACAGGGTGTGAATGCGAACGGGGCGTGAATGCGCGCACAGGGTGAGGCGGAACGGGTCGCATATTGGGCGCGCTTGAAAGTTTGCGCAACGTGTGCAGCTCTCGCACCGATGTCGACGCACGCCCCCAC
>JANYJJ010000166.1 GCA_025358485.1 Burkholderiales bacterium | reverse complement strand
CAAGGGCTGTTCGGCGAGAAAATTATCGACCGGGTCTGAACCATGCTTTACCGCGAAAACGGTCAGTTCAAGACCACCTACGGAGCCGATCAGCAGATCTTTCCAATACTGCAAGACCGCTGGTTCATCGGCGCGCTGCTGGCTTTTGCCTTCGTCGCCGTGCCGCTGCTGGCGCCCGAGTATCTGTTCCGCGCCATCCTCATTCCATTTTTGATTCTGTCCTTGGCCGCCATCGGCTTGAATATCCTGGTGGGTTACTGCGGGCAAATATCGCTCGGCACGGGTGCCTTCATGGCGGTGGGCGCGTATGCGTCTTACAACTTCATGGCGCGCATTGAAGGCATGCCGCTTGTCCCTGCGCTGCTGCTGGGTGGGCTGTGCGCCACCGTGGTGGGTGTGCTGTTTGGTATTCCGAGTTTGCGCATCAAGGGCCTGTATTTGGCCGTGGCCACCCTGGCGGCGCAGTTTTTCACCGACTGGGCTTTTCTGCGCATCAAGTGGTTCACAAACGACTCGTCGTCGGGCTCGGTCAGCGTGGCAGGTTTGAAGGTGCTGGGTTTTTCGATTGAATCGCCCGTGCAAAAGTATTTGTTCTGCTTGTGCTTCGTGGTCGTGTTTGCCCTGCTGGCGAAAAACCTGGTGCGCGGTGCCATCGGTCGAGAGTGGATGGCTATGCGCGACATGGACGTGGCGGCCGCTGTGATCGGCATACGGCCCACTTACGCCAAGCTCACAGCGTTTGCGGTGAGCTCATTCATCGTCGGCGTGGCAGGTGCTTTGTGGGGCTTTGTTCATCTGAGCTCATGGGAGCCGGCGGCGTTTTCCATCGACCGCAGTTTTCAGCTTTTGTTCATGGTCATCATCGGCGGCTTGGGGTCAATTGCGGGCAGCTTTTTTGGCGCGGCTTTCATCGTCGTCCTTCCCCTGCTGTTGAGCCAAATTCCACATTGGTTTGGCATCCCGATGTCCACCGCCACCGCAGCGCATTTAGAGCTGATGATCTTTGGCGGCTTGATTGTTTTTTTCTTGATCGTTGAGCCTCACGGCTTGGCGCGCCTGTGGGCCATCGCCCGTGAGAAGTTGAGGTTGTGGCCCTTTCCTCATTGAGGACGCAAGCCACGCGCATTGAATGTTTTCCCCCCGTCACCGCACCGCACGCAAAAGTGCTTTTCCACACTTGGAGGTAGATATGAACCTGAAGACCCTGAAGGGCATTGCCCTTGCAATCGCTGTGAGTGCCGCCGGCTTTGCCGGTTTGGCAACGCCTCCGAGCGCGCAAGCGCAGGCCAAAGAGCAGTTCTATCCGCTGCTGGTGTACCGCACCGGTGCCTACTCACCCAACGGCACACCGTGGGCCAACGGCAAGCAGGATTACATCAAAATGATCAATGCGCGCGACGGCGGTATCAACGGCGTGAAGCTCACATTTGAAGAGTGCGAAACCGGCTACGCCACCGACCGCGGCGTTGAGTGCTACGAGCGTTTGAAGAGCCGCCCTGGCGTCGCCTTCATCGACCCGCAAGCCACCGGCATCACTTTCGCTTTGACTGAAAAAGTGCCGGTGGACAAAATTCCGCTCATCACCTTGGGCTACGGTTTGTCGGCTGCGCAAGACGGCACCGCTTTCAAGTGGAACTTCCCGCTGATGGGCAGCTACTGGACGGCTGGCGACATCTTGATCCAGCACCTCGGAAAAAAAGAAGGCGGCTTGGACAAGCTCAAGGGCAAGAAAATTGCCTTGGTCTATCACGACTCACCGTTCGGCAAAGAACCCATTCCTTTGCTCCAACAGCGCGCCGCCATGCACGGCTTTGACTTGCAACTGATCCCTGTGACCGCGCCTGGCGTCGAACAAAAATCGGCCTGGCTGCAAGTGCGTCAAAGCAAGCCTGATTTCGTGTTGCTGTGGGGTTGGGGCGTGATGAATTCCACCGCGCTGAAAGAAGCGCAAGCCACCGGTTACCCGCGCGACAAGATGTACGGCGTCTGGTGGGCCGGCGCTGAGCCCGACGTGAAAGACGTTGGCGAAGGGGCCAAGGGCTACAACGCTTTGGCGCTGAACACTTCGGGCCAAACACCCAAGGTGATCCAGGACATCATGAAATTTGTTCACGACAAAGGCCAAGGCACCGGCCCGAAAGATGAGGTGGGCTCGGTGCTCTACACCCGCGGCCTGATCATCCAAATGCTGGGCATTGAAGCCACGCGCCGCGCACAAGAACGCTTTGGCAAAGGCAAAGTCATGACGGGCGAACAGGTGCGTTGGGGTCTTGAGAACCTCGCGCTCGACCAAAAGAAGCTGGACAGCCTGGGCTTTGCCGGTGTGATGCGCCCACTGTCGACTTCGTGTGCCGACCACATGGGCTCAAGCTGGGCGCGCGTGCACACCTGGGACGGCGCGAAGTGGAACTTCAGCTCTGATTTCATTCAGGCCGACGACCAGATCATCAAGCCCATGGTGAAGGCGGCCGCTGAAAAATACATGAGCGACAAGAAAATCACGCGTCGCACGCCGGAAGACTGTCAGTCTTAAGCCTGCGGCCACTTGTAAGCCTGCGGCCTGCGACTGCGGCGTTCAGGGCCGCTCCTTCCCCATCTCCTTCCTCCGGGAGGAAGGGGTTTGTTGAACACCCCCCACCCCTCTGCGAGAGGCTGGGCTCTGGCTATGCCGGAGCCCTCATTCAAGCGCCGGGTACGGCGTTTGAATGAGTGGAACCAGACCGAACATCGCTCGCTCAGCACAAAACACAAACCGGCCCCGTTCGGGCTGAGGTGTCGAAGTCCCACGCTTGCACAAAACCCCTTATGAGCACACCTTCCATCCTTCTCAACGTCAACGGCATCGAGGTCATTTACAACCACGTGATCTTGGTGCTGAAGGGCGTGTCGTTGCAGGTGCCCGAGGGCAAGGTCGTGGCCCTGCTGGGCGGCAATGGGGCAGGCAAAACCACCACGCTGCGTGCGGTGAGCAACTTGCTGCGCGGTGAACGGGGGGAGGTGACCAAGGGGTCGGTCGAATTGCGTGGCGAGCGCATCGAAAAGCTGTCAACGGCCGACATGGTCAACCGCGGCGTGATTCAGGTGATGGAAGGGCGACACTGTTTTGCCCACCTCACGATTGAAGAAAACTTGCTCACCGGGGCCTACACGCGCAAAGACGGCAAGGCGGCCATCGCGGCCACGCTGGAGAAGGTCTACAACTTTTTTCCGCGCCTGAAAACTCGGCGCACGTCGCAGGCAGCCTACACCTCGGGCGGTGAACAGCAAATGTGCGCCATAGGCCGCGCGCTGATGGCGAATCCGAAAATGGTGCTGTTGGACGAGCCTTCGATGGGCTTGGCACCGCAAATTGTGGAAGAGGTTTTTGAGATCGTCAAAGACCTGAATCAGCGCGAGAAAGTCACCTTCTTGTTGGCCGAACAAAACACCAACATGGCCCTGCGCTATGCCGACTACGGCTACATCCTGGAGAGCGGACGCATCGTGATGGACGGTGCCGCCGCTGACTTGCGCGAGAACGAAGACGTCAAAGAGTTCTACCTCGGCATGGGTGGCGCTGGTGATGGAAGCCCGCGCAAGAGTTTCAAAGACGTGAAAAGCTACAAGCGGCGCAAGCGCTGGTTGGCCTGACATAGCCTTGACGCAACCAGCAACCGCACGGGAGTAAATGCCATGGCCCACGCCAGCCCCGAAGCCCTGCAAAGCCTGCTGCCCTTGCTGCGTCAACTGCGTGAGATCAAAACGCTGAAAGAAAAACAGCCCGGAATTTTTTACTGCCGCAGTGCCGCGTTTTTGCACTTTCACGAAGAGGCCGGCGCCTTGGTGGCCGACCTGAAAAAAACCAGCGGCAGCGGTTTTGATCGCTATCCCCTGACCGGCCCGCTGGCACATCGCAAGCTTCTGGACGACGCCAAATTGCGCGCGCTGCGTGCGGATCGCAGCGATGACTGAACACGGGCCGAAGCGCCGACTGAAAGCCGTTCACTGCTTCCCTTGTCTCCTCTCCTCTCTTTTCCTTTCCTTTCCTTTCCCGTTCGGGCTGAGGTATCGAAGCCCAGCGCAGGACCTCGGTACCTCAATCCGAACCGATCCTTGTTCAAATCTCGCGTCAAGCGAGGCGCACTGACACCAATTCACCGCCCTATGACCACCCACTACGACACCTTAGAGACGCGTCCAGCGGCGCAGCGCGAAGCCCAACTGATGGCTGCTTTGCAAGCGCAAGTGGTCAACGCCGCGCAGCACGCCAGCGCCTTCACTGAACTGCTGCAGGGTCATGACCTGGCCGCCGTCAATTCGCGCGCCGCATTGGCCACCTTGCCCGTCACGCGCAAAACCGAATTGCTGGAGCGCCAAAAACAAAAGCGCAGCACCGATGTGTTTGGCGGCTACTCGGCTGTCGGTTGGGGCAGCGCCCATCCACGCCGCGCCTTGAGGGTCTACGCCTCACCCGGCACCATCTACGAGCCCGAGACCAATCGCCCCGATTATTGGCGCATGGCCCGCGCCATTTTTGCTGCCGGTTTTCGCGCTGGTGACTTGGCCCACAACTGCTTCAGCTACCACTTCACCCCCGCCGGCTTGATGATGGAAACCGGCGCGCACGCCGTGGGCTGCACCGTGTTCCCCGGTGGCGTCGGCCAAACCGAACAGCAAGTGCAGGCCATGGCAGACCTCAAGCCGGCTGGCTACATCGGCACGCCCAGCTTCTTGAAACTCATCATCGAAAAAGCCGCCGAGATGGGCGTGGCCTTGCCCTCACTCACCAAAGCCTCGGTCGGCGGCGAAGCTTTTCCACCCTCACTGCGCGACTGGTTTGCACAGCACGGCATCAGCGCCTATCAAAGCTACGGCACGGCCGATTTGGGCCTGGTAGCCTACGAGACAAGTGCCCGCGAAGGCTTGGTTCTGGACGAAGGCGTCATCGTAGAAATCGTGCGTCCCGGCACCGGCACAGTGCTGCCTGACGGCGAAGTGGGCGAGGTCGTCGTCACCACCCTCAACCCCGACTACCCCTTGATCCGCTTCGGCACCGGCGACTTGTCGGCCGTCATGGCAGGCACCTGCCCCACAGGCCGCAGCAACGCGCGCATCAAAGGCTGGATGGGCCGCGCCGACCAAACCGCCAAAGTGCGCGGCATGTTTGTGCATCCCAGCCAAGTGAATGAGGTGGTGCGCCGCTTCCCCGAAGTCAAAAAAGCGCGCTTGGTCGTCAGCGGCGAGATGGCCAATGACAGCATGGCCCTGCATGTGGAAGTGGCCGACGTCGCTGAATTCGCAAATGCACCCGACGGCCTGGCCCAGAAGCTCGCCTACAGCATCCGCGACGTCACCAAGCTGCGCTGCGAAGTGCAACTGTGCGCGTTGGGCAGCTTGCCCAACGACGGCAAAGTGATCGAGGACGCACGGCGCTACGTGTGAGGTGACGGACAAGCAATTTGCTTGCGAGTGGCAAGCCGTATGGGTCATGGCCCTTGGCCCTGATTCAATGGGGACCAAGGAATGATTCAGCGTCCCTGCTCGCATCAGCGATGCGATGTCGGGGCGACAGGTTCAAAAGCAGGTTGCGTTTCCCGCATTGGTTTTCGCTTCAACCAGCAGCGATCTGGCTGCGCAGCCTACGACTTCTCATCTGGACTTTCGTTGCACCGGAACGTGCCGTTGGCGGGAGTCTGATGCGCATGCAGCCAGATCCGAACTTCGAGTTTTTGCTTTGATGAGGCACTTGGCTGATGTCGGTCAACACCGACTGCGGCACATTCGCAGACGTGTATTGAATCCTCAGAGAGCGACGGTGCAAGGGTGTGTGTAGCCCGCGGGCTGGAGTTTTAACCTCGCTGGTGCACCGAAGAAGCAGCCTGCAACTACTGCCTCACCAAACCACCATCTCGCCGACGGGGCAAGCTGGGAATATTGTCGATCGACAGCCCATCGAAAAAAGATTTGTACGCGCTTTTGTAAGTTTGGACCAGCGTGCCTACTTGGGTTGGGGTAACCGGTCTGTCGTTCCTCATTTTTGCCGCAGCAGACCTCAACGTAATCAAGCTGTCCAGTACCTGTTTGCGCCGACCAATGCCGCCCGGCTCACGCAGCGTGTCAGATCCGAATTCGACGCGCACCAGTGCTTCCATTTTTTCAATGACTGGGTCCAATACCCACGTGGCGACGTCGCGTTGGGTCGCAGTCCCAGACATTGATTGCTTTTTGAATTTTTGAATTTCGTTATTCAGTTGGTCTGGAGTTAGCACTTCTTTTGAGCTTGACACGGGGCACACCACAGCTGTGACTTTGCCGTAAGTGATGCGTGGGGGGTAGTTGGTGCCGTTGGCCCGGTTGAACTGGGTTGTGAAAACATCGGTTCGCCTGACCGCGTCGTCCTCCCTTTGATCCATCGTCAATTTCGACCGGGCTTTGTGTTGATTGACATGGACTAGTTCGTGGAACAAAACGAAAATCGAGCGGCCTGAGGAAACCGTGTCACCGACGAGGTGGCAATCTTCCGCAAACAGTTTGTTGCCCAAAGTAATCGCAGTAGCGTAAGCCTCACCGGCGTAGCCCACTTCAACGTTGATGGAAAAAGGCGTGAAGCCGACCCCACTCGCAGTGGTTTTGACGGCGCCAAGCAGCGTCTGTCTTCCAATCGGGGTCGCGGCGATATCAATCAGGTCTCGCACCAGCTTCTTTTTGATTGCGGGGTCGCCGCCGGGGTCGATCTCGACCAGCCCGTTTTTGATGAGCCTGTTGACCAGTGCGGGCGGACTTAGTTTTGCAAACGAAGTCGCGTCCAGCTGGTCGTTCCAACCTCCCTGCTTGAGTGCCAATGTACGAGTGATGTCGAAGCGCGTTGCGGGGCTCGGCACAGAGCTTGGTGCGAAGCGGTCGAGCCTGGATGCTTCGTTACTGCTGGCGGAAAGGTTCACGTTAACGCCTGAGGCAATAGAAGCAGTGCGGTTCATTTGTGCGTCGCTTTCAGTTCAGTGGTTGGATGCAGTGCGCTTTCGGATGCAAAGGCTTTGTGAGTCTGCATGTCTGCACGCAAACGGCCTAGCTGGCCGAATTTCTTGAAATTCCCTGAACTTAGCGCGCCATTCTTTAGTCGACCTTCATGCCGGTTTGTGCGGGCTAACGTTGCCCGGGTGTGACGAATGAAGTCGCAGATGAAGCCACATATGAAGCCCCCTCGCGCCAGAACGTGCTGGTTGATCGACACGTGGTTTCACGACTCTAGCTTGATCCTGTTCCACCTTGCTTCGGGCGCTTGATCACTGGCCCTTCGCCATGTTACGAACTGATCAAGTGTGGCTCCAGCACTTTCCTGCAACTTGCCTTGTGACGACACAGCGATTATGAGATGACCGCATCAGCGGCTTGCATCAACTTGCTTGAGTCGACTTTCTTACCAAGCCGCTGATGCCACTCGACGAAGTTGCCGTCTGAACCACAAAGCCGAAACATCAGCGGTCACATTGCAAGCGCGCAATACACAAAGTAACCCTTGCTGATGTGTTGCAACTGAGTGGCCCAGCAGTTGACGCGAGCATCTGCGCTCCATCAACCAAGTAGGAGCTTGAAATGCCTTGCCGAATTGAATTTTCAGCGTGCTTGCGCACTGCCTTCGTGTGCAGCGGCCCGCTTGCCGCAGCCATTTTCCTACCGCCTGTGGCCATGGCGCAAACAGGGATGCCCGGCGCAAGCGCCCCGGAAGCGATGCCAGCCCACCGGGTGGCGATAGACCCCATCACTCGCCAAATTCGCCTAGCTGAGCCCGCCGACATGCTGGGCAAGGCTGCGGCGCAGGCCGCTCCCCAGGCCGCAGCGCCAAGCGCGCCGGGCCAAGCAGGCACCGCATCAGCAAGTTCCGGCGTCGAAGCTCACCCGGCCATGAAGCGCATGCAGTCCACGACTTCGACCGCTCAAATGGGTGCGGGTGTTCGTCGCTTTGATGCCAGCAGTTTGCAGTTCAGTGTGGTCAAGCGCGACGCGGACGGCAAGCTGTCAACGCAGTGCGTACACGGCGACCACGCCGCACACGACGCGGTGCATTCCAAAGCTGTGGGAGTTCACCATGACAACTGACAGCCTGCTCAAACTCCACACTGCTCGGTCGACAGCAAACGCCCGGTTGCATCCGACATGGTTGTCACAAGCACGTGCAAGTGCAACCGCGTTGGCAACCAAATTTGCCCTGACTGCGGCCTCGACCTTGGTCATGACGCTGACCTTGGCCGTTGGCACCGCCCACGCCGCCACGATCGTGGTGGTGAACATCGATGACCCCGGCCTGGGTTTTAACGACCCTACGCCTGCCACGCCAGTTGGCGGTAACCCAGGCACCACGGTGGGTCAGCAGCGTCAATTTGTTTTCGAGGCTGTGGCCAAGTTTTGGGGCAGCAAACTGACGTCGGATGTGCCTATTAAAGTGTTGGCAACCTTCTCGCCGTTGGCTTGCACCGCCACGACCGGCGTGTTGGGCGCAGCCACGGCGTACAACCTGTTTTTCGACTTCCCCAATGCCAAGCGCGCTGGCACCTGGTACCCGTCGGCTTTGGCAAACAAGCTGGCGTCAGTGCCGTTGATTGCCAACCCCGATCCATTTGAGAGCGCAGACATCATTTCCTTTTTTAATAGCAACTTGGGCAAGCCGGGTTGCTTGGAGGGCGCCTCCACCTACTTTGGCGTGGACGGCAAAGCGAACCCAGGCCAAATCGATTTGGTGAGCACGGTGCTCCATGAATTTGGCCATGGTTTGGGCTTTCAGACCTACACCAATGGCCAAACTGGTCAGCAATTGACGCAGGAAGGCGGTGACCCGGCAGGTCTTCCGTCGGTCTGGGATCACCAAATGTTCGATCCAACATTGCGCAAAACTTGGGACGTGATGTCACCGCCTGAGCGGGCTGCTTCAGCACTGGTGCCGCGCAATTTGGTGTGGAAAGGCGACACCGTCACGCGCAACGCGAGCAGGGTGCTTCAACGCGGCACGCCCGAGCTGTTTGTGTCCGGTGCAGGGTTGAACAAGTTCATCTTTATCGGCCCAGCTGCATTTGGCGCAAAGCTAGACGGCCGAGTTTTCTTGTCTGCGCCTTTGGTCGCTGTGACGGACCTCCCCGATGGCCGAGGATTGGCATGCTCTGCGCTGGACGCGAAAAACGCCGCAGCAGTGCTAGGGCGCGTCGCGTTGATCGATCGTGGTGATTGCGCGTTCACTGTCAAAGTGAAAAACGCGCAACTTGCCGGTGCACGAGCCGTGGTCATTGTGGACAACGAAGCTTCAACACCGCCCGCCGGTTTGTCTGGAACGGACGAGTCGATCACCATTCCAGCAGTGCGCGTGTCGCAAGCCGACGGCAAAGCCCTCAAAGCGGCATCGAAGGCGGCGCTCAGGCCTTTGCTAGGGCCGTATGCGGTGCTCTTCGTCAACCTTGGCAAATTGAGCGGGGCTGACTACTTGAACCGTGTTTACCTGTACACACCCAACCCGTTCAGTGGCGGATCGTCGGTTTCGCATTTCGACACCTTGGCGAGCCCAAATTTGCTGATGGAGCCAGCGCTGAACCCTGGGCAACCGTTTGACGTGACAGCGCCGAACGACCTGACGTTGGAATTGTTCCGCGACATTGGTTGGTAGGCGTTAGGCACACAGGGCAGATCGCTCAGGCGCCTTCGTAAATCAGCGCTGCCTCAACAAAAAGCCAGCAACCGTCGATTGACGGCTGGTGGCTTCTTTATTTCAGTGCAGCTCAGTTGAGAAAGGCCTGCGCAATTCACTTTCGGTGATGCCAGCTGGCTCAAATCAGTCGACTCAGCGCGTTCGCTTCAACGGTTCGAGGTTCGCAGTCGCATCTGCACCCGCATCTGCATTTTGTTCGTGCGTTTGCCGGGCGCTTGACGGGTGCTTGACGGGTGCTTTGGCCCGATGTCACGCCCCAATCGAAGCCCCGTTCGCCGCTTGCAAGCGCACCGCTCTGTCCAGCGCTATCAGCTTCTTTCGCGCTTACCTTCGGGGGCATGCCCAGCAATCAGCGCGACCGCGTCAGCCCAGTGCATCCACGTCGTCTAAGTAGTTCCCGCCGTGTCACTTGGCGCCGTCCTGGACACAATTCACCAGCAACTTTTTACTTCACAGGACGCAACAAATGAACCTTTGGAACAAGACCACAGCCCGCGCTGCTTTGGCGTTGACCGCCTCCACCCTCGCCGCCGTCGCCACCACGTCGGCCTGGGCCGAGTACCCCGACAGGTCGATCACCATCGTCGTGCCGTTCGCGGCTGGTGGCCCTACCGACAAAGTGGCGCGCGATTTGGCCGAAGCCATGCGCAAGCCCATGGGCGGCCAAAGCATCATCATCGAGAACGTCGGCGGTGCCGGTGGCACCTTGGGCGCAGCTCGCGCCGCCAAGGCCAGCAACGACGGCTACACCTTGCTGCTGCACCACATCGGCATGAGCACCTCGCCCGCGCTGTACCGCAACATGACCTACAAAACGCTCGAAGATTTCGAGTACCTGGGCATGATCAACGAAGTCCCCATGACCCTGATCGGCAAGCCGAGCTTGCCTGCCAACAACATGCCTGAGTTGATGAAGTGGATCGATGCCAACAAGGGCAAGATCAACCTCGCCAACGCGGGCTTGGGTGCCGCCTCGCACCTGTGTGGTTTGCTGTTTCAACAGGCCATCAAAACCGACATGACCACCGTGCCGTACAAGGGCACCGCGCCGGCGATGACCGACCTGTTGGGCGGCCAGGTCGATTTGATGTGCGACCAAACCACCAACACCACCACGCAAATCGAAGGCGGCAAGGTCAAGGCGTTTGCTGTGACCACCTCCAAGCGTTTGACCACGCCCGCGCTGGCCAAACTGCCCACGCTGGACGAAGCCGGTGTGAAGGGCTTCAACGTCAGTGTGTGGCACGGCCTGTACGCGCCTAAGGGCACGCCGAAAGCAGTGACCGACAAGCTCAACGCTGCTTTGAAAACAGCATTGCACGACGCCGATTTCATCAAGCGTCAAGAGGCTTTGGGGGCCGTCATCATCACCGACGCCCGCTTGAACAGTGCCGAACACAAGAAGTTTGTTGAAGCCGAAATCAACAAATGGGGCCCCATCATCAAAGCGGCAGGTCAGTACGCAGATTGATTTTTTTGCACGTTAAAAAAGCCACCTTCGGGTGGCTTTTTTGAAGGCGCGCGGACTCACTTCTGGATTTACTTCTCGCTGTCCAAACTTCCCATGTGAGCCGCGTCATAGCGCGTGCCCAAGGCGGCATTGGCAGGCACGGCGGCATCGATGCGGTCCATGTCGGCAGCGCTCAACTTCAAGTTCAGCGCGCCCAAAGATTCACTCAATTGTGTGAGCGTGCGCGAGCCCACGAGCGCCACCATGCTCACGCCCAACTGATGTGCCTGTGCCAGCACCCACGCCACCGCCACCTGTGAGGCCGTAGCCTGCAAAGTGGCGGCAACTTGCTGCAAGGCCGCCACCAATTTTTCGTTTGCCGCCAAGTTGTCGCCGCTGAAGCGCGGCAAGTGGGCCCGAAAGTCTCGGCCGCTTGCGGGCTTGGAGCCGCTGAGCAGACCGCGTGACAACACGCCATACGCCGTCATGCCGATGCCCAATTTTTTCAGCGTCGGGAAAATGCTGGCTTCGGGTGCGCGACTGATCAGTGAATACTCAATTTGCAAGTCGCTGATGGGGTGCACCGCGTGTGCGCGTTCGATGGTTTGCGCGCCCATTTCTGACAGCCCAATGTGGCGGATGTGGCCCGCCTTCACCATGTCGGCCATCGCGCCGACGGTGTCTTCAATCGGCACGTTGGGGTCAAGCCGGGCCAAGCGGTAAATGTCGATGTGATCCACGCCTAAGCGCTGCAAGCTGTAGGCCAAGAAATTTTTCACCGCAGCAGGGCGGCCGTCCACACTCGTCCAGCCGCCGCCCGGTGCGCGCAGTGCGCCGAACTTCACCGACAGCAACGCCTGCTCGCGGCGGCCCTTCAGTGCTTGCCCGATCAGCGCTTCGTTGTGACCCATGCCGTAGAAGTCGCCGGTGTCCAACAGGTTGATGCCTGCATCAAGCGCGGCGTGAATTGTGCTGATGCTGTGCGCGTCATCGCTTGCGCCGTACATGCCCGACATGCCCATGCAGCCCAAGCCCAGGCTTGAGACCTGCGTCAAGCCGTGTGAGCCGAGTGCGCCGAGTGAGATGCGGGCAGCGGTTGATTTCAATGTGCTGGTGTTCATGAAGCTTCCTTGATGTGGTGGATACAGGAGTGACAAGTCAGGACTCTATTGATAATTATTCAGGCAATAAACCACCAACTAATGAATTAACTGTTGTCGATAATCAGAACAGTCAACCCAATGCGAGAAGCGAGCCTCAGCCATGTCACTCGACCGAATCAAAGCCATGGAAGTTTTCACCTGCGTGGTGGCGTTGGGCAGTTTCTCCAAAGCGGCCGAGGCGATGCGATTGCCCAAAGCCCGAGTCACCACCTTGGTGCAGCAGCTTGAAGCGCACCTGGGTGTGCGGCTGTTGGCGCGCACGACCCGGCGCTTGCACCTCACCGACGACGGTGCCGCTTACCAACAGCGCGCATTGGCGTTGCTGCAAGAGTTGGGCGACTTGGAAGGCAGCGTGACGCGCTCTGTCAAAACGCCCGAGGGCCGCTTGCGCGTGGATGTGGCCGCCGCCGCCGCGCGCCATTTGATTGCACCTGCCTTGCCCGAATTTTTTCGACGCTACCCGCGCATGGCCTTGGAGTTGGGCAGCAGCGACCGCCCTGTGGACTTGATCGCCGAGGGCGTGGACTGCGTGATACGCGGCGGCCAAGTGCACGACGACACTTTGGTCGCACGCCCCTTGGGCAGCCTGCGCGTCATCACCTGCGCGGCACCCAGCTACTTGGCCAGCATGGGCACGCCGCGTCACTTGCATGACCTCGACCAGCACATGTTCGTCAACTTCTTCTCCGCCAAAACGGGCCGCGTCTTCGCCTTCGACTTTGAGCGCGATGGCCGCACCGTGGAAGTCACGCGTCCGCATTGGGTGGCTGCCAACGACGCCGACACGCACGTGGCCGCCGGTGTGGCTGGCATGGGCTTGGTGCAAACGCCAGTGAACCTGGAGGTGCAAAGGCATCTGAAGGCCGGGCGTTTGATCCCCGTGCTGACCGAGTGGACCGCAGCCGAATTGCCCCTGGTGATCCTTTACCCGCGCAACCGGCATTTGTCGGCCAAGGTCAGGGCGTTTGTGGATTGGGCGGTGTCGCTGTACGAGGCAGAGCGCCAGCCAACCGCGTCCTGAACGTCACTTGAAGCGCCTGCAAGCAGTGTGATGAACGCTTGTTATGCCGCGCTTTCCGCCCATTCAGCAAACTCGTCCAGCTCCAACAAAAGGCGTTGGGCTTCAGCCAGCGACGTGCTGCGCGCGCCGTAGTTCACCTCATCTTTGCGTCCGAGCATGCGCCGGAAAAATTTTTCTTGGCGCTCAGGCAGCGTGTTGCCAAGCACCTCACGCAGCAAGCGTGGAGCCGCGCTGTGGTCTTGCTTGTTGATCACGCCTTTGCGTTTGGCTGTGATGGCATCGGCATAGGCGATGGCGCAGGCAACCATCAAGCTGATGGCAGGGTTGTCGCTAGGTCGTAGCTGCCACTGGCTTCGAGGGTGATCAGGCTGCGTGCCGATTCGCGGAACTCGCGCGCTTGCGTCAATCTTCCGTGACTGTGGTCGCCGCCCACGGATTTGCGTGGGCCTTGTCCTGTCACGTCGCCACCAAGCGCTGTGCAATTTTCATCGCTCCTTCAGGTCGCACACCTTTCAAGACTCTGGCATCGCGGACGACGTCGGACCACCAGATGTTGCCCTCATCCAGTGCCGCGAGGTCTTGGGTGGTCAGGGCGGTGACCGAGACGCGCACCTTCAGCTTGTCTTCTATCGACATGAGGTCTTCGCGGGCTTTGTCGCCGACCTTGGGTGACGTCACCAGCAACGCCAAGTCGATGTCGCTGGCAGGCGTGTCTTCACCGCGTGCAACGCTGCCGTAGAGCCACGCCGCTTTCACACCGGGCTGCTGATTGAGCTGATCGCGCAGCCGCAATACGACGTTTTCCCAACCAGCGCTTTCAGCTTTGAAGAGTTCCAAGATGGCGGGTCGGTATGGGTGAGCGGCCGCCAACTCGAACAATTGCGTGCGAGCCGAGCCCTTGATGGTGACGACAGATTGCGCGGTGAGCACATCGAGAACCAGACGCGTACCTTGCGGCGTGAGTCCGGCAGCAGACGCAATTTGCGTTGCTGACGACAACAAGCCGTCGGCAAGCACCCGCAGCACGCGGACGTTGCCGGGACTTCCTAAGAGCCTCGTCAGCGGATAGCGAAGGTGACTTTGTTTGCCTGACGCAGTGCGCATACCGAAAACAATATCGCTTTCCTTAAGGAAAGTCAAATTTCATTAAGGCAATTTGACTTTTTGAAGCTCCCTCGGTCGAACGTCCCCTTTCACAGCACCATCTTCACCATCGGATGCGTGCTCAGCGTGCGGTACAGCTCGTCCAACTGCTCACGGCTGGTGGCGGTGACGTGCAGGGTGACGCCGAGGTATTTGTCGCCTTTGCTGGGGCGCAGTTCGATGGTGGTGGCATCAAACGCCGGGTCAAAGTGTTCGGCAATGTGCGTCATCGCGTTCACGTAGCCGTCCACATTCAGGCCCATCACTTTGATGGGGAAGTTGGATGGGTACTCGATGAGCGAATGCTCTGGGGGAACTTCCGGGGGAACTTCCGGGGGAATCTCCGGCGGGATGTCTGCCATGTCGTTAAATCGACTGCGCCGTCTTGGCCCGCTGGTAAGCCGCGTGCAGCTTGGCGTAGACCGGGCCGGGTTTGCCGCGCAGGGCGCCGTGGCCAACGGCTGTGCTGTCCAGCATCGTCACCGGCAGCACTTCTTTGGTGGCTGAGCTGAGCATCACTTCGTCGGCCGCCATCACTTCAGCTTCAGAAACGGGGCGCAGGTTGAAGGCAATGCCTTCTTCTTCGCACAGCTCGCGGATCAGCTCATAACGTATGCCTTCAAGCACGTGGCCGCTTTTGGGTGGCCCCAGCACTGCGCCTTCGTGCACCACCCACACATTGCTGGCGGCGGCTTCGGTCAGAAAGCCGTCGCGGAACATCACGGTCTCTAACGCGCCGTGGTCGGCCGACATTTGGCGCGACATCACCGCGCCCAGCAGCGAGGTGCTTTTGATGTCACCGCGCTCCCAGCGGAAGTCGCGCGCCGTGACGCAGGCCACGCCGCGATGGCGTTGCTCGGCCGACGGCATCTTCATTTCGCTGACCATCATGAAAACGGTCGGCTCCACGTTGTTGGTCATCACGTGGTCGCGTATGGCCACGCCGCGCGTGACTTGGATGTAGACGATTTGGTCTTCGCTTGCGTGGCTGGCTACCAGGTGGCGGCAGCGCTCCAACCACTGCGCCACGGTGGCGGGGTTGGTGATGCGTGTCTTTTCCAAACTGCGAGCCAAACGCGCCATGTGCTCGTCAAAGCGAAACAACTTGCGGCCATACACAGGCACCACCTCATAAACGCCGTCGCCAAAAATGAAGCCCCGGTCCAGCACCGACACCTTGGCCTCGTTCAGCGGGCTGAAGTCACCGTTCAAAAAGCAAAGGGTGTTGGGAATGACTGTCATGGTGAGGCTCCGCGGTCGAGGTGGATGGTCAGATTTCAGCTTACTTGATCCACAAGCGTATGGCGTCCCAAGCGCGGCCCAGCACGCCCGCTTGCTCCACGCCGTCCAGCGCCACCAAAGGCACCTCGGCAATGGCTGCACCCGATTCGGTGGTGACTTTCAAGGTGCCCACGCGTTGGCCTTTGCTCAGCGGCGCTATCAGCGGGTCGGTGCGCGCGATGGTGGTTTTCAGTTTGCCGCCTTCGCCCTTGGGCACGGTCACAAACACCGCGCCCACCGCGCCCAATTTCGCCTCGTTGGCCTTGCCTTTCCACACCGGCACGGTGGCCATGGCTTTGCCGTCCTCGAACAAGCGCACCGCGTCAAAAGTTTGGTAGCCCCAGTTCAATAATTTCTGGCTTTCGTCAGCGCGTGCATCCATCGACTTGGTGTTCAAGATCACGCTGAGCAAGCGGCGTTTGCCGTTGGGGAAGTCGCGCTGCGCGCTGGCAATCAGGCAGTAACCGGCCGCTTCGGTGAAGCCGGTTTTCATGCCGTCCACGCTGGGGTCGCGGCGCAGCAGCAGGTTGCGGTTGGGCTGGGTGATGTTGTTGTATTTGTAGTCTTTGATTGCGTAGTAGGTGTAGAACTCAGGGAAGTCTCGGATCACCTTGGTGGCCACCACCGCCAGTTCGCGGGCGGTGCTTTTATGCCCAGCTTCGGTCAGGCCGGTGACGTTTTTGAATACCGTGTTTTTCAAACCCCAGGCCTGCGCTTGGCGGTTCATCATGGCCACAAATTGCTCGACCGAACCGGCAACGCCTTCGGCCAACGCCACCGCCGCGTCGTTGCCTGACGCCACGATTTCACCGCGCAGCAGTTCGTCCACCGTTGGCGTCATGGTGGTGTCGATGAACATCAGCGAGCCGCCTGCTTTGCGCTCGTCCCAAGCGCGTTTGGAGACCGACAGCTTTTGCTCAAGTGCGATTTTTTTATCGCGCAGCGCGGTGAACACCACGTAAGCGCTCATCAGTTTGGTGAGCGACGCTGGGTCGGCGGGCTCATCGGCGTTGCGCTCGGCCAGGCTCTGGTTGCTGGTGAGGTCCATCAGCAAATAGCTCTTGGCGGCCAGCTCAGGAGGCAGCGGCGCTTGGGCTTGGGCGAGGCCCGCACAGGTGATGCTCAGAGATACGAGGCAGAGAAAGACAGCAAGCAAACGTTTCATAGGGAAGGGGAATCTTTGAGAAGAAGAATGAGTGAGCATCAAGCAGAAACAGCTTGCAACTGTTGAACCACCACGGTGCGCAAGCGCGCCAGTTGGCCGTGGAAAAAATGGCCGACGCCGGGGAAAACTATCACCGGCAAGTTTTGTGGTCGCGCCCAATCCAGCGTGGCCGACAGCGGCACCACATCGTCAATTTCACCGTGCACCACGACGGTGTCGGCGGGCACTGTTGGCATGACCTGTCTTTGTGTGGAAGGGCCGACCAGCACCATGCGCGTGGGTTTGCAGGCGAGGTCTTCATCCTTAGCCAGACGCAAAGCGGCCTGTGCTGCGATGTAAGCGCCGAATGAGAAGCCGCTCAACACCCACGGTTGAGGAGCAACGCGGAAGTGCGCGATGACTGCCAGCGCATCTTCCAGCTCGCCGTGCCCTTCGTCCCACACACCTTGTGACGCGCCGACGCCGCGAAAGTTGAAGCGCACCGTGCGGTAGCCCAATTGCAAAAACGCGCGCGCCAAGGTTTGCACCACTTTGTTGTCCATGGTGCCGCCGTGTTGCGGGTGCGGGTGGCAGATGACGGCGGTGCCCACGGGTGCATTCCTTGGCAAATCCGTGGGCAAGTCCACGGCGCATTCAATGCTGCCAGCGGAACCTGCAATCAAGATTTTTTCGGTGCTGGCATTCATCGCGCAATCACCTCGGCTTGGCGCATCAACGGCCCACATCGGGCGGCAGCAACAAACGCTCGACCACCTTGCCGTTTTTAAGGTGCGAATCAACGATCTCGTCGATGTCGTGCGTGTCCACAAAGGTGTACCAAACCGCTTCGGGGTAGACCACCGCCACCGGCCCCCCTGCGCAGCGGTCCAGGCAGCCCGCCTTGTTCACGCGGATGCCGCCGGGACGGCTGAGTTTGTCGGCTTTGACGCGCGATTTGCAATGGTCGAAACCGGCTTGCGCGTTGTGGTTTGCGCAGGCGTCCTCGCCTTTGTCGCGTTGGTTCAGGCAAAAAAAGATGTGGCGTTCGTAATAGCTCATGGCCGCATTTTAGGGAGCCCGCTGAGGTTTGACATTTCACTGCTCGGGCTCACCAATGCGGGCCAATAAATAAGCCAGCGCGGCATACGGCCACAGCCAGCCCACCCAACGCGCGGCGCCGTGAAATCGAATGAAGCGGCCTTGCTCCCAGGCTTGCAAACTGTCTGCAAAGTAAGGGTCAGACGGTGCCTGAGTCACCAGGGCCACCAAGGCGGTCAAGGCCATCAAACCCAGTGCGGCTGCGGCGCGGGGCGGCACCCAAGACAGCACCACGGCCGTGACCATGGCAGCGAACAACGCCGCCACCGCGCTGTCGGTTTGCCAGGCCATCGCATGCTGCGGGCCAAAGTTCAAGGCGGTTGACAACGTGGTGGCCGCCACCGCCGCGCCCGCCAAGCCCAACACCAACAGGCTGCGCCGCCAGCTTGGCCTGGAGATGCTGAAGGCCAGCAAACACGGTGCCAGCAGGCCCATCACGGTGGCTGCAAATTCGCCGCCGGGCGACAACAACGAGGCCGCCGCTTCGGCGCTGGTCTGCAACCAGGGTGCGGCCGGAATCTCCAGGGCTGTGCCTTGCAGCCAGTCTTGGGCCGTGTCACGCAGGCGCGTGAGTACCTGGCCCAAACCCAAAGGCACAGGCGTGGGAATCAACAAACCGAGCGGCCACAAGCACAGCAAGCTCAAGCCGCCCGCGCTGCGCGCAATGAACCAGCGTTCGCGCACCACTTGCCAGCGGTCTACCGCGCCCCACTGGTGCAAGAGCGCGGCCACCAACACGCCCAAGCCCGCACCGGCCACGTTCAACGCCAAGTCGAGGTTGGACGACACGCGCTGCGGCAAGAAGTTTTGCAACCACTCCATCGCAAATGACAGCACGCCGCCCGCACCCAGCCCGAGTGCCACCGCGAAGCGCGTGCGCGACCCCGTGCGCACGGCCGCGCCAAACACCAAGGCACCCAGCGGCATGTAGCCCAATAAATTGGCGACCACATCAAACTGGGTCCAGTACTTGGGCCAAGGCAAAGTCAGGAATGCCCAGGTGCTGACACCGGGCCAACGCCAACCGCTGAAGGGATACAGGCTGGCGTAAACAATGATGGCCGCCAGCATCCAAGCCAACGGTGTGGCCGAGCTGCGGTGTCGCGTCATGGCTGGTGAGTCAAATCAAAGCAGACTCAAAACGGTTTGACCACCACCAAAATCACGATGGCCGCAAACAGCAGCACCGCCGATTCGTTGAACACCCGAAACCAGCGTTCTGACTTGGTGTTGGTGAACTGCTCAAACTTGCGCAGCAGCGAACGGCACATGTGGTGGTAGCCAATCACCAGCACCACCAGCGCCAATTTCGCGTGCAGCCAGCCGCCTGCGTAGCCCTTGAAAGCGCTCAGCCAAAGCCACAGGCCGAAGCCGATGGCGGGCACCATGAGCAGGCTGGAAAAGCGGTACAACTTGCGCGCCATCAGCAGCAAGCGCTCGCGCTCGGCGTGGCTGTCGGCCGGCACCATGGCCAAGTTGACGAAGATGCGCGGCATGTAGAACAAGCCAGCAAACCAACTGGCGACGAAGATGATGTGAAGCGCTTTGATCCAGAGCATGGCTTGATTATGGCGACGCCTCGTGCACCTCTGGAATCAAGATGCGACAGCTATCATCAAAACCAGTCTTGACACCCCGCGCCGTTCTTGAAAGCGACCTGCTGTGCACACCCCTCCCGCTTACCCCGCCAGCCGCCCGCGACGCCTGCGTCGCGATGAATTCACGCGCGCCATGGTGCGCGAAAACCGCCTGCATCCCAGCGACTTGATCTTCCCGGTGTTTGTGCAAGCCGGGCACAAGCAAAGCCATGCGGTGGCATCCATGCCGGGCGTGTCGCGCCTGAGTTTGGATTTGCTGTTGCCGGTGGCCGAAGACTGCGTGAAGTTGGGGATTCCGGTGCTGGCGCTGTTCCCGGTGATTGACGCGGCCTTGAAGTTTGAAGACGGCCGCGAAGCCTTCAACCCCGAGGGCTTGGTGCCCACGGTGGTGCGCGCGCTGAAAAAAGAATTTCCCAACTTGGGCGTGCTCACCGACGTGGCGCTTGACCCCTTCACCAGCCATGGTCAGGACGGTCTGTTGCACCCTGACCCGAAAGAAGGTGGCTACATCGTCAACGACGCGACGGTGGCGGTCTTGACCCGACAAGCGCTGGTTCAAGCCGAGGCCGGTGTGGACATCGTGGCGCCCAGCGACATGATGGACGGGCGCATCGGTGCCATCCGCAATGCCTTGGAGGCGCAGGGCCACATCCACACCAAAATCATGGCCTACAGCGCCAAGTACGCCAGCGCGTTTTACGGCCCCTTTCGCGACGCCGTCGGCTCGGCCGCCAACTTGGGCAAGAGCAACAAAAAGGTCTACCAAATGGACCCGGCCAACACCGACGAAGCGCTGCGCGAAGTGGCACTCGACATTGCCGAAGGTGCCGACATGGTGATGGTCAAACCCGGCATGCCCTATCTGGACATCGTGCGCCGCGTGAAAGATGAATTTCGCGTGCCCACCTTTGCCTATCAGGTGAGCGGTGAGTACGCCATGCTCAAAGCCGCTGCGGCCAACGGTTGGCTGGACCACGACGCCGTGATGATGGAAAGCCTGCTGTCATTCAAGCGTGCTGGGGCCGACGGCGTGCTGACTTACTTCGCGCTTGATGCAGCGCGACTGATGCAGAACGCCTGATGAAGATCGCTGAATGAAAACGGCCTAAGGCGCACCAGGGATGCGCGTCTTTCACATCACCGGTGAGCAGTTCCTTGAGCTGCCCACACTGCCCGAACAAATGCCCGCCCTGGGCTACTTGTGGGTGGGCAGTGGACGGCGTGAATTTGAAGTTGGAACGGTAGAAGTCCAAGCCGCATTGCAGCGCTGGACGGGCGGGCAGTTGGTTGATTTGCACGTCCTCGATTTGCTGAATAACCAGCTGCCTTCGCACCACGAATACACCTCGTGGTACGACATGCTGGTGTTCCGCCGATTGGCTGCGGGCGCGGGCAGTGCGTCGCTGTTCATTGATGAAACCAAAGGCACGCTGAGCACCGCCAAAGCCGCGCTGGATGCCATCGACACCGACCCGGTTGGCTTTGCCTTGTTTGACCGCGTGTTGCTCACCGTTCACCCCACCGATTGCCAGGTGCGCGATTTCTTCGCCACGCGTTTTCAGCAACAAATCCAAGCCGCAGGAAGCGTCGGCGCCGAGCAGCGAGCCACCGCCCGACTCCCCACCAGCGCGGCCGACTTGATGCTGCGCATGGTCAACCACATGGTCGATAACTACCTGGAGTTGCGCCGTCTGCTGACCAAGCAGCTCGACCATCTGCAACAAGAATTGTTTGATCCTTATGGCAATTTCGACGGTTGGAAAGTGCTGCTTGATTCGCGCAACACCTTGCACTTGCTGGAGGACATTTGCGAAGACCAACGCAGCGCCATCACCGAATGGATAGACGCGCTCGACGAATGGCCCGATGAAGTCGAAGCAGCCGCGCGGCGCGAGCGCGAGCTGTTGCGGGTGCGGTCTCGCGATGTGTTGGAGCACATTGAGCGCGTGCTCAACCATGTGCGGCGTTTGGAGTCGTCGGCCGAAACGGCGGTGCAAATGCATTTCTCGGCGCAAGGTCACCGCACCAACGCCATCATGCGCACGCTCACCGTGTTGACGGCCATCTTCATGCCGCTGAATTTGGTGACCGGCTTCTTCGGCATGAACTTCGAAGGCCTGCCGCTCATTCACAGCATGAAAGGCTTTTGGATCGTCTTCTCCGCCATGCTGTGCTTGGGCGTGGGCCTGAGCGTGTTCTTCTGGCGCAAGCGCTATCTCACCAGTCGGCGTTGAAACCGCTGCCTACCGAGCGCACCAAGCTCACTTGCCGCGCGCTTTTTTGATGCGCTGCTGAAGCCAGTCGATTACACCGTTCGGTGCAACCTCAAAATCTGGGAACAAGGCACTGCCCGTCCGCTCATTGGTGGGTGCTTGCATGGGGCGCTTTTCCACCACCACGACGCTGTCGTAGAAATGAACCGAGTGCGCGCTTCGTGTGAAGTCGCTCACCTTGAAGCGCGACGCCTCGCGCGAATGCCAAGCGTTCAAGTCGTCAACCCACTGCTTGGTGTACTCGACGAACGAGCCGCGTTTTCGGTAACCCCCGCCCCAACGACGCCAGTAAGACGTGTGCGTGTCTTCGCCCAAGTACACACCTGTGGGAGCCACGTGCGGGAAGAGCACCTCGAAGGTGGCAATTTGCTGGCGCATGGTGTGGCCACCGTCGTCAATCAAGATGTCGATGGGCGGCAGTTGCGCGGCCAGTTGGCGAAGGAAGTGACGGTCAGTTTGGTCACCAATGAAGATCTTCACGCCGGGCTCTTCAAACTGTTTGCACTGCGGGTTGATGTCCACACCGATCAGCTGCACCGCGTCGCCAAAGTAGTGTTTCCACATCTTCAACGAGCCGCCTTGCGACACACCGAACTCCACCACCGTCAGCGGTTTGCCGCGAAAGCGCGAAAAGTGACGGTCATAGATTTCAAAATAGTGCATCCATTTGTGGATGAGGCGGCCGTTGTTGGCGCGGAAGAAGGTTTCAAGGTCGTTCATGGTCAGCCGTTCAGGGCGAAAGCTTGGCTTGATGGTAAGGATCAGCAAATCCCATCGCTGTAAGCAACGCGGTTTCACGCGCTTCCATCAACTTGGCGGGCGCGTCTTCTTCATGGTCATGGCCCTGCGCGTGCAGCGTGCCGTGCACCAACAAATGCGCGTAGTGGGCCGTCACTGAAATGCCCTGCGCTGCGGCTTCGGCCGCGACCACATCGGCGCACAGCACGAGGTCGGCATGTACTTGCGGCGCGTGGCTGTAGTCGAACGTGAGCACATTGGTGGCGTAGTCTTTGCTGCGGTAGTCGCGGTTCAAAGCGCGCGCTTCTTGGCTGCCGACAATGCGTACCGTGATCTCGCCAGGGGCGTCTAAGGCCGTGCGTATGCAGCGTGTGACGAAGCTGCGGCTGAGGTGCTGGCGGTGCGCACGGGCCCTATCGCTGCGGTCGAATTGCAGCGACAAGCTCAAGGCAGGCAAACTCTTGGGCATCAGACTATGGCGCGCCATCTCACGCGTCGGAGCGAGCCGCGTCGTAAGCGTCAACGATGCGTGCGACCAGCGGGTGACGCACCACGTCTACCGAGCTGAAGCGCGTGGTGGCGATGCCGTTGACGCGACGCAGCACGCGCTCGGCATCAATCAATCCGCTGAGCTCGCCGCGCGGCAAATCGATTTGACTCACGTCACCTGTGACCACGCATTTGCTGCCTTGACCGATGCGCGTGAGAAACATTTTCATTTGTTCGGGCGTGGTGTTTTGCGCTTCGTCAAGGATGACAAATGCGTGGCTCAAGGTGCGTCCGCGCATGAAGGCCAGCGGGGCGACTTCGATGCTGCCCTTCTCAAACGCGCGGGTGACTTTGTCGATGCCCATCAGCTCGTAAAGCGCGTCGTACAGAGGGCGCAAATACGGGTCTACTTTTTGCGCCAGATCGCCCGGCAAAAAGCCCAGGCGCTCACCGGCTTCCACGGCAGGCCGCGTCAAGATGATGCGTTGCACCGTGCTGCGCTCTAAAGCGTCCACCGCACAGGCGACAGCCAGATAAGTTTTGCCCGTGCCCGCCGGGCCGATGCCGAAAGTGATGTCGTGGCTTTGGATGTTGTCGAGGTAGAGGCGCTGGTTGGCGGTGCGGCCTGCCAAGTCGGCCCGGCGCGTGCGCAGCACCAAGGCTTCGGCGGTCAGTGTCAAGGGCGCGTCGCCATCGACTTGTGCAAGCGCTTCAACCAACGCGAGTTGAAACGCTTCGGCGCGCATGGGCTTGCGCGCACGTTCGTACAGGGCTTGCAACAAGGCCACAGCACGCTGTGCATTGCGCGGTGCGCCTTCCACCGCGAAGGCTTCATTGCGGCGGCGCATGGTGACGTCGAACGCGGTTTCGATCTCGCGCAAATGGCTGTCCATGCTGCCGCACACGCGAGCCAAACGGGCGTTGTCGAGCGGTGTGAAAGCGTGGCTGAGGATCACGTCGATTTGTTGGCGGCGCCGGGGAAGAACAAGCGGCTTGAATTGTCACCGCTTCCTGCACAATCGATTTCCATGGCCTTCTTCTCATCTGCGCGTCTGCATCTTGTTGTCTTGTGCTTGGCCTGGGCTGGTTTGATGGCCGCACTCGCAGCCGCACCCGCGAACGCGAACGCCGAACCGGTGGTGATACGCATGGCGGTGGCGGTCAGCAGCGACGCACCTCACTTTCCGCAAGACCTTGAAGCGCGTTTGGTTCGATTGCCCGACGATTGGATCGATGCGCGCTCGCGCAATGACCGCAGCCGCTGGTACCGCGTGGCCTTTGATGTGCCACCCGGCACGTCGGCCGACGCGCTGCTGGCGGTCTACATCGCCCGCGTGTGCTCGAACGTCGAAGTCGATTTGAATGGCCGCCGCGTGTACAGCGGCGGTCGCATGACCGAACCTGTCACGCGCAACTGCCATCGCCCGCAACTGGTCACTTTGCCTGCCGCTTTTTTGATGGCCAACAACAACGTGCTCGACTTGCGCGTGCAGGGCACGTCGCTGCACCACGTGCTGGCCAATCAGCGGGCAGGTGGTTTGTCCGAGTTGCAAATTGGTCGGCTTGATGAGCTGACCGAGACTTTCGAGACCGCCACCTTCATGAACATCACCGTGGTGCAAGGCATTGCCATCATGGTGGCTGCGCTGGGCCTGTTTTTATTTGGTTTGGGCTGGATGAACCGGCGCGAAATCTACCTGCGCTATTTTGGTTTGCTGTGTGTGGGCTGGGCGGTGTTGACAGGTCGCATGTGGTTGCACAGCTTTCCGTTCGAAAGCATCAACGGCGAGCTGTTGGTGGCCATGCTCTTCCCGCCGGTGGTGGCCATGGCCATTCAATTTTTGATGAGTTATGCGGGCCAGCGATCGCGCCTGATCGAGCTGGGTTTGGCGGCGCAGTGCGTGCTGTTGCCGCTGAGTTTGTGGTGGGTCGGCTCGGGCAACATGTTTGCTTTAGCGAATGTTTGGTATTTGATTTTGGCCGGTGAAATTGTGGCCACCACCGGGTTTTACTTGCACACGTTGTGGCGCAAGAGGCGGCCCGACTTTCGGCCTATGGCCGGCATTTTGGGTGTCGGTACGGCGCTGATCTTCATCGACTTGGCCGGCCAACTTCGCCTGCTGCCCATGCCGTCGGTGCGTCTGTTGCAGTTTGTCGTCCCGCTGATGTTTTTGCTCGTTGGCGCACGCTTGTTGCAAGTGTTTGCCTTGGCTTTGAAGTCGGCCGAGGCCAGTCGTATTTCTTTGGAAGCGCGCGTGCGTGACATCACCGCCGAGATCGAGCGCAACTTCTCGCAAATGGCCGAGTTGCGTGTGGAGCAGGTGACTGAGAAAGAACGCAAGCGCATTGCGGGTGACCTGCACGACGACCTCGGTGCCAAGCTACTGACCATCGTGCACACCAGCGAATCAGAACGCATTTCCACTTTGGCGCGCGAGGCGCTGGAAGAGATGCGCTTGTCGGTGAAGGGTCTCACTGGCAAGCCGGTGCGGCTGGCCGATGCCTTGGCCGATTGGCGCGCCGAAGTGGTGTCGCGATTGGGCCAAGCCAGCATCGAGGCCGATTGGCGCGGGCCGACCGAGGACACCGAACAGCTGCTGTCGGCGCGTGTGTTCGTACAGACGACGCGCATCCTGCGTGAAGCGGTGAGCAACATCATCAAGCACAGCGGTGCGTCGCATTGCAAAGTGCGTTTGATGGTGAACGAGCGTGATTTCGGTGTCACCGTGCAAGACAACGGCCGCGGCATCGCGCTGGAGCTGGACGGCAAGCTGGACCGTGGTCACGGCATGTCGAGCATGAAACACCGGGCCAAGCAGATGCAGGGGCAATGCTTAGTGGAGTCGGGCCCTGGCTACGGCACTGTGATAAGGCTCACGCTTCCCCTGTAGTTTGAGCTTTCCCCCAAACCAGCGCGCGTTAGAGTCAAAAAGGCGCTCTTCTGCGCTGCTCTGTGGGTGCTGCCATGCGGAACATTTTGTTGCTCGAAGACCTGCCGGAAATCCGTGCCTGGATGAAGGTGCTGGTCATGCAAGTCTTCCCCGACGCGCTCATTTCTGAAGCTGCCCGCGTGCACGATGCGCTGGCCTTGGTCACCGCCATAAAGTTTGATTTGGCGTTGGTTGACCTGGGTTTGCCCGACGGCTCGGGCGTTGATGTGGTCAGCGCACTGCGTGAAACGCAGCCCGAAGCGCAGTCGGTGGTCGTGACCATTCACGACGACGACGACCACTTGTTTCCTGCGCTGCAGGCCGGTGCCTTTGGCTATTTGCTGAAAGAGCAAGCTCGTGAACTCATCACTGAACAACTCAAGCGCATGAGCGCCGGTGAGCCACCACTGTCGCCTTCGATTGCGCGCCGTGTGATCTCCCACTTCGCCTCGCAAACTCGCCAACAAGAGCGCCCGCAAAACATCCCCAATGTGGTCTTGACCGACCGCGAAAGCGAAGTGCTGTTGCGCGTGGCCAAAGGCTACACACTGCCTGAAATTGGCGTTCAGCTCAACCTGTCGCGCCACACCATTGCCGACTACGTGAAGCAGATTTACCGCAAGCTCAACGTGAGCTCGCGCGCCGAAGCGGCGCTGGAAGCCCAGCGTTTGGGACTGTTCCGCCGATGATCTGGCAAAGGCACCCTGAGCTCGGTTCGGACTGAGGTATCGAAGGCCTTCGACATCTTTGCTCGAATGGATTTCCACTTTTTTTCTGCTTCATAGCGGGCTCGCCACGTCGGATAATCCGACGATGATTGGACGACTCACTGGCTTGCTCGCGGAAAAATCGCCACCGCAAGTGCTCATCGATGTGAACGGTGTCGGCTACGAAGTAGACGTTCCCATGAGCAGCTTTTACAACCTGCCAGGCCTTGGCGAAAAGGTGACGCTGCTCACCCACTTCGTGGTGCGCGAAGACGCGCAGGTGCTGTTTGGCTTCCTCACGCACGAAGAGCGCACCACGTTCAAAAAGTTGGTGAAGATATCCAGCGTGGGCCCGCGCCTGGCGCTTTCCATCTTGTCGGGCCTCAGCGTGAATGAGCTTGCGGCGGCGGTGAGCCAGCAAGACAGCGTGCGCTTGACCAAAGTGCCGGGCATCGGCAAGAAAACCGCCGAGCGTTTGCTGTTGGAACTCAAAGGCAAATTGGGCGATGCACTCAGCGCGCCCATCAGCGTCACCCAAGGCGCGCAAAGCGACATCTTGCAAGCCCTGCTGGCGTTGGGCTACAGCGACCGCGAGGCGGCAGTCGCTTTGAAAGCCCTGCCCGCCGATGTGGGCGTGAGCGAGGGCATCAAGCTGGCATTGAAGGCATTGGCACGCTGACTTTCCCAACGGTGAGCCGAAGCTTTCAGTGCTTCATCATGTCGTGCTTCAACTCGCCGCCACCGGCTTCCACGTTCACGGTGACGATCACCTCACCGGCGTTCTCGAACCTCAGCTTCAGTGGAAACTTGTCGCCGTCTTTTAATGGTGCTTTCAAGCCGACCAACATGATGTGAAGCGCACCAGGTTTGAGCTCCACTGTTTTACCTTTTGGAAGTGCAATGCCGTCAACCTGACGCATGCGCATGACGTCGCCTTCCATGCTCATCGAGTGCAACTCGACTGAAGCCGCCACGTCAGCACTGGCGGACAGCAGCTTGTCGTCGGGCCCTTTGTTTTCCAGTTTCAGATATCCACCGCCCGATGCCTGCCCTGCCGCCGTGGCGCGTGCATAAGGGTGGCCGATGGAAATTTCGCCCAGCTTGAAGCTGTGGGCGTGGGCGAGAAAGCAAAAGGCGCTGAGCACCAGACCCGTCAATGCAAATTTGAATTTCATGGTGTTTCCTTGTTGAGTTGCACAGAAAAAACGTGGGGAAAAAGGCCTGGAGAAATTGGTCTTGAAAAAGTCAGGCTTGAAGAAATGAGATGTTCGATTCACAAATCGAATCGAAGTTCGGCATACAAAGTGCGCTGTGGGTAAGGATGAAATGCCCAGTAGCGCGCGTTGTTCAAATTGTCGATGCCGCCAGCAAGCGACCACGCCTTGGTGATGCGGTAGGTCGCCCGCACATCGGCCACCAGGAAGTTGCTGACGCCTGTGTAAGTGGCCCCATTCGGGTCGGTGTTGTCCAAGGTGCCGTACTGTTTGCCGCTGAAGCGCATGCCGCCGCTCACGCTCCAGAGTTCGCTGGGCTTGTGGCTGACCAGCAAGTTGGCGCGCCAGCGCGGCACGCGCGGTTGCCACATGCCCACGCTCGCAGGGAATTTGTCGTTGCGGGTGATTTTCGAGTCGGCGAAGGTCAGGCTGCTGTTGATGTCAAGACCCTTGGTTGCCACGTCAGTCCACTGCAATGCCATCTCTAAGCCCGTGGTGCGCACCGCATCGATGTTTTGAATGTTGGTGACGTTGGGTGTGACGCTGACATTGGTCTGCGAATACAAAGCATCGGCAGTGCGTTCATGAAACAGGGTGGCGCGCACATGGCCAGAACTTGCCCCAGCCTCAAAACTGCGCTGTGCCGTCCACTCGGTCGTCCACGACTTTTCGGGCTTCAAGTTCGGGTCGTTGTTGACCAACGCATTCGCTGCGATGCTGCCTTGGTACAACTCGGCGACTGTGGGCATGCGCACGGCACGCCCCACCGAGGCTTGCAAGGTCCAAATTGGCGTGGCCGCAAACGACAGCGCTGCTTTGGGCGACAAGTGTGTCTGCGCACGTTCGCCTAATGCCTTTGCGGCGTTGGCGGAATTGTCGGCAATGCTGCCGTTGTAGGCGCGCCAATGTTCGGCCCGAGCGCCCAGCACGGCTTTCCACTGCGGGTGCATGCGCCACGCGTCTTGCGCCCAGAAACTGGTCAGCGTGGTGTTGCCGTTGAAGGCCGAAAAACGATCGCCACTGGTGCTATGCAGCCAGTCGGCGGTGTCCGACACCAGCGTTCGCAGCTTGAAGGCGTCGCGCTGCAGGCCGACTTCGACGGTGTGGCCGGCGTGATCGCCGTTTGCGTCTTCGCCCTCACCCGATCCGCCAGGTCGGTCAGATCCATCAGTTCGCCAGATGCCCTTCAAGGCCAAGGTGTTCCAACCCGTGCCGCTCAAATTTGTCAGCCGACCTTTGCCGCCTGTGCTGGCACCCGGCAGGGCGTTCAGGGGGGTGCGGACTTCGTCTTGGCTGTAGTCGTACACGCTGGCTGCGGCTTCCCAGTCCCACCTGCCACCGGTGTTGCTTTTCAGGCTGAAGCCGTGGGCAAGGTGCTCCAGCGCGCCCTGGCTCAAGCTGAAGTCGTTGGGTGCCAGCGTGTACTTGCGTCCGCCGATGTTCACATCGCCTGCCCACACCGCGGTACCACCCGCATCAGTCAGGTAAGTTCCGGCGCTGCGTGTCACCTGATTGCGCCACCAGCCGAGGCTGTAAGTGGCGCGCAGGCTGGGCGTCAGCTCGAGGGCAAATTTGAACTTGGCGTGGTCTTGCACTGTGTGGGTTTGGTTGGTTTCACCCACTACAAACCAAGGCTCATTTTTTGGGTTGAGGTTGGGCACCGCACCCGTCACTGGCGTGCCTGCGGTGCTGGTCACACCCACCGAGGCCAGTTTGACGGCGAAAGCAATCGGCTGGCCTTGGCTGTCCAAATGATTCAAGTTGAACCACCACGATGCACGGTCGGCGCGGTCGCCGAGCGACAAGCTGACAGCGCTGCCACGGTAGTGCGCGTCGCTGGCGTATTGCTTGAAATTCTGACTGAAGGCTTGCAATTTGGCGTGCGCTTCAAAGCGTGTGGGCATGCGGGTGATGTAGTCGACCACGGCACCGGCAGAGTTGCCGGAATACGCCGCCGAAAACGGGCCGTACAACACGTCCACGCGCTCAATTTCTTCGGGCGTCACCAGGCCCCATCGCGGCGTGTAGGTCGCGCCGTTGCCCAGCAAGTTGGACAACAAAACACCGTCGGCAAACACCAACGAACGCGCGCTGTTGCCGGTGCCCGATGCCCGTGTGGCAAGCACCGCGTGGTCGTGGTCACCCAGGTAACGCTTGCGCACATTCAAGCTGGGCAGGTACTTGAGCGCGTCTTCTGCGTCCACCGCATTGATGGTTTGTGCGATGTCGGCGCCTGTCAACGACATCAACGTGGTGGGAATTTCAGTGGGCAAGGACGACGGCCGCGTTCCGATGACGGTAACGCGGTCTAGCCGCGTGGGGTTGGGTTCAGGCGCTGTCTGCGCCAAGCAGAATGTGCAGGTGGCCGTGCAAGCCACAGTGAAGAGCCATCGCGACGCGCGCGCGGCCGTTGCCAAACAGGCGGAAAACAACATGATTTCTCCTGAACACCGCTGAGGTGCGAACACGTCAGCGGCCAGTCAACAAGCCGCGCGGCATCTCGCCAGTGGGCGGTTGCGGCGCAGCGACGGCTGAGGTTCAGGTCAGTGCGGGCGGAGCGTGGTGCAGGCGTGTGGCCCAAACAGCGCAGGCATCGGGCGTGGTCACCAGCGAGCCAATCGCAAGCCCGCCACCACCACCCGCCACGCAGGCGCCAGACAGCGCGTCGGTAGGTGCCTCGAAGGCCATTGCCAACAAGCCAGACAAGGCGCAGTGATCGCCGCCGTGGTTGGCCGCTGCGTGCGGCTGAGGCTGAGGTTGCGGTTGCGGTTGCGGCGTCAAGTCGCCGTGGGCGTTCAGCGCCACCGTGGCCACGCCGTACGCCGTGCACACCTCCACCAAAGTCTTGCCCTGCTGCTGCGCCGAAGCGCTGGCCAACATGGGCATGGCGGCCTTCAACAACAGCGCTGCGGCAAACAGCCACAGCGCCCAGCGGCGGCGTGTGAAAGGTTTGAGTTGCGGGGTGTTCACGGTCGCGAGTATGCCAAAGCGCCAGCAGCCGCTGATGTCAATGTGCGAGGGCATTCGAGTGCAGTTCAGCCACGCTTTGGGCGCGTTTGGTGGCAAACGATAATCGCGCATGACCATCCAAACCGACGATTTCCAAGCGCCGCCGCGTGTGCTCAGCGCCGCGCCCAGCTCGCCGAAGGAAGAGGCGATTGAGCGCGCTTTGCGCCCCAAGGGCATGGCTGACTATGTGGGTCAAAGCAAGGCGCGTGAGCAGTTAGAAATTTTCATAGGCGCGGCCAAGATGCGGTCTGAGGCCATGGACCACGTGCTGCTGTTTGGCCCGCCCGGCCTGGGCAAAACCACGCTCAGCCACATCATTGCCAATGAGCTGGGCGTGAACCTGCGCTCGACGTCGGGGCCAGTGCTGGAGAAGCCAAAAGACCTGGCGGCCATCCTCACCAATTTGGAAAAAAACGATGTGCTGTTCATCGACGAAATCCACCGCTTGAGCCCCGTGGTCGAAGAAATTTTGTACCCCGCGCTGGAGGACTACCAGATCGACATCATGATCGGCGAAGGCCCGGCGGCGCGGTCGATCAAGCTGGATTTGCAGCCCTTCACGCTCATCGGGGCCACCACGCGCGCGGGCATGCTGACCAACCCGCTGCGCGACCGCTTTGGCATCGTCGCGCGCTTGGAGTTCTACACGCCTGAAGAGTTGGCGCGCATCGTCAACCGCTCGGCCGGTTTGCTGAATGTGCCCACCGACGGCGAAGGTGCGTTTGAGATTGCGCGGCGTTCTCGCGGCACGCCGCGCATTGCCAACCGCTTGCTGCGCCGCGTGCGCGATTATGTGGACGTGAAGGCCAGCGGCCGCATCACCAAAGCCATGGCCGACAAAGCGCTGAAGATGTTAGATGTCGATGCGCAGGGCCTGGACGTGATGGACCGCAAGTTGCTGGAAGCCGTGGTGCACCGCTTCAACGGCGGGCCCGTCGGACTAGACAACGTGGCCGCGGCCATCGGCGAAGAGCGCGACACGATCGAGGACGTGATCGAGCCTTATTTGATCCAGCAAGGCTACTTGCAGCGCACGCCGCGTGGTCGCATTGCGACGGCGGCGGCTTTCAGGCACTTGGGTGTGACGCCGCCGCAGGTTGGGGACTCTGACTTGTTTGAGGCTTGAAAAAGTGTTGAACACGCGCTGAACACGCGCTGGAAACAAGTTCAACAAGCGCTGAACGCTCAGACCAAGTCTTCGTTCACCAAGCGGCCGTAGTGCACGGCGCACAGGGCTTTCAAGCGGGTGGCAACCGTGGTGACTTTCTCGGTGCTGTCGTCTTCTGGCGAATAAATGATGAGCCAGCCTGCTCCGTCTTCGGCCAGCTTCAAATAGCGGCGCATCAAGGTGATCTCGTAACCAAAACCAGCGGCCTCGCTGGCACCTGCCACCATTTCGCGCAGGCGCTTGAGCACCTCGGCCGAGGTGTAGCTCAAGATGTCTTCGGCTTTGAAACCTTGGGTGTGCAACGTGGCGGCCGCATTCGCCGCAATCGCATCGTTGGTGAACGCAGCAACGATATGGCCGGTGGGGTTGAAGGTGCCCGACGCATTGCGGATGTCTTCTTTGGTGAGGCGCTTGATGCTCATGCTCTGATTCTTTCCAACCGAAGGGCGGTTGTTTGCGGTGAAGGAGCGCGCAGTTTAAGAGCTTCTACTTTGCGCTCTCTTTGGCTTGACGGCGCTGTTGCCACGCCAACAACTCGCCGATGAAGCCGCGCCTGAACGCCACCACGCAAATCACAAAAATTGCGCCGATGATGACGTTGATCCAGGCACCGACTTGGTCGGCCAAGAAGTTTTGCAAACCGATGATGGTGAAAGCCCCGAGCACCGGCCCGGCGAAGGTGCCCATGCCGCCGAGCAGCGTCATCAACACCACCTCGCCCGACAGCGACCAATGCGCGTCTGAGAGCGTGGCAAACCCCAGCACCAAGGTTTTCATCGAGCCCGCCAAACCCGCCAGCGCGGTGGACAACACAAAGGCCAGCAACTTGTAGCGGTCTACGTCGTAGCCCAGTGAGACGGCCCGAGGTTCGTTCTCGCGAATGGCTTTCAGCACTTGGCCGTAAGGCGAATGCACGATGCGGATGATGAACAAAAAAACTGCCACAAACACCGCCAGCACCACGTAATAAAGCACGGTGTCGTTGGCCAGTGAAATCAGGCCAAACAACTTACCGCGCGGCACGCCTTGCAGGCCGTCTACACCGCCAGTGAAGGGTGCCTGTAAGAACACAAAGTAAATCATCTGTGCCATGGCCAGCGTGACCATCGCAAAGTAAATGCCTTGGCGGCGGATGGCGATCAAGCCAACCGCCAAACCCAACAAAGCGGCCACAGCGGTGCCTGCCAACACGCCCAGTTCAGGCGACCAACCGGCTGAGCGCACCAACCAACCGGTGGCGTAAGCTGCCGCGCCCAAATACGCAGCGTGGCCGAAAGACAGCAAACCGGTGTAGCCCAACAGCAAGTTGAAGGCGCAGGCAAAAATCGCAAAGCACAGCGCCTTCATCATGAAGACGGGGTACAGGCCGATGAAAGGCGCGGCCAGCAACACCAACAGCCCGACGCCCCACGCAATGCGGCTGCGCTGGCTGATGTCTGAACCCGAAGCTGCACTCATCACTTTTCCTTGCCGAACAAACCCGCCGGGCGAATCATCAGCACGATGGCCATGATCACGAACACCACGATGCTCGACGCTTCGGGATAAAACACTTTGGTCAGGCCCTCGATCAAACCCAGCGCCAAGCCGGTGAGGATGGAGCCGAGGATGGAGCCCATGCCGCCGATCACCACCACAGCGAACACGATGATGATGAGGTTGCTGCCCATGAGTGGGGTGATTTGTATGACGGGTGCGGCCAGCACACCGGCCAGCGCGGCCAGGCCCGCGCCCGCGCCGTAGGTGAGCATCACCATCACCGGCACATTGATGCCGAAGGCTTGCACCAAGGCGGGGTTTTCAGTGCCTGCGCGCAGGTAGGCACCCAAGCGCGTGCGCTCGATGATGAACCAGGTGCCCAGGCACACAGTGAGCGACGCCACCACCACCCAAGCGCGGTAGTTCGGCAGCACCATGAAGCCCAAATTGGTGGCACCTTGCAGCAGCTCGGGCACCGGATAAGACTGGCCCGACACGCCGAACTGGTCGCGGAATATGCCTTCTGCGATCAGCGCCAAACCAAAGGTCAGCAGCAGGCCGTAGATGGGATCGATCTTGTACAAATGCTTGAGTAGGGTGCGCTCGATCACCACCCCAACAGCACCCACCACGATGGGTGCCAGGATCAAAGTGAACCAGTAGTTGATTCCAAACTTGTCCAGCGCGATGAAGGCCACGTAGGCCCCCATCATGTAGAGCGCGCCGTGCGCAAAGTTGACGATGCCCAGCAAGCCAAAGATCACCGCCAAGCCCAAACTGAGCATGGCGTAGAACGAGCCGTTCACCAGGCCCAGCAAAAGCTGGCCTAGGAAGGCTTGAATGGGTATGCCGAAAATCTCCATGGGCTTTGCGTCAAGTCGTCAGTTCATTCTCAGGTGATGCTCGCGTCACTTCTATGTGATGCGTGCGTCACTTCCACAAGCTGCACTTCGATTCAGCCTTGGTCGTCCAAGCCGTCTCGCCTTTGAAGGTTTCCACGACTTTGTAGTAGTCCCAAGGCTCGACCGATTCGGCTGGGGTTTTAACTTGCATCAAATACATGTCGTGCACCATGCGGCCGTCTTCGCGAATGAAGCCGCCTTTGGCAAAAATGTCGTTGATCTTGGTCTTGCGCATGTGGGCCAACACTTTGTCAGTGTCGTCACTGCCTGTGGCTTTCACGGCGTTCAAGAATTGAAGTGCGGCTGAGTAGTCACCGGCTTGCACCGATGACGGCATGCGCTTCATCTTCTCGAAGAACCTGCGGCTCCAGGCGCGGGTTTCGGCGTCGCGGTTCCAGTACCAGCTGTCGGTCAGGTACATGCCCTGCGTGGCCTTCAAGCCCAGCGAGTGGATGTCGTTGATGAACATCAGCAATCCGGCCAGCTTCATGGTCTTGGTGATGCCAAATTCATTGGCCGCCTTGATCGAGTTGATGGTGTCACCACCGGCATTCGCGAGGCCCAAAATTTGTGCCTTGCTCGCCTGCGCTTGCAGCAGGAACGACGAGAAGTCGCTGGCAGCCAAGGGGTGCTTGACCGAACCGACGATGGTGCCGCCAGCGGCTTTCACCACGTTGGAGGTGTCGTTTTGCAACTGTGCGCCAAAGGCGTAGTCGGCGGCCAGGAAGTACCAAGATTTGCCGCCAGATTTCACCACCGCATTGCCCGTGCCTTTGGCCAGCGCGACGGTGTCGTAGGCCCAGTGCACGGTGTAGGGCGAGCACTGATCGTTCGTCAATGCAGCCGTGGCCGCGCCCACAGATATGAACACCTTTTTCTTCTCCAACGCCACTTTCGACATGGCCAGGTTGGTGCCCGAACTGGTGCCGCCTATCAACATGTCCACGCCCTGCGTGTCAAACCACTCACGCGCTTTGGCGGCGGCCACATCGGCTTTGTTTTGGTGGTCGGCCACCAACAGCTCAATTTTTTTGCCGGCAATTGCGCCGCCCATGTCGGCAATGGCCATGCGGATGGCTTCAGCGCCGGCCGGGCCGTCGATGTCTGCGTACAGGCCTGACATGTCGGTGATGAGGCCAATGCGAATCACGTCGCCAGAAATTTGGGCTTGTGCTGGGGACGCAAACGCCGCCACAGCCAGGGTGCATATGGAAGCAACTTTTTTAAGTGTCATGAAAGTCTCCGGGGGTCAAAAAACAAGGTGAAAGTAAACGGTCAAACGCCAAGGTATTCGTGCAGCGTGTTCATGCGTGCGGGCAGCTCAGCTTGGGTGAATTCTTGAATCACTTCGCCGTGTTCCATCACCATGAAGCGGTCGGCCAACGGCGCGGCAAATACAAAGTTCTGCTCCACCATCACGATGGTGTAGCCCTGCTTGCGCAGCGACATCACCATCTCGGCCAGCTTCTGCACGATGACGGGTGCCAAGCCTTCTGAAATCTCGTCCAACAACAACAGCTTCGCGCCGGTGCGCAAAATGCGCGCGACGGCCAGCATCTGCTGCTCGCCGCCGGACAGGCGCGTGCCCTGGCTGTGGGCGCGCTCTTTCAGGTTGGGAAACATCGCGTAAATTTCTTCAACGCTCATACCGCCTTTGGACAGCTCGGGCGGCAGCATCAGGTTTTCTTCAGCCGACAAGCTCGAAAAAATGCCGCGCTCTTCGGGGCAATAACCAATGCCCATGCGGGCGATGCGGTGCGTGGCGGTGTGGATGGTTTCGATGCCGCGCACTTTGACCGAGCCTTTGCGCGACCCAATCAAACCCATGATGGCGCGCAGCGTGCTGGTGCGGCCTGCGCCATTGCGGCCCAGCAGCGTCACCACCTCGCCTTCGTTGACGTGAAAGTTCACGCCGTGCAGCACGTGCGATTCGCCGTACCAGCCTTGCAGGTCTTTGACTTCTAACAAAGGAGCAGTCATCAATGTGCGCCTTTGAGTTCGACGTTCGCGCTGCCCATGTAGGCCTCAATCACCGCCGGGTTTTTGGACACTTCGGCATACGGCCCTTCGGCCAAGGTCGCGCCGCGTTGCAGCACGGTGATGGTGTCAGCGATGCTGGCGACCACGCTCATGTTGTGTTCCACCATCAGCACAGTGCGGCTGGCGGCCACTTTTTTGATGAGCTGTCGGATGCGGTCGACGTCTTCCAAACCCATGCCCTGCGTGGGCTCGTCAAGCAGCATCAACTTCGGGTCCATGGCCAAGGTGGTGGCAATTTCCAGGGCGCGTTTTCGGCCGTAGCTCAGTTCCACGGCGGGCAGCGCGGCATAGGTTTCCAGGTCAACCTGACGCAGCAACTCAAGCGCTTGCGCGTCCAAACCGTGGAGGCTGCTTTCAGGTTTCCAAAAATGAAACGACGTACCGAGCTTGCGCTGCAAGGCCACGCGCACGTTTTCCAAAACGCTGAGATGGGGAAACACCGCCGATATTTGGAAGCTGCGAATCACGCCGCGGCGGGCGATGCCGGCCGGTTTCTCGGCGGTGATGTCGGTGCCGTCAAACAGAATTTTCCCGCTGGTGGGCGTGAGGAACTTGGTCAGTAAATTGAAGCAGGTGGTTTTGCCTGCACCGTTCGGACCGATCAGCGCATGAATGCTGCCGCGCTTCACATTGAGGTTGACCTTGCTCACCGCCACGAAGCCTTTGAACTCTTTGGTGAGCTCGGTGGTTTGCAAAATGAATTCGCTGCTGACGGATTTGAATTCGCTGCTGCTCATTTATTTGAGGTGGGGCTGAAGTTGTTCGCGAACGTGGACGCTGAGTCTATGCACACCGGGCTGCAGGGCATGTCGCACCTAGGACACGGTTTAAGAGGTTTCGCAGTGGGCCTGAGCAAACTGACGCCGAGCTTTTACAGCAGCAATCAAGTCGAGCCCTCGTCCAAAGACGGGTCTTCCAGATGAAAGGTATCACTCCAGCCCACCAAGCTCAAGCCGCCGTCGGCGTACAGCAAGCGGTTGATGCTGGCGTTGCCCAGTTGCCATGTGCGTTGGGCTTGCAAATCGACGTGCGTGGCGGCTCGGTAGAAGCAGTCCATCACACCGCCGTGGGCCACCAAGGCGATGGTTTCACCGGGGTGGGCGGCAGCCAGGCGGGCAATGGCCTGGGTGCAGCGTGCGTAAAAAACGCGCAATGACTCGCCGCCTTCAGGCGTGAAGTCGGGGTCACGCACGCGCCAACGCTCGGCTTCAGCGGGCCAGCGCTCGTCAATCTCTTTGAAGGTCAGCCCCTCAAAGACACCGAAGCAGCGTTCGCGCAAGGCCACTTCAATTTCAATCTTTTGGCCCGATCCGGCCGCCACCGCTTGCGCCGTTTGAAGCGCCCGCAGCAAATCGCTGGCGTAAATGGCGGCGATGTTTTCTTCGCTCACCGCCAGTGCCAAGCGGTGGGCTTGCCAACGGCCGGTGTCGTTCAGCGGAATGTCGAGGTGGCCTTGCATTCGGCCTTCAACGTTCCAAGCGGTTTCGCCGTGGCGTATGGCCAAGATGCGCGTGGCCTGTCCCTGCGCCAGGTCGTGAGTTTGCGATTGCGTTTGCACCTGCGTCTGCGTCTGCGATTGCGTTTGCGTCACATCAATCAATTCAAACGCCCCAAACAATGTCGGCAGCTTCCGAATGCGAGCGTCTCAGCATCTCCACCATGGGCCACACGCGTTGGCGCAGCGACACGTGGTCGCGCGCGGCACTCAAGCCGGTTTTGGCGTCACTGGCCTCCAGCTCGGCCTGTTTGCGCGCGGCGTCTTCAGCGGCCACTGCTTGCTCCAACGCGGCCAGCGCGGCGGGCATGTCGGCCACTTCAATGATGCCGGCGGCGGCGGGTTCTTTGCCAATCAGGCGCAGCATCTGGTCGCCATTCGGGCCCATCATGATGAGGTCGCCCGCCGCTTTGGATTTGAATTTGTAGATCATCTGACGCCACCTTTGCCGCTGCTTCAAAGCACAGATTGTGCGCTGGCGGGGCGTGCTGTGAGGCAAATCAAAAGCCTTCAAGGCAGCGGTGCGGAAGACGCAAAAAATACCAAGCGCTCTGTTTTTTCTGCTTTCCGCCGCCAGCTTTGCAAGCTCTGCGGTCAAACCGCTCAGGGCCGACTCAATGCCAAGGCGATCCCGGCAGCACTTGAGCAGCCGCGTGCAAACCGTAGCGGTTGCCGCCTTGGTGTTTGACTTGGCGCATGGCAGCCTCGGCCGATTGCATCAGTTCTTCCGGCCGTTCGTTGGGCCACAGGTGCATGGCGATGCCCAAACTGGCCGTCAGGCTGAAGCTCACGCCGTCGATCTGAAACGGCCTATTCAGTGCGCTCAAGATGCGCTGCGCGCTGAGTTCGGCTCCGGCTGCGTCGGTGGGGTGAATGAGCAGCGCAAATTCGTCGCCGCCGATGCGCGCGACGGTGTCAACGTGGCGCACCGCAGCAGTCAACCGTGCGGCCACTTCCACCAACACCTTGTCGCCAAAGGCCGAGCCCAAGCGGGTGTTGATGTCGTGAAAACGGTCGAGGTTGATGGTCATGAGGGCAAACGAGCTGCCGCTTTCACGTTGGTTTCTGCGTTGTGCCAAACCCAAGACCTCGCCGATTTTGGTGGTCAATGCAGCGCGGTTGGCGGCGCCCGTGAGCGCGTCAACTTGGGCCAAGGTGTTGGCACGCTTCTCAATCGCTAATTGCTCGGTGATGTCGCGGAAGGCGTATATGCGGCCTATGGTCAAACCGCGGCTGCACTGCGGCAAGCTGCTGCGCTCCAAGGTCATGCTGTTTCGCAGTTCAACGACGTCCAGCGCGCGTGCTGTGGTGTTGTCAAAGGCCGGGTCATCGATGGCCGCCAAGCGCCGCATGTAGGCCCCCGGATCCACCACGCTGCGCCGCATCCAGCCCAGCACGGCGTCGTCGTCGCGCAAGGTCAACATCGCACGTGGCACCTGCCACAACTCGGCAAAGCGGCGGTTGAAATTGCGGATGTTGCCCTTCAGGTCGGTCACCAAAATGCCGTCGCTGCTCGACTCCAGCGTCGCGTTCAGCTCGGCCAAGCGGTCTTCCAGGTCGTGTTCGATGCGCAACTGTTCGCTCAGATCGCGCAGCGTGACGACCAGCATGCGCTTGCTGGTTTGAGCCCTGCCTTTTTCTGACGGCAAAGCCGTGGGCACTTGAACAGACTGCACGCAGCGCAACACCGGTGTCGTTTGGCCGTCGGGGCGACGCACCCAGGTGCGCGACTCGATGGCATCGCTCAGGCCGCTGGCCACTTCGGCCCAAAAATACATGTCTTCCGGGCACACCAACAGCGACAAAATTTGCAAGCCGTACAGCGCATGGGCATCGGCACTCATCAACTCGCCGGCTGCTCTGTTGGCCCACACGACGCACAAAGAATCGGGGTCTACCAACCACACCGAATCGCGCATCGCGGCGTACAAATCGCCCACACAGGCGTCAATTTCAGCAGCGCCCACAAGCCCCGCTTGCTTGACTGTGAGCATTGACTTTTGTGCGCGAGCACGGCTGGGTCTCACCCGTTCACTGCTTGATTGCTTGGTCACGCCAAGGCCTCCTCGGCGCGCTCGACGGCATCTTCCAAACTGGGTTCGGCGGCGACAGTCGACTCAAAAAAGTAGCTGGTGCGCGCCTTTGGGGCCAAGTAGCCCAAAGTCTCGGGCGGCAACGCCAAGGGTTTGATGCTGCGGCGTATGCCCAAGCCGCTGACCTGCTCCAAGTCAATGACCAGTGCTTCGTCGCGCGGCACGCCAGGCTCGTGCACCAGCACACGTGGCTTGAGCGGGCGCGACGCGTTCACGCCCACCACCAAGCCGTAGCGGTCGTTGGTGAGCTGCACCGTCGAGCCCGGCGGGTACACACCCATCATCTTGATGAAACAGCTCAAGACAGCGGTGTCGAATTTGCTTTTTCCTTGGGCAAACAACAACGAAACGGCCTCGTGCGGCGTCACAGCGCGCACCGACAAGCTGGGGTTGCACAGGTTGTCATAGCGGTTCACCAGCGCGACGATGCGCCCACTGACCGTGGTTCTGTCGGCGTTCAGCTGGGCCGGAAAACCGCTGCCGTCGGCGTACTCATGGTGCTGCGCAATGATGGCCAAAGCGCCAGGCGTGAGGCCCATTTTTTTGCCGTGCGCCACGCCGTAAGCCACGTGTTCTTCGTAAAAGCTGGCCTCAGACCGGCTGAAGTGTTCTTCGCGGTTGCGCATGCGTTCGGGCAAGTCGAGCTTGCCCATGTCGTGCAGCATCGCACCCACGCCCAGGTCCAGCATGTCGGCTTCGTTGAAGCCAAAACTGCGTCCGAGCAACATGGAAATCACGGTCACGTTCATGGCGTGGGCCGAGGCTTTGTCGCCGGCCGATTCGCTCAACAAGCGGATGCACAGATCGTTTTCGCTCAACATCTTGGACGACAGCGACTGCGTCAAGCGCTCGGCTTGTTCGCGCGCTTGGTCAGGTTGGCCGCCAATCAAATCGGTGAGCGAGCGGCAAGCCTGCGTGGCCTCATTGAATTGGCGATCGCAAACAGCCTGCGAGTCGCGTTGACTGGCCAACACGTAGCGACTCAATCGCCGCGCACGGCTTTGCGGGCTCTCCAAGGTTTGCGCATCGATGCCTGCCGAAGCCGGCTTTGAGAAAACAGAATCGAGCTCGCTGGTGCTGGCGCTGGTGCCGGCGCTGATTTCGACGAGTTCGCTTTTGTCGGGATACCAGCGCACTGCCAAACCCAAAGCCTGAACGGTGGCGATCTGCGCTTGCGTGCTCAGCTTGAAACTCGACAACGGAAATGGGTGAGCCAGCCAACCCCCTTCGAGATGGATGAACATGCCCACGCGCAGCGCGTCGGGATGGATGACTTGGCTGTTGACGGGGTATTTCATGTTGAGTGGCAGAGATACCTGTTTCGGTGAGAACTGCCACTGACTTCGGCTCCGAGCGCCACAACTTGAGCGGCTGCGGGCGCGCAAGCTTGCTTTGGGGGCGGTGGTTCAACTTCTGCTCGACGTAACCGAAAACGTTTCGGTGCAACCACCGCATCGTGCGGCCGTGCCATTTCACACACCCAGCCGTGCAGACACCCTTCACACAGCCACCGCAAATCAACTCCAAGGGACTGGCCCGCGCGGTCAGCGCGGCCGCAGCGCCTGAACTTTTGTCTTCAGCGCATTCGCGGCGCGCCTGGTTTTGGCCCCTCACCGTGCTGCTGATTGGTATCGCGATCACAGGCTGGATCACCGCCACTTTCAATCGTCAGATTGACGAAGACGCAGGCAGCGAATTCAATCGCTTGGCGCAGCGGGTCGAGATCGAGATTCAGCGTCGCATGAGCCTGCCTGGCGACGGAATGAAAGGTTTGCGCGGCGCGTATGCGGCATCCCAAAACCACCTGACCGCCGCGCAATTTCAGGCTTACGTGGCATCGCGCGAGTTGACCAAAGAGTTCCCCGGAGTCCAAGGGTTTGGCTTGATTGAGTATGTCAAGCGCGGCGAGTTGGGCAGCTACGGCGCGGCAGCCCGCGCTGAAGGGCCGCGCGAGTTTGAAGTCAAAACGCAGACCAACACCGCCGACCTCTTCGTCGTGCGCCACATCGAGCCGCTGCGCTCCAACTTGGCGGCCTGGGGCAGCGATTTAGGCGATTCGTACTCCACGCGCACTGCCATCGAAGACGCGGTGCTCAGCGGCAATTCGACCGTCACGCCCTTGATTTTGATTCCACAAGCTGGGGCTCACAGCCCTGGTTTGCTGGTGTTTTTGCCGCTTTATCGACTTGGCGCTGTGCTTGAAAACGAAGAAGGCCGTTGGGGTGCGTTGTGCGGGGTGTTGTACGCGCCCGTCGTGGCCGCTGAACTTTTTCAAGGTGTGGTCGATCTGGCGCATGGCAACGTGAGCGTTGAGATTTACGACGGCCCCGCCCATCAACCTGAAAAACGCCTGTACGCGTCGGATCTCAGTGTTCACAAAAAGCGTGATCTCGACGAAACCCGAGGTGCGGCGAAAGCTGACGCTTTCGAAATCAAAACTTCGTTGACCGTGGGCCAGCGCGCGTGGACGGTGAGCACCGTCTCTACCCCAAGCTTTCATGCGAGTGTGAACCGCTCGCGTGCTTACATGGCTGCGTTGGCGGGCGTCGTGACGACGGCGCTGGCCACCTTTTTGGCGGCCTTGCTGGTCATGGGGCGCAACCGCGTAGAGGAACGAGCGCGCGAATTGACTCACGAATTGGGCCGCATGGCGTTGGTGGCCAAGCACACCTCCAACGCCGTCATCGTCACCGATGCGCAGCGCCGCATCACTTGGGTCAATGAAGGCTTCGTGCGCATCTCGGGCTACAGCGCGCAAGAGGCCGTGGGTCGCTCACCGGGTGAGCTGCTTCAAAGTGACGCAACAGACCTTGAGGCGATTGACAACTTGCGCAAAGCTCTGAATGCGGGCGAGCCTGTTCGCTGCGAGCTGCTGAACCGCCACAAGTCGGGTGCGCAGTACTGGATCGACATCGACATCCAACCCATGCGCGCTTCCAACGGCAGCTTGCTGGGTTTCATGGCGGTGGAGTCAGACATCACCGACAGCAAAGCCACTGCCGTCGCACTCGCGCAAGAGCGACAGCGCTTGGCACACATCCTGGAAGGCACCAATGCCGCCACCGGTGAATGGAACGTGCAGACCGGCGAATTGCGCATGAGCGACAGCTGGGCCGAGATGCTCGGGTATGCGCTGACCGAGCTTGCGCCAACCATCGACACCTGGACGTCGCTTTGCCATCCAGACGACCAGCTTGGCGCTGCGGAGTGCTTAAAACAGCATTTGCAAGGTAGAACGCGTTTTTTTGAACACGATGCACGCCTGCGCCATGCAGACGGGCACTGGGTGTGGGTGCAAGCGCGTGGGCGCGTCTCGGCCTTCAGTGCTGATGGACGGCCCGAGTGGTTGTCGGGCACCCACATAGACGTGACCGAAAAACGCGAGGCCGCACAGCGCTGGCAAGCGCGCGCTGAAATGTCAGGCGACTGGTTTTGGCAAACCGACGCCGTGCATCAATTCGACGCGCTCACCGACGCCGAGTTTTTACGCATGGTGCAAAGCAACCGCTCGTTCTCGGTTCACAACGACAACCAAAACAACCACAACAGCGACAGCGGCGTCGATTGGCTCGACGCTCCCGCAGGTGGGTGGCAAGCTTTTCATGGCCGCATGAACCAGCGCGAGCATTTCAAAAGCGTGAGTTTCAGGGGCGACAAGCTCAGTGGTGAACAGTGCTGGATCGAGATCGACGGTCGACCGCGCTTTGACTGCAACGGCGAGTTTTTGGGTTACGAAGGTGTGGCCCGCGACTGCACAGATCGCCTGCTCAACACCCAAACTCTGAAAGAAAGTTTGGCCTTGGTCGATGCGCTGTTTGAAGCCTTGCCGGTGCCCGTGGTGATGAAAGACGTTGAAGGTCGCTACGTGCGTTTGAACCGCGCTTACAGCGATCTGTTTGGTTTGAATGCGTCTGAGGTTTTGGGCAAGTCAGCGAGTCAGCTTTTGAAATCCGAGGCTGCCGCGCGCCACGACGTGGAAGACCGCGCCTTGATCGAAACGCCCGGCGCACGCAGTTATGAAGTGCACAACCAACGCACAGGCAAGCGCGTGATTGATGCCCTGGTCAGCAAAGCCACTCTGATAGGTGCAGACGGCCGCGTGCTCGGTTTGGTGGGCACCTTGATCGACATCACCGAGCAGCGCGCCGCGCAGCAAACCATGGCCAAGGCCAAAGAAGCTGCCGAAGCCGCGAGCCAAGCCAAGAGTGAGTTTTTGGCCACGATGAGCCACGAGATTCGCACGCCCATGAACGGCGTGTTGGGCATGAACGAGCTCCTCATCGACAGCGATTTGCAGCCGCAACAACGCGTGTGGGCACAGGCCGTTCAAGCCTCTGGACAACACTTGCTGGGCGTCATCAACGACATCTTGGACTTCTCGAAAATCGAGTCGGGCCAATTGGAGCTGGAGGCTGTGGACTTCAGCCTGGTTGACGTGGTGGAAGAAGCCTTGACCATGTTTTTGCAGCCCGCCGAAGCCAAAGGTTTGGAGTTGGCAGCACAGTTTGTGCCGTCACACGCGACCCTGGCCCTGCGCGGCGACCCGTTCCGGTTGCGACAGGTCATTGCCAACCTCATCAGCAATGCCGTGAAGTTCACGCCTTCGGGTGAGGTGGTCGTTCGCGTGACCTTGCTCAGTGAATCCGAGGCCGACTTGACCCTGAGCGTGTGCGTGCAGGACACCGGCTTGGGCATCGCCCCGCATGCGCAGAAAAAGATCTTCGACCACTTCTCACAGGCCGACGGCAGCACCACGCGCGAACATGGCGGCACGGGCTTGGGTTTGGCCATTTGCACGCGACTGTTGGGTTTGATGGACGGCACCATTCGCGTCGAAAGTGCTCTCGGCGAGGGCGCGAAATTCATCATTGATTTGACTTTGCCCAAAGCGCGAAATGCGCCCGCGCCCTTAGACGCCAGCAGCCTGTTGGGCTTGCGAGTGCTGGTGGTGGACGACAACCAAACCAACCGCGAAATTTTGCAATTGCAGCTTCAGGGCTGGGGCATGAACGTGAGTTGCGCCGACAGCGGACCGGCCGCTTTGGAGTTGCTCTGCGCCGCTGCCAACAACCAAACCCCGTTTGCGCTGGCGGTGCTCGACATGAACATGCCCGGCATGGACGGCGTGCAATTGGCCAGCGAAATGCTCAACCTGCCAGGCACCGAGCGAACCAAATTGGTCATGCTCAGCTCAACCTACGCGCGCACCGACCAACTCGCGCGCAGTGATTTGGGCATCTCGCGCTACCTCAACAAGCCGCTGCGCCGCGCCGACTTGTTTCGCGTCGTGAACAGCGTGCTCAGCGACGACGTTGAGCCAACGGCTGCGCCGCACACCGCACGCACCCCATTCGCCACTTTCAACGCCAGTGTGCTTTTGGTTGAAGACAACCTCATCAACCAAGGCGTTGCCAAAGCCTTGTTGGCGCGCTTGGGCCTGACCGTGACCGTGGCCAACAACGGAGCCGAAGCCATTGCGCTGATCTGCGCGCAAGTTTTTGATTTGGTGCTGATGGACTGCCAAATGCCGGTGATGGACGGCTTCGAAGCCACGCGCCACATTCGCGCTTGGGAACAGCTGCACTGTGAACGCACCGGGTTGCCCATCGTCGCGCTGACCGCCAACGCCATGGCCGGAGACCGCGACGCCTGCGTGGCCGCGGGCATGTCTGACTACCTGGCCAAGCCCATATCCGGACAACGCTTGGCTGAAATGATGCAGCTGCACCTGGGGCATCGGCAAATTGAGCAAGCGCAGTCGCAAACTTCTGTTCAGAGGGTGACCACGCCGCTTGCCGCGCTTTCGGCCGCGTTGGTTTTTGACCCCAGCGTGCTGGCCGATTTGCCCATGGTGCTGGACGGCTCCGACCCCGAATTCGTGACGCAAATGCTGGCGCTGTTCCAGCAAAGCAGCGCCGACACTTTGGCGCAGTACGCACAGGCGGCTGCGGCAACAGCGACTGCCGCGACTGCAAAGACTGCGCTGCGCAGCATGCACACCTTGAAGTCCATGAGCGCCCAAGTGGGTGCCGTCGCAGTGGCTGCATTGGCCGCCGAGTTTGAAGACACCCTGGGCGCTGGCGGCAGCTTGACGGATGGTGACCTGGCTCGCTTGCATCGAGCGCATGAGCTGACCCTGAGCGCCATCGAAGCGCATCTGCGTGACACGCCGTCGATGGCGGCCGCGCTGTGAGCGTCGCCTTGCCTCTGAACCCTGCCCAGGTGGGCGTCGAAATCAACCTGCTGCGCCCACCCAGGTCTGTCGTGTGGTGGTGGCCGACGGCTCGGCACCTGAATACGCGCAAGAGTTGCTCGATTGGTTCAGGTCGTCCACCACCGAATCGCTGTGTGCGATTCAAGCGGCTGGGCAAGCTGCCGATAAGAAGCTGATGCAAACACTGCCGCACAACTTGAAGCCATCCAGCGCCAGCGCGCCGCGCGCAGGCGAGGTGCCGCAGGCCAACTTGCATGCGTGTTTGCTGAACAGCTTTCGTGAATTTGAGGCGGCCGCTTTGCAGCCGGTCTCGGCTTCAAGTAAAGATGTACAAAAGTATGGAAGTAAAGAAAGACAGCCAGCATGAGCAGTTCCACCGCTAATAGCAAGGTCAACGCCGCTTCGGCCCAGCCCGCCCGCGTGTTGTTGGTGGACGACGACTTCATGTTGCGCAGCCTCGCCGCCAAGACGCTGCGTCACGCAGGCTTTGAGGTCAGCGAAGCCAGCAGCGGCGAAGACGGACTGAAGCGGTTTGAAGACACCAGCTTCGACGTGGTGTTGCTTGACGTGATGATGCCCGGCTTGGACGGCTTTGAGGTGTGCCAGCGGCTGCGCGCCAGCCCGCGCGGCGCGCGTTTGCCTATTCTGTTGCTCACCGGTTTGAACGACACCGAATCTGTAGACGCCGCCTACGCGTCGGGTGCCACCGATTTCATCAGCAAGCCCATCAACTGGACTTTGCTGTCCTACCGTGTGCGCTACGCGCTGCGCGCCAGTGCGGCCTCCGAGGAAATGCGCCGCAGCCGTGAAACCCTGTCGCGTGCGCAGCGTTTGGCCGGCATGGGCAATTGGCAGTTGCACCCCGACGGACGCTTGGAATGCTCATCCGAGCTGCTCAGCATGTTTGGCAACCTCACGCCGCCTGACCAACTCAACGAACACGAGTTGGCCAACGTGTTTTTGGCGCAAGTGGTGGACAAGCACCAAGACCAGCTGCTGCGTGCCAGGTTGGCGCTGCTCAGCGAAGGCAAGCCTTACCAGATTGAATACCAAATCAGGCGTCCAGACGGCAGCATTCGAACCGTGTTTGAGCAAGCTGAAGCGGCTCGAATTGAGGGTGCCACGCTCGACGTCGGCGTGCTGATGGAGGGCATCACCCAAGACATTACCGAACGCGTAGAGGCGCAAAACCGAATTCGCCAACTGGCTCACTACGACGACGTCACCGGTTTGCCCAACCGACTGTTCTTTTCCGAGCTGGCCACGCCCGTGTTGGAGCGCGCGCGCCGCAGTCGCAACCACTGCGCCATGTTGCATGTGGACATTGATCGCTTCAAAGGCGTCAACGATGCCTTTGGCCGCGAGCAAGGCGACGCCGTGCTCAAGGCCTTGGCCGAGCGTTTGCGCGCCTGGATACGCAGCGGCGATTTGGTGACCCCGGCTTCGACCGAAGATGCGAGCGAGCAAAACCTGCTGGCGCGCGTGGGCGGCAATGCTTTCAATTTGATGATTGCCGATCTGGCTGACCAAGCCCACGCCGCCGAGGTGGCGCAGCGTTTGCTGGCGTCGTTTGAACAGCCCTTCGCCATGGGCGAGCAGTCGCTGCTGCTGTCGGCCAGCATTGGCATTTCGCTCTTCCCCGGCGACGCACAAAACCTGGCCGACCTGACGCGCTGTGCCGAGCAGGCCGTGTATTCGGCCAAGGCATCGGGCCGCGCCCAGCACCGATTTTTTGACGAAAAGATCAACGCCTTGGCAGCCTCTCGTTTGATGAAAGAAGCCGAGTTGCGCATTGCCATCGCGCAAGACCAGCTGCGTTTGCACTTTCAACCCAAAGTGGATGCCAGTGGCTTGAAAATTGTGGGTGCTGAAGCCTTGGTGCGCTGGCAGCACCCGCAGCGCGGCTTGGTGCCGCCGGCCGAATTCATTCCCATGGCCGAAGAAACAGGCTTGATCTTGCCCCTGACCGACTGGGTGCTCGAAGCAGCCTGTCGCGCCCTGAGGTCGTGGTGCGACGCTGGTTTGCGCAGCGTGCCCTTGTCAGTGAACTTGGCCGCGCCCAGCTTGAGCGACCCCACGCTCATCGACAAACTCGACGCGCTCATGAAGCGACATGACCTGCGCCCCGACGCGCTGATGTTGGAAGTGACCGAAACCATTTTGATGACCGACGTTCAGCAGGGCTGTGAGCGCCTTGATGCCTTGCGCGCCAAAGGCTACGGGCTGTCGCTGGACGACTTCGGCACAGGCTATTCATCGCTGAGCTACCTCAAACGCTTTCCCATCGATGAGCTGAAGATCGACCGCTCATTCGTCAACGGTGCCGAGCGCGGTGGGCGCGACGGCGCGCTGGCGGCGGCCATCATCACCCTGGCCCGCGAGTTTGGTTTGAGCGTTGTGGCCGAGGGTGTTGAAACCCCCGAACAAGCCTTGTTTTTGATACGTCATGGCTGCCCTGTGCAGCAGGGTTTTTGGTTTTCCAGGCCGGTGCCCGGTGCTGAATTTGAGCTGCTGTTGCGTGACGGCTTGTTGGCATCCAAGGCCGTGGTGGTGGAAACAGAAGAATCGGTCAACAGCTTCGCCATCTAAAAAGCTGCCGCCCTCGGATCGGGTTGTGGTCATGTGAGCGCCAGCTTTGGGCGATCAGCGGACCCCCGCCGCAATGCCTGCTCAATAATTCGCGTTCCTCCTTCCAGCGCCGTGCGCTCGCCGGTGAACGCGATGATCAACAAAATTTCTGAGTCGGTGCAAGCCGCGCTGCAAGACGTGGCCGATGGTGCCACCGTGATGATCGGCGGCTTCGGCGGTGCCGGGCAGCCTTCGGCGTTGATCGACGGCCTGATTGCCCAAGGCGCGCGCGACCTCACCGTCATCAACAACAACGCAGGCAACGGCGAGACCGGCTTGGCCGCGCTGCTCAAAAGTGGCCGCGTGCGCAAGATCATTTGCAGCTTTCCGCGCCAAGCCGACAGCCAAGTTTTTGACGGCCTCTTCCGTGCTGGCAAGTTGGAGCTGGAGTTGGTGCCACAAGGCAACTTGGCCGAACGCTTACGCGCCGCGGGTGCTGGCATCGGCGGCTTCTTCACACCCACGGCGTACGGCACCGATTTGGCCAAAGGCAAAGAGACCCGTGAAATCGACGGCCGCATGTACGTTTTCGAGCTGCCGCTGCACGCCGACGTGGCCTTGATACAAGCTGAGCTTGGCGACCGCTGGGGCAATTTGACCTACCGCAAAACCGCCCGCAACTTCGGCCCCGCCATGGCCATGGCCGCGAAGATGACGGTGGCGGCGGTGCATGACATCGCCGAGCTGGGCGCGATGGACCCCGAAGTCATCGTGACGCCGGGCATCTTTGTGCAGCGCGTGGTGCATGTCGCAAGAGCCACCATGTCATCTAAAACCAGGGGCTGAAATGGAAAAACTCAATCGCGATCAAATTCACAACCGCATGGCTGCGCGTGTGGCCCAAGACATTCCCGAAGGCGCGTATGTGAACCTGGGGATAGGCTTACCAACTCTCGTGGCCAACCACTTGCCCCAGAGCAAAGAGATATTTCTGCACAGCGAAAACGGCCTGCTCGGCATGGGCCCGGCACCCGCCGCCGGGCAAGAAGACTTTGACCTCATCAACGCTGGCAAACAGCCGGTGACCTTGCTTGCAGGCGGCGCTTACTTTCACAGCGCCGACAGCTTCGCCATGATGCGCGGCGGCCATTTGGACGTTGCGGTGCTGGGCGCGTTTCAAGTCTCGGTCGCGGGCGATTTGGCCAACTGGCACACCGGCGGCGCAGACGCCATACCCGCCGTGGGCGGCGCGATGGACTTGGCCATCGGTGCCAAAAAAACCTACGTGATGATGGAGCACCTGACCAAAAGCGGTCTGAGCAAAATCGTCGCGGTTTGTACCTACCCGCTCACTGGCATTGCCTGCGTGAGCCGCATCTACACCGATCTGGCGGTCATCGACGTGACGCCTGCCGGGTTGAAAGTGGTGGAGATGTTTGGCGGGATTGGGTTTGAGGAATTGCAAACGCTCAGTGGGGTGGCGTTGTTGAGTTGAGGATGTAGCGAATACGAGTACGAAACTGCACTCACTCATCCACGAAGAA
>JANYJJ010000145.1 GCA_025358485.1 Burkholderiales bacterium | reverse complement strand
GATGATCAAAGCCGAAAATATCCCGGCCGCGCTCAGACACCAGGAACAAGCCGCTGCCCGCGTCCGACTCAAAAGTGCCCAGCGAAGCGATGGCCACGGCGGTTGCCAGAAGCTTTTCGTTGTCCCGTAGAGCAGTCTCGGCGCGCACCCGTTCCAGCGCATCCCAAGCACGGTCAGCCACCGCTGAAATCAGTGCAAGGTCCTCGGCAGCCCAAACCCGAACGGCCTGGCTGTGCACGTAATGCAAGGCGTGCAGCTGTCCGTTGCGCAATTGCGGAACCACCACAAACGCCAGCACCGACAGCGACTCCCAGTACTCGGAGTAACCAAGGCTGGCTGCGCCGTTGGCCTGCTCGGACGAGCTTTGCGCAGGTTCATCAAGCTTCGTTTCCAGGTGCGTGGTTGTCGGTGCCAGCGGGAGACCGGACGCACGGGCATGCGTGTGCGTGTCGGTGTCCTGGGAGGCGTCGTCGCACACCGCGGTGAGCCCGCTTTGCAGCCGCTGCGCGTGCACGGCGCCAAAGGCCGTCAGCGCATACGTTCCGCGCACCACGGCGCATTGGGGTGAGTAGCCGCCTTCAAACACCATTTGCTGGCCATTCGGCAGCATTCGGGCGAAGCCAACACGGTCGGCAAGCAAATGCCGCCCGAGCGCTTCGGCCACGGCGCTGAGCACAGCGGCTGCGTCAGTCAACAAGCGCAGGCTGTCAGACAAAGCCAGCAAAAACGCCTGGCGCGTTTCGTCGTTTTTTCGGTCAGTGATGTCTACCACCGTGCCGCTGAATTGGCCGCCAGCACCACCCTGATCGCGCGTCACACGGCCACGCGCCGATATCCAGCGGGTGTGGCCTGTCTGGCTGATCAAACGGTACTCACTGGAAAACTCCAGTTCAGCGGCAAACGTCCGTTGCAGTTGCCTTCGAACAGTGTCTCGGTCATCGGCATGAAGCTTGAGAAGCAAGTCCTCAACCGCTGAGCCTGCTTCCGACTCTTCAGTCGTGAGGCCGAACAAACGCTGAAAATTTGCGTCGCCGCGAATCACGCCGGTGGAAATCTCCCAGTTCCACAGTCCCACCACGCCCGACGCTAGCAGTGCAGTCACCAACCGCTGCTCGCTGAGTTCCAGCGCTTGAGCGGCCACGTGTCGTTCAGTGATATCGGTAGACACGCACAACAAGCGTTCAGAAGTGCCGCCCGAATCAAAGATGGTTGATACGCGAACGTCCCACCACTTCAGCGTTCCTGCGAAAGTTTTGGCACTTGCCACGAAACGCCCAACCTGGCCGACGCGGCCCTGTGCGACTGCGTTGACAGCGCTTCGACGGGCGTCACCTTCCCACATGTCGTACCAATCGCGGCCCATGACTTGGTCGACGTTGGTGATGTCCAGCAACGCTTGTCCACGCGCACTGATGAAGCAAATCTTCGCGTCCAAATCCAAAATCTTGATGCAATCGGTTGAAGCGTCGAGCACGCCCCGCAAAAAACTCAGTTCGTGATTGAACGTGTCGGCAACATCGGGCACGGCGGGCAGTTTCACGAGGTCTCTGGGTGCTTTGAAAAGATCAACGTCAATGCCAGATGATGGTGCAGAGCAAAATCGAAGCCATGCTGAGTTCATTGAATGTGCTTTACGTAGAAGACAACGCCGAAATCCGCGAGCTGGTATCGGCGCTGCTTGAGGACGAAGGCCTCACGGTGGTGGGTTGCGCCAGCGCTGAGGCGGCGGAAACTGAGTTTGCCGCGCAGCATTTCCATGTCCTCATCACCGATGTCAGCCTACCGTCCATGCAAGGCACTGAGTTGGCCAAGCGTTTACACCATGCAAACAAAAATCTGTGGGTCGTGTTCTGTTCGGGCTACCCCATGCAGCAAGGTTTAGCGGCTTGGGGGTTGAGGGCAAGGTGCTTGCCAAAACCGTTTGAGCCGGAAGAGTTGAGTGCACTTTTGCAAGAGATACGCGCCAGCCAAACTTGACAGCTTCTGGCCAAAACTCAGTCTTCGCCGGTGGCGTCGTGAGTGATGTTGCGGGCCGTGTCTTGGGTGTTGGTTTTGACGGGATCCAGCCCGTGTATGGGGTTGTCCGTGACGTCGTTTCCGATTTCGACTAATTTTTCTTCATTGGCCGTTTCAGCATAGCTGTCAGGCTGCTGCGCCGCTGCGTCTTTCTCAGATTGCTGCAACGCCAAACGCTGATCGTGTGGGCTGACTGTCTGGGTGTTTGCGTCATGACTCATGAAAGCTCCAAAATGCCCAAACTAGCGGGCCGCCTACCGAGGCCGAATCGGCAAACAGCGAGAGTCGCAGTAGGCCTTTTCTGACAGTGTGACCAACGGAGTCAGCTCAGCCTTTGCGAATTGAAAAACTGCAACATGGCTTGCGTGGCGTCAATGCCGCGCGGGTCGGTGTACGAACCCTGCGCGCTCCCGCCCGACCAAGCATGACCCGCACCGTGCAGTTGCCAGTGTTCTGCACAGACCTTGCCTGCGCTGCTGTAAACCGACCGAGTGAATTTTTTTCCAAATTCAGACGCGCCCGTCTGCTTGTCCACCTCACAGATCACACCGGCCGTGGCAGCAGCCACCAGCGCTTGGCCATTCACTGCATGCACGGTGCGATCTTGGTCACCGTGAAAAACGATGGTGGGCACCGTGGTGACGGGATGCGTAGGGGCAGTAGACGAGCCACGCTTCATGGCCGTCAAAGCCTGAGTCAGGTTGTCGGCCGCACCCACAGGCAGCCCTGAATGCACGGCCACCGCGGCAAACACGTCCGGGTAGGCAGCAGCCACCACGGCAGCCATTGCGCCCCCGGCCGACAGACCTGCGATGTAGCTGCGCTGGCTGTCGACCGCATGGTTGCGCGCAATGTGCTGCGTCAACTCTGCAATCCACGCGGGTTCACCACGCCCGCGTTGTTGGTGAGCGCGCTCAAACCAGTGCCAGCAGCCTTGGGCGTTGACGTTGCGAGGTTGACTTGGGTAGAGAACAAAAAAACCTGGGGACTGGCCATCACCTTGCGCTGCAGCGTTCACGCCGGTCCCCAAAGCGAAATCGTCAGGGTTTTGCGAGCAGCCGTGCAACATGACCACCAAAGGCAACGGCCCATAGCCCGACGTTTGCGGCGGTGTGAACAGTTTGTAGTGGTGTCGCTGCGTGCCGCGCACAAAATCTCCACTGACAAAATTTGTCTCTTTGAAGCCTGGAGACACAGCGGGTGACTGGGCGGGTGCAACGGTGGGTACAACGGTGGGTACAACGGTAGGTGCAACGAAAACACGCCCGTCAACGCAGCCGCCAACGCCTGTGCTGTAAACAACGGCTTCGACTTTGGGGACCGCGCCAGCGAACCGCTCTGACACGCCACTGGTCGCAGAGGCCAGTCCCATTGCACGTTGAATGAGTTGGGTGGCTTCTGCCAAGCGGCCTGACTGCGTCAACCGGGTTGCTTCGCGAATTTGGGCTTGAAAACTATCGTTCATGAAAGGCTGTGCGTGGCATCTGCATCAAGGCAGTCGAAGTGAGATCGCGGCGGCCGCAAATTACATGCGCCGAGTGTCACGACGCGGTCAATTTTTTAGGCGCTCTATTCGATTCGACCGATCCGCTGGTGGCTGTCAACCCGCGCAACAAGTCTTGCGCGCTACGTTTGAGTTTCGGGCCGTCAAAGCCGCCAGCCGCGCCAAGCTTTTTGACGCGCTCGTCTGGTCGATCTTGTGGTGACACCACTTGATCGCCATCGGACAGTTGGGGCAGATCAAAACTAGCTGGGTGTGCCGACCCATCCGCTGGTGGGCGCTTTTTCGCGATGTGAGTGGTGCCCACTATACGGTGGCCGATAGCTTGAGTCATTTAAGAATTCGAGTGATTGAATCGCGCAAAGCTTAGATCTAAAGAATGCATGTAAGCGTGGGTACGAAACGCTTTTGCTCGCAGGCGGATTCCTACCTCAGCATCGAGCCGACGCCTCAGTGTTTGGATGCCCGTCATCGTCTGATCTCAGCAATTGCACTGAGTGGTGCGAAAGCTTCAACCTGAAATCAGCACGACGGAGCTGTGGGCGATTGCGAGCCGGCTGAAAACGCAGTGACGACCGGCTTGCGTGTGGCGATCAAAGCGTCGATGTAACCCGCCACATCGCCCACGGTGCACAGTTCGGCAGGCTCAGGTGGCAAGGTGATGTCAAACGCGTCCTGCACGTTGAACAACAATTCGGCAACACCCAAAGAATCGAGGCCCAGAGATTCGAGCTGTGCTTGAGGTGTCACGGCCTCTGCGGCAATCTGAAAATCCTTCGCCAAGATGGCGCGAACGCGGTCAAACGTAACAGTCATGGTTCGAGCCTTTTATTCAGGTCGGTGAGGTTTGCACCGCTGTACGCAAGGCAGCGCTGATCACAGCGTCTGTGGGTGACTTCAATGCACGAACAAGGCGATCAAGATGACGATGGGAATGGGGATGCCCAAGAACAACAGCAGCAGTGAACGCATGTCAGTCTCCGATGAGTGAACGTAAGAAGGAATAAGTTGGCTTTGATCAAAGGTCGCGATGCCGGCCGCCCCAAGTGGCACCCCAGCTTGCGAAAAAAGCACCGATCAGCATGGAAATGAACAGCCACAGCGCTGCATAGGCGGTGAGCTTGCGAGCGGTGTCAGCGGCTTGACGCGCAGATGCTTCGGCCTCACGCAGTTTGGTTTGCAGACCGGCGTATGCAGCCTGTACGCGAGCCTCGGCATCTGCCGGGGACGCACCGGTTCGGGCACTCACCGCAGACGCGACGTACTTCGCGTCTTCAGGTGGCAATGCCCCTCGCTTCATGCTGTTGACGAAGATGCGGGTGATTTCCGAGGCGCTTGCACTGCCATCTTGATTAACGCTTGCAGCGGTGCTTGAAACCGAGCCTGAAACCGCGCCTGAAACTGCAACTGAGGCATTGCTTGAGCCTCCCGCTGTAACGCCGTCGCTGACACCGAACCCAGGGCTTTTGCGAAACATCGAATCCATCACGTAAGCCATAGGATCAGTTGCGCTGCCGCCTTGAGGCGCACTCGTACCGCCATTCGCATTGGGGGTCGTTGCCGCAGCGGTGGTGGCTGCAACGCCACCCGCGGTCGCCATTGCAGTGGCCGCTGTGCTGGCCACTCCGCCCGCCACTGCCGTGCCCGCTCCAATCACGGTTCCGACCGCCGAGGCAAGCACCGACGCTGTCGCCAAGGTTGCGACTGCCCAGGTCAAAAAGCCATGCGCGGTGTCGCGAAAATAAACCTCATCCGTGTGAACGGCGACGTATTTGGTTCGCAAGCGACCCGCCAAGTAACCACCCATGCCTGACGCGACGAGCTGTGCGAAGGTCACCCAAAGAATGCCCGACACGCCCAACGCTGTGGCTGCGATCCCTGCATTGGCCCACGGTGAAACCGAGCTCAGACCCAAGCCAGTCCCCAGCAGCAGCAAGATCAAAGACAGCGCCGATGCCGCTGCCGCGCCGGCGAAGACGGCCGACCACGACACCGCGCTGCCCGAGGCAATGCCCATCGGCACTGCGTTGTCGGCGATCTGAATTGATGATCGGGCGCTCGCTCGCGCATTAGCTGTGTCGATGCCAACTGGACTGACACCCGCAGGTGTGGAGCTAAGAAAAACCATGGTGCATGTTCCAAAAAAATGTGTAGGTGGATAGTTCCCCATCGCCAATTCACAGCGCGTGGGATGACGCTTCAAAGCGGTGTAGGAGAGGGCGCACAGACAGCCTTACTCGTGCCGACCGTGCGGACTTGTCGATCAAATTCGGCCGCAGCCGTCTGTCAAAAGAGCGCACGGGTTCAACAATCCTGCGAGTGCCGAAGAGGCTAATCAGCTGCTGCTGAACAAAACCATCGGCAGCAGCAGCAAACCAATCCCTAAGGACAGCAATCCGCGTCGCAATGCGCTGGCGTGCCTGACTTGCTTCGGCTCCACACCGAGGTCATCGCGCAGCAACACATCGGCATAAAACAAACCGTCGGGCCGATTGCGCGCCTCTCGGGTTGTGGCTCTGGTGGGGTAAGACATTCAGTTCGCTCCTTGGATGTGATTCCGTCAACTGCGTTGACAGGCGCAGCATTCACGGCATCCAAGTTAAAGCACTGCGCCAGCTGCGCGATGTCAGCGAAATTCGCTAAAGCTTGCAGGACAGCGTGACCCATCAACGTGGGTCACTCAAGACTTGATCACTTGGGTGAGAGCTGTGCAGGTGCAACCACAACTGGCGCGGGCATTGTTTCGGTAATCACGAGCGGTGTCGATGTGGGTGTGGAAGTGGGTGCGGGCGCTGCGACTGGCACAGCTGCCGAGTTCGTAGGCGCTTTTGGTACATAAGTCATGGTCGTACCCGAGGCGGTTTGGCCCAGCGGAAACACCAAGCTCAACGAAAACAGATTTACTCCAGTTTTTCCACCCACGGCGGTGTTGATGCGGTAGTACTCCGCTTCACCGCGCAGCTGTAAGTTGGAGCTGACGTCGTACTGCAAACCCAATCCCGCCTTGTAGTTGGTTTCGCGGCGGCTAGGGGTCGGATCGGCCACCAATGCCGCCCCAGTGCCAACGAAAGTACCGCGCGTTTTTGCGTTTTGCACGCCAATGCGCCCGATCAACGCAAAGTTATTTCCCAACGGCGCAGTGCCCACCAGATCAAGGTTGAGGCCCTCAACCTGAAGTTGGCCATTCAAGCTTCCAACGGGCACAGTGGTCGATTCAAAGGTGTACTTGCCCAGGTTGAAGTAACCGGCCTCGACGCCAAAGTAGCGGTTCATTTGGTAGCCACCAAATACTTTGTAGCCGGTGCGGCGCTCATCACTGTTGGTGATGGTGTGGGCCACTCCAGCGCTTGTTACGGCAGCCGCAATTTGCGGTTTGTCCACGTTTGCTTGGGCGCGACCGCCCGAGACGCCGACGTAGCTGTAGGGCTTGTCCATGTCCTGTTGCGCCATGGTGGCGCCGCTGGCCATGCAGCCCCAGCACGCCAGGGTGAGAAGACGGGGTAAATGACGAGATTTCATGTGCAGTTTTCCGATGTGATGAACAAGTTGATGCGGTCTGTGAGTCTCTGAAAAGAAGGCGCAGACCGAAACCGTGAGGCGTGTTTTTACGTCGGCGACTTCGATACGGTCTGTGCGAAGGCGCACTGAAAAACAGGCTGTGGCGCGTTCGACACGCGACTTGTCAAATTGCCAGCGACGCGTCGGCGATGTCTGACACGTTCATGCGTGGTTGACCAGCACAACCCATGCCGATTCCTGTTTAATATTTTTCGCGATGCCGTGCATCACCCCTAAACAACACAGTCAACCAAACCATGAAACTTCATCAGCAAACACTTTCGATATCCGGCCTCGTTGTCGTCATGACGCTGCTGAGCGCTTGCGAGAAAAGCAGTCCTACCCTGGGGCAAAAGGTCGACAGCGCCGTTGCCGCGACAGCGCGTGCGGCCAGCGCAGCGAAAGACGAAGTCAAAGAAGTTGTAAGCGACACCCGTGTTGCGGCCAGTGGTGCCACCGGAATGGTGTCTGCATCAGCACGCGACGGCGTCATCACCACGAAAGTGAATGCCGAGCTGGTGAAAGACGCAGATTTGAGCGCCCGAAAAATCAATGTTGACACCACCGACGGACGTGTGGTTTTGAACGGATCTGCACCCTCACAAGCGGCACGCGACCGAGCTGCCACGTTGGCGCGTGGTGTGGAAGGCGTGAAAGACGTCGAAAACCGCTTGGTGATCGATAACAAGTGATCGCAAAAAATTGTCAAACGCCTGTCTTCCAACCTTTAGTCAAAGCACGTCATGAGCTACCAAAGCATCAATCCCTACACCGCGCAAACACTCAAAACCTACAGCGGCCTCAGCGACAACGCACTTGAACAAAAGGTGGTGGCTGCCAGCAATTGCTTCCAACAGAATTGGCGTTTAACGAGCTTTGCGCATCGCAAAACTGTGCTGAAACGCGCGGCGGAACTGATGCGCGAGCGAACCGAGCCCTTGGCCGCACTCATCACCTTGGAGATGGGCAAGCTGATCTCGCAAAGCCGAGGTGAAGTTGCACTCAGCGCAGCGATCCTTGATTACTACGCAGACCATGCGGAGGAGTTTCTCGCCCCAGAAACTTTGATCACGGCCAAAGGAAGCGCGGTGGTGGTGAGCGATCCCATCGGCGTGCTGTTGGGCGTGCAGCCTTGGAACTACCCGTATTACCAAGTGGCCCGCTTCGCCGCGCCCAACCTGATGGCAGGCAATGTGGTGATGGTGAAGCATGCGTCGAACGTGCCGCAATGTGCGCTGGCGTTCGAGCAGTTGATGACAGACGCCGGTGCGCCGTTGGGCGCGTACACAAACTTGTTTATCTCGAAAGAGCAGGTTGCCGCGTTGATCGCCGACGCACGCACCAAGGCGGTGGCGTTAACGGGCAGCGAGGCCGCTGGGGCCGTGGTGGCAACGCAGGCCGCTCAGCATTTGAAAAAATCAACGCTCGAGCTGGGTGGCAGTGATGCCTTCATCGTGCTGGAAGATGCCGACATGGACAGGGCTGTGAAACATGCGTTGTCGGGTCGCATGGGCAACTCGGGGCAAGCTTGCACCGCGTCAAAACGCTTGATCGTGGTGGAGGCCGTCGCCGGAAAATTTCTGGCTGCGTTTGAATCAGCCATGTCGAGTTTTATTCCAGGCGATCCGATGGACGCCGCCACCACCTTGGCTCCTTTATCGTCTGCTCACGCGCTAGACACACTCATTGATCAAGTGGACAGCGCCGTATTGCACGGTGCCCAAATTTTGCTCGGCGGCAAACGCGTGGCTGACATGCCGGGTGCATTCATGCAACCCACCATCCTGACTGACATCGAAGCGCACAACCCTGCTTACAACGAAGAATTTTTCGGGCCCGTGGCGCTGTTCTTTCGCGTGGCCGACGAAGCGGCAGCCGTCCTGTTGGCGAATGACTCAAACTTCGGTTTGGGCGGGTCGGTGTTTACGCAAGATGTGCAGCGTGGACAGCGGGTAGCTCGGCTACTCGACACCGGCATGGTCTTCATCAATTCGTCAGCTATTTCCACACCGCAATTGCCGTTTGGGGGCGTGAAGAACTCAGGTTATGGGCGCGAACTGTCTCGCGCCGGCATTCAGGAATTTGTAAACAAAAAGCTGATCTACGCAGCCTAAACCGCATAGCAGAAGGGCCGCAAGCCTTCTGGCAAGCTGGCCCTGCTACGACTGGCTACTTCATGTGAATGGCTGCGTGCTCGCCCAGTTTTTTCGGCGTGCTCCCAGTGACCACGGCTTTCGCCATCTCAAATAGCTGCGTCACTTTGCTTTCCTTCACGTCCCAATAGTTGGCGTGTGCAATTTTTACTTGCACCAATGCCAAGTTTGGATCTGTGTGGCCGGCGGGAAACCAAGCCTGCGCAAATTTGGTCCACAGCGCTTCTTTCATGGCCATGTCTTCGCTCACCGTGGCATTGCCAGACACCGAGGTGTAGCTGTCTGAACCCGGGTCTGCGTAGACCACGTTGACCGTGCCGTCAACGGTCAAATCGGCAACTGGTTCGCTGCTGCGCGCCATGAAAAACCACAGGCTTGCGTCTTCGTCGACAGATCGGTTCTGTGTGGTCATAGGGCAGGAATGCAAGTGCCCGTTGGCGTGTCGCGTCGTGAACATCGCGAAGCGAATGTCTTTGATCATTTTCCACAGATGCTCTCGCGCTTGATGAGTTTCTGAGATGTCGTTGGAATGTTGAACGTCTGAACTCATGTTGATTCCTTCTGCGAAGTTGAATAGGCGGTGCGTGGCTTTTGAGGCGAAGAGGCCCGGGTGCCATGCAAGTTTGAACGGCACGTAAATTTGAACGGCAGGCGACGAGCCTCGCGATCAGGCAGAGCCTTCTTTCCGCGTAGGTTGTGTCCGACGGTGTTGGACGCGATGCGCCGACAGGTGCGCTACGCACCTCGAACGAAGATACCGACCAAGAATCCAGCCGTGCGCTGAACAATCAACCCAATACTTTTTTACAGAGGAAATTCAGATGAAATTCCAAGTCTCGAACATTGCTGCGCTGTTGGCGCCAAGGACGAAAAGATCGATTTGGGCGGCGACGGCTTTTTGCTTGCTTGCTGCTGCGCAGGCAAATGCAGAAACTGCCACGTTGTCGGTCTCGGCCGGAACGGGGCCGCAGCCTTCGCTGCCTGCTCCGGTGCAATCTTTCATCCCCACCGTGAACATCGCACCTGCTGTCGGTTGGCCCGCAGGACAAACGCCCATCGCAGCCCCAGGCACAAAAGTGGCGGCGTTTGCCAGCGGGCTTGATCACCCACGGTGGTTGACGGTGTTGCCCAACGGCGACGTGTTGGTGGCCGAAACCAATGCACCTCCCAAGCCCGAGGACGGCAAGGGCATCAAGGGCTGGGCGATGAAATTCGTCATGAAGCGCGCTGGCGCGGGCACGCCCAGCGCCAATCGCATCACCTTGTTGCGTGACACAAACAGTGACGGCGTGGCCGACCAGCGTTTTGTGCTTTTGCAAGGCTTGAACTCGCCCTTCGGCATGGCTTTGGTGGGCGACCAACTTTACGTCGCAGCGTCTGACGCGGTGCTGCGCTTTCCGTACAAGCCTGGCGACACACAGATCACTGCCAGCCCCGTGAAAGTGATGGACTTGCCCGCCGGGCCTATCAACCATCACTGGACCAAGAACCTCATCGCCTCGCCGGATGGCAGCAAGCTGTACGTGACCGTGGGCTCAAACAGCAACGTCGGTGAGCGAGGCATGACCGAAGAAACGGGCCGCGCTGCAATTTGGGAAATTGACTTGCCCAGTGGTCAGAACCGCATATTCGCCACCGGCTTGCGCAACCCCAACGGCATGGCTTGGGAGCCCAGCAGCCGCACGTTGTGGACGGTGGTGAATGAGCGTGACGAAATCGGAAGCGACTTGGTTCCGGATTACATGACATCGGTAAAGCGCGATGCGTTCTACGGCTGGCCTTACAGCTACTTTGGCTCGAATGTGGATGTTCGAGTCAAGCCGCCCATGCCCGAGCTGGTGGCCAGTGCGGTGTCGCCCGATTACGCGTTGGGGCCGCACACCGCCTCTTTGGGCTTGGCGTGGTCAGCGGGCACATCATTGCCAGATGAGTTTGCCAGCGGCATGTTCATCGGCCAGCACGGGTCTTGGAACCGCACACCGCACAGCGGCTACAAAGTGATATTCGTGCCCTTCAACAACGCACAGCAAAAAGGGCAGCCCTGCGGCATGCCAATTGACTTGCTCACTGGTTTCTTAAGTGATCAAGGCCAGGCCTACGGGCGACCAGTCGGCGTTGCATTGGACAAGCGCGGCGCAGTGCTGGTGGCCGACGACGTTGGCAATGTGGTGTGGCGTGTGACGGCGGCATCCACAGCTGCATCGACCTCGTTCAGCAAGTGTGGCGAACAGATGTTGACGCGCGCACCAATGCAACCGCAACCGCAACCGCAACCGCAGGCGCGGAACCCGTGAGCGTTCAAGAAAATACGTTGATGGCGATAAGTGTTTTGGATGAAGGTGCGCGAAACACCTTACGGCTGTGGTGCGCTCAGGAACGCCCAGTCCGATCTATCAGCACAACCGATTGCTACACCTGGCTCACGCCTTTGTGATTGATACCGAGGTGGATGAGTGCTGCAGGTTGCGCAGGCATGACGGCGCTGCGGCGTAACTATCTCGGTGATGTCAATTGGGTTTAGACAGTCTTGGACACTGTCGCGTAGCAAGAGACGCCTCGGCCTAGGTCCAAAAGAGACGAACGGACTGCATTCGAAAACGTGAAGTTGGCCCGAGACGGGATGCTCAGAAGTGCGTCGGATCTTTAGTTGGTGCGGCGGGAGGGGCAGGTTGATCGGACGTCGACCGTACTTTCAACCAGGGTGCTCGGGCTGCACAAGCAAAACGCGAAATTCACCGTCCTGCAATGTCTGCTAGGAGTGATTTGTCGGCTTGAACCTGCGCTTTCAGCGTCGCGAACGGTGAGTGCATTGCCTTGGCGTTTGCCATTGCAAAACAAAGCGCGCCTAAAACCATCGGCGCGAGAGGCACGACCCACAACGCCCACTCCGCAGGCCGCTGGTCAGGAGCTGTCGCCGCTGCGAGCAACAGCGCAACGCCAACGAAGATAAGTCCGATCAACATCAAAACACCTGCTGCCAAAAAATAGACAACGCGTTGCAACCAGGCTGCCGAAAAGTTTTTGGCCTCCTCCGCTGCAAGTGCCGCATAGGCTTGGGCGTGATCAGCCAGCAATTGAGGTTGCGACGCTGCCAATTTCAACAGTGGATGCATGGTCATGGTCGAGATACCGCTTGAGTGAAAAAATAGTGGCGGCTGCTTGACCTCATTGAGAGCAAGCCCGTCGGCACGGAACCGACGGCTGCGGACATCAGCATGAGCTCCATCGGCCCATTTTTCGCAAGCCACACAGCCCGGACTGACAAATCAAAGGTTTCGTCATGTGCCCACAGCGACGGATCTGAAACTGTGTCGCGGCGGTCTTGCGTCAGATCTCGGGCTTGATCGGACGCCTTATCGGACGCAAGCTGCCTGTCGTTTGTTGCATATTCCACCTTGCCACGCGCTGCCTTGACGGCCAACTTCATGAAGTGCGGAGAGCTGTGGGACATAGCGCGAACTCTGCGAGCAGCGACGTTAGCGTTGGTCTTTGATTTGTAGGCAGTTGCTTGCGCATACGCTGAATTATCCATGTCCGCCCCATCGCAGATAAAAATGAAAACTGCTTTCCGTCACTGCAAATAACGCAGCGAATGTCATTTCCTGATTAAGACATCAACGTAGCGCAACTTGAGTGCGAACAGTGCCCGAGCCTTCGTAGGAGATGACCGCGTTGCAAAGCAGTCGGGGTCAGCCAGAGCAGATGATTGCGTTGCGTCTTTGATGTCAAAGAACAAGAAACTGCGAAATTGCATGAACGATTAGAAGTGCCTGCGGCAGCGAGTTGCCGCGTCGGCGCTGTTGGTTGACTGCGACCGACAGGCCACGCGGTTTAAGCGGTGAACGGCGGATGACGCGATCTCGGACTCGATTTAGGTTGTGCAGCGCCAGTGAGGAACGCTCTCGGAGTCGATTGCGCTCATCGTTGTTTTGAAATTTGGAGTTCTCACTCCGCCTGCGGCTGCGGATCGAGCTGTGCGTTCGCTGCCAAAGAGGCTGCGCCCTCAGCACCAAATGCCAAAAACGAGCGGGTCGGCACGGCCAACCTGATTCAGGTCAGCGGCCCGTTCCCGTGACCAGGGATCGCGTGCTCCTGTCCTTCACGCTGCGCGTGAACGAGCCCGCTTGACGAACAGGCCGAGGCTTTATTGGTCGCTGCGCTTGTGGTGATTCAGCCTCGACCAGATCGTCACCCTGGCCACTCGCCACGCCCGATGCCGGGCCGCTGAACACAAACAGCGCCTGTTCATGAAGTGATCGCACCGGCTCGACCGCCGCGCCAGTCGCTCTCCTTCGGTTCACTTGGTGTCACGCCAGTCGCAGAGACGCCGATGCTTACGTTGTGGGCGGGTGCATGCGCTGCAACCGCTGCGCCAGCCGCGCGCCTGCGGCTTGCTTGGTGGCACATCGGCCGCGGCGCTGCATCACCCGAACACGGGCAGCCCGTGCGCCAAGCGCCCCACCGCGCTCCCCCCAGCTGCGCCCCCGTCAAGGGTGAGGGGGACCGGTGGGGGGATCTTCAAGCAATGGGCCGGGAGGCTGGTGCACTGCTTCGGCTGCTGAAACCAACACAAAAACAAACGCCCACCCCCCGCCCGCCCTCCCGGGCGGGAGCGAGGAAGCCCAAGCAGAAGGATCAGTTTTTAGCAGCCCGTGTCGGGCTGTGACTGGTGCTTCGCTCAGGAGAAATCTCATGGCTTATGTACGTGTTGAACAACGCAATGCCCACCTCGCCGGTGCCGTCCGACTGATGTCAGTAGGGGCCGTGACGGCCCCATCAGCAAGGCCACGCTGACCGCCATCAGCAACACCCGCGATGGCAACGGCGACAACAGAGGAGAGGAAGCCACTGCCGTTCAATGGACGCTGTGGGGCAAGCAAGTCGAAGCGGCGGCGCAGTACTTGGTGAAGGGCAGCCACGTCAACATGGTGGGCCGTGTCCAAAACAACAACTACGAACGAAAAGGCGAGACGGTCTACAGCTTGGCCTTCACGGCCGATGAGATTGACTACCTGGACAGCAAGCTTGAGGGAGAAGCGCTGCGGGCCAAGCAGGGGTCGGCTTCCGGTGAAGGTGAGGGCAACGGCCAAGGCGTTGAGAACGGCGGGCAAAGCGAGCCCGCAGCCCGCCAAACCGTGGGCCGCCGTGCAGCCAAGTCAGCACGCAATCTCAACGCTGAAGACCTGCCGTTCTGAGCGGGCAGGGCGG
>JANYJJ010000125.1 GCA_025358485.1 Burkholderiales bacterium | reverse complement strand
GCGCATGCGTCAAGCCTTCACCGGCTTCGTGCAGGAGTGCGACGACACACTCGGTCAGTACCTGCGTGGGCAACTGCTGGTGATGTTGATATTGGCCGTGTTTTACAGCGTGGGCTTGGCGCTGTTTCGCTTTGATTTGGCAATGCCTATTGGCATCTTCACAGGCTTGGTCATCTTCATTCCTTACCTGGGTTTTGGCTTGGGTTTGCTGCTGGCGCTGCTGGCGGGTGCCTTGCAATTTGGCAACCTCTACGGCCTGATCGCCGTGGCTGTGGTTTACGGTACCGGTCAGCTGATAGAAAGCTTTTTCCTGACGCCCAAATTGGTCGGTGAGCGCATCGGCATGAGCCCCTTGACGGTCATTTTTGCCTTGCTTTCCTTCGGTCACTTGTTTGGATTTGTGGGCGTGTTGATTGCGTTGCCGGTCAGCGCCTTGCTCGTCGTGGCGGTGCGTCGCGCTCAGGCCAGCTATCTGGCCAGCCGCCTTTACCAAGCCTGATTTTGTTGGGCATGAAGCAAATTCCGTTGGGGATTGCCTTCGACACCGAGCGCAGCTTTGATTCCTTTCTGAACGGCAGCAACCGACAGACGGTAGAGCAATTTCGCAACCACCTGCCTGCCCCTACCTCCACGCGGACACCCATGTATGTATGGGGGCCGAGTGGCAGCGGCAAGACCCATTTGCTGCAAGCCTTGGTTCAACAGCAACAACTGCGAGGTGCGCGCGTCGGCTGGTTTGACGCCACCGCACCGTTGCCCTGGACGCACGACGAAGCTTGGGCCTTGCTGGTGCTCGACGACTGCCAAGCGTTCAACGCCGATCAACAACAAGCCGCCTTCGCTTTGTTTGTGGAGGCGGCCAGCCACGGCACCGCCGTGGTGGCCGCGGGCCGTTTGCCGCCGGTGGATTTGCCACTTCGCGACGACTTGCGCACCCGCCTGGGCTGGGGCTTGGTGCTGGCCTTGCAAGCCCTGAATGAAGCTGAAACCCGCGCCGCGCTGCGCCGCGAGGCCGACCGACGCGGCCTGTTTTTGTCTGACGAGGTGATGGACTATTTGCTCACTCGCTTCGAGCGCGATTTGAAAAATCTGATGGCCTTGTTCGACCGACTCGACGAATTTGCCTGGGTCAACAAGCGTGCCATCACCTTGCCTGCACTCAAGCAAATGTTGCTTGAGTCCGCGCCCCCCGCTTCCCCAACGACATGAACCGCAACCTCTGCCTGTTCGACTTGGACGACACCTTGCTGCCCTTGGACAGCGACCATGCGTGGGGCCAGTTCATGGTGGACTTGGGCTGGGTTGACAGGCATGAGTTCAAGCGCCGCAACGATGAGTTTTTTGCTCAGTACCAAGCCGGGCAGCTTGATATTCACAACTACATTGCTTTCGCGTCAACACCGCTGCGCGCGCGCTCTGCTGCCGAGTTGGCAGCTGCCCAAGCGCAGTTCATGGCCGAGGTCATCACGCCGCAAATCAAGCCGCAAGCTCGCGACTTGGTCGCGCGGCACCAAACTCAGGGCGACCTGGTGGCGCTGGTCACCGCCACCAACGATTTCGTCACCGCACCCATCGCGGCGGCCCTAGGAATCGATGATTTGCTCGCCGTGCGCTTGCAGCGCGACCCGGGCGGTAACATCACCGGGCGCATTCAGGGCACGCCCAGCTACCGCGAAGGCAAGGTGCTGCGGGTCGGCGAATGGCTGACTGGGCAGGGTGCCAGTTGGCAAGACTTCAGCCGCATCAGCGTCTACAGCGACTCCCTCAACGACTTGCCTCTGCTGGAATTGGCCACCGACCCGGTCGCCACCAACCCGTCAGCCGCCTTGGAAACCCTCGCCCGCGAACGCCAGTGGCGCATTCTTAAATTGTTCACATGATCAAAAAGTTTTTAGACAAGTTGATGGGCAAACCGGCGAAAGCCGCCGTAGCTGCCAAAGCAGCTGCAAACGCTGCCGATGCCGCTGGTGGCACGAGTTCGCTCGGCAAGCGCGTGGAGGTCGGCAAAGCCGAACACGGCATCGACGTCACGTTGGTTGATGACCGCGCCGTCAAGGTTGTGCAAACGCTGACCGACGGCGGCTTTGAGGCCTACATCGTCGGCGGTGCGGTGCGCGATTTGCTGCTTGGTTTGCGTCCCAAAGACTTTGACGTGGCCACCAACGCCACGCCAGAACAAGTCAAAGGCTTGTTCCGTCGCGCCTTCATCATCGGCCGTCGCTTTCGCATCGTTCACGTGGTGTTTGGCCGCGGCCGGCAAGACCGTGGTTTGAGCGAGGTGATCGAGGTATCGACCTTTCGCGCGGTGATGGACGCCGCTGCCGCTGAGCAAGTCGTGGGCAATGAGAAGACGCTGCGCAATGCAGACAGAGGTGCGGCTTCAGGTTCCGGTCGCAATGCACCCGCCACCGGCCACGTGGTTGACGCCGATGGCCGAGTGTTGCGCGACAACGTTTGGGGCCCGCAAATTGAAGACGCGGCGCGTCGTGACTTCACCGTCAACGCGATGTACTACAACCCGCAGTCTGAGATCGTGGTCGATTACCACGGCGGTTTGAAAGACGCCAAGAAGAAGTTGCTGCGCATGATTGGCGACCCCGAAACCCGCTACCGCGAAGACCCGGTGCGCATCATTCGCGCTGTGCGCTTCGCGGCCAAATTGGGTTTTGAGGTCGAGCCCAAAACCCGCGCTCCCATACGCAGCATGGCGGCACTGCTCGACAACGTGCCGCCGTCACGTTTGTTCGACGAGATGATCAAGCTGCTGCAAACCGGGCACTCCTTGGCCAGCTTGGCTGAGCTGCGCAAACAGGGTTTGCAACACGGCGTTTTCCCCGTGCTCGATGTGTTGCTGAACGACGCCAAGCCCAACGACGGCCGCGAAAAGTTTGTCAACCTGGCGCTGGCCGACACCGACCGCCGCGTCGCTGAAGGCAAGCCCGTGGCCCCCAGCTTCATGCTGGCCTGCATGCTGTGGCACGACGTGTTGGACGGTTGGCGTCAAATGAAAGCGCGCGGCGAAGCGCCCATTCCTGCATTGCAACAAGCGGTGGATGCTGTGTTTGATGCGCGCATCGGCGACATCTCAGGTCGCGGCAAATTGGCCGCCGACATGCGTGACATTTGGTTGATGCAACCGCGCTTGGAGCGTCGCACCGGCAACGGCCCGTTCACCCTGATCGAGCAGCCGCGCTTTCGTGCGGGCTTCGACTTTTTGCGCCTGCGCGCTGAGGTTGGCGAGATCGATGCCGAGCTGGGCACGTGGTGGGAGGCTTTCTCGCTGGGCAGTGACGCCGAACGCGAGCGGCTGATGGACGCGGTGAAACAGGCAGATACCAAACGCCGTGCCAACGCGCCCGCAAAAGCCCGTGCTTCGCGCGATGATGCAGCCGATGTTGACGCTGACCTTGACGTTGACGCTGATGCATCGGAAGACGGTGCGTATAACGACAGCGACAACGACAACGCCACCGAAGGCGCGGCAGCCGATCCAGCGCGCAAGCGGCGTCGCCGTCGCCGCAAACCTTCAGACGGTCGCTCCGCATCAGGGCCGGCAGAAACCGCTGGCGGCACGACAGAGTAGTTTTCGTTCAGGAGCAGTTGGTGCGTGTCTTCATCGGTTTGGGTGCCAACTTGGGAGACGCTGCCGCGACCCTGAACGCTGCGGTCGCTGCCCTGGCTGCGCTGCCACTGACCTCGCTCACGGCCCGTTCCAAAACTTACCGCAGCGCGCCCATCGATGCCCACGGCCCTGACTACCTGAACGCGGTTGCTGAGTTGGAAACAGCTTTGTCACCTGTCGCTTTGTTGAGTGAGTTGCAAGGCATTGAACAAGCCCATGGTCGCGAACGCGCCTACCGCAACGCGCCGCGCACGCTCGATTTGGACTTGCTGCTGTACGGCGATCAAGTCATCGCCACACCTGAACTGACCGTGCCGCATGCGCGCATGCACGAGCGCGCCTTTGTGCTGTTGCCCTTGCAAGAGTTGGCACCCGATTTGCAAATCCCGATGCGCGGGAAGTTGGCTGATTTGCTAGCGGCAGCGTGCGACCAGCGTATCGCGGTGAGCGCATGAACAGCATGCCCATCGGCTTGCAAACCTTGCTGTTGTTGACTGCGTCGAATGTCTTCATGACCTTCGCTTGGTACGGCCAGTTGAAGAACTTGGCCGACAAGCCTTGGTATGCGGCGGCCATGGTGAGCTGGGGCATCGCGCTGTTCGAGTACCTGCTGCAAGTGCCGGCCAATCGAATCGGATACGCGGGCGGCTTCAGCTTGGCGCAGCTCAAAATCACCCAAGAGGTTTTGACCTTGGCGGTGTTTGTGCCGTCCTCGATGTTCTTCATGAACCAGCCGTTCAAAGCGGACTACCTCTGGGCTGGTTTGTGCTTGGTCGGGGCGGTTTATTTCATCTTTCGCGCTTGACGAGCTTGACGCTCTTGACGCTATTTACGTTCTCGACGCGCCTGAACTTGCCCGGCACCCATCATGCAACTTGACACCCTGCGCCACATTGCCATTGAAGGCGTCATCGGCGTGGGTAAAAGTTCGCTTGCGCGCCGCTTGGGCTCACACTTGAACGCCGAGCTGATGATGGAGACGCCCGACGAAAACCCCTTCCTGGAACGCTTTTACGCTGACCAGGTTGGGTACGCATTTCAGACACAACTGAGCTTCTTGTTTCAGCGTCTCAAACAAGTGCAGGGCATGTCGCAGCCCGGCATGTTTTCGCCTGTCATCGTCAGCGATTTCGTGTTTGCCAAAGACGCCCTGTTTGCGCGACTCAACCTCAGCGACGACGAGTACCGGCTTTACTCGCAGATGTACAGCCAAGCCGCGCAGCAAGTGCCCGAACCCGATTTGGTGATTTGGTTGCAAGCGCCGCCAGCCACCTTGCTTGGCCGCGTGAAGCGGCGTGGCATACGCATGGAAAGCAACATCAGCGAAGACTATTTGGGTCGGCTGTGCACGGCCTACGCGGATCATTTTTCCAGCTATGACGGCGCGCCCGTTTTCACCGTCGCCACCGAGCACTTCAATCCCGCCAACCAAGAAGCCGATTTTTCAACGCTGCTTGAAAAACTTGCGGCGTTCTCCGGCCGCCGCGGCTACTTCAGCCCCCGTGCAGACTTCGCCAAGACGGTTTCTGGACTCTGAGGTTTACTTCTGAAATCCTGCGCCCGGACGAAATCATCCAGGCGCTGGAGCGTGGCGGGCACCACCGTGTGGGCCTGAATCATCACCCCCCGTACGGGCTGAGCTTGCTGCTCTGTGCTTGAGCGGATTCAGCGTTTGGCTGCCGGAGCTGTCTCGACTTGGTACTCAAAGTACCGCTGAGCGCTAAAGGCGATGGTGGCCATCAACACGCCCGTGCCCAGCAACAGCGCGACCATCACGCCGACGATGGCTTGCCAGCCTGATGTGCTGGGCTTGGTTGTCGTGGATTGGGCGTTGAACTGCGCATTCCATTTGTCGTCAGCGCGCAGGCCGTAAATCACGGCGTTCAGCATGCTGGCAGCGAGCGCAAAGCCCAGCAGGGGAATCAGCCACCACGCCAACACGTCATCCTGGCCCAAGTCGCGCATGCGGTAGACGCCGTAGGCACCCACGACGGTGGGCAACATGATGAGCCAAGCCCAAGGGTCACGCGCACCAAATAAATAGAAGCGGTGCAGCCCGACGCTGCCGCCTGCCAGCGCGAGCCAGGTGGCCAATGTTTTCGATTTGCTCATGGTGCCGCGTCAACCGCTGCCGCACTGTTGCCTAGGCCCAAGTTGCGCTGCATCAAAACCACGTCCAACCAGCGCTCGAACTTCCATCCCGCCGCCTTGAGCAGGCCTGTGTGCTCGAAACCCAGCGCGCTGTGCACGGCGATGGACGCAGCGTTCGCCGAATCGCCAATCACCGCCAACATCTGCCGCGCACCGCGCGCTTCGCACTGCGCAATCAACTCTGCCAACAGCAAGCGGCCCACACCTTGGCCCGCGGCTTCGGGCGACAAATAAATCGAGTCTTCCAAACAAAACCGATAAGCCCGGCGCGGCCTGAAGTGGTTGGCGTAGGCGTAGCCCAACACCACGCCTTCGCGCTCGGCCACCAGCCACGGCAGCCCTTTGCTCAGGACGTCGTCGCGGCGGCGCGTCATCTCGGCCACATCGGGCGCTTCCAGCTCAAATGTGCCGGTGCCGTTCAGCACGTTCCAGCCGTAAATGGCGGTGATGGCGGGGAGGTCGGCGGGGGTGCTGGGACGCAAGAGCAGAGCGGAAGTGAGCATGGCTTTGGGGAGTGAAAGCAGGGCAGTGGGGGCGTTAAATCAGCTTCGGACTAGAATCACATGCTTCGGTTGCGGTCGGCGCGGCGCGCTGGCGTATCTACGGAGCCGAGCTTACCGGTGGATGTTGAGTTTATTTTCCAACCTCCACCATTTGCGATCTGCTTGCCCTGAGGTGTCTCCTGGTGCGGTGGTCGATAGTCTGATTTCAAGTTCAAGGAAACATCATGGTTGTCATTCGACTCGCACGTGGCGGCGCCAAAAAGCGTCCCTTCTACAACATCGTCGTTGCTGACTCGCGCACCCGCCGCGACGGCCGTTTCATTGAGCGCGTTGGGTTTTACAACCCAGTTGCCTCAGGTGCCGAACAGCCTTTGCGCGTGGCATTCGACCGCGTCGAATTCTGGGCTGGCAACGGGGCCCAGTTGTCGCCCACGGTGGCGCGCTTGGTTGCACAAGCCAAGGCGGCTGTTTAAGCCTTTCAGTCAGACAGATGGCAACTTCATCAGGCGCTGGCACTGAAGTGCTGGCATGGCCTGAAGACGCCATCGAAGTCGGTTTTATTCTTGACGCCTGGGGCGTCAAAGGTTGGGTCAAGGTGCAAACATTTGCATCTGACCCCCAAGCCATCTTCACGGCCAAGCATTGGTTTTTGAAAGCGCCCGAACCGGGTGGTTTCAAACGGCCTTTGACGGCCACTGCACCGTACCCACCGGTGCTGCACATCACCCAAGTCAAGGTTCACGGCGACGGATTGGTGGCATTGCCGCAATCGTCCACAGATCGCAACTCGTCTGAGGCTTTGCGAGGCGCGCGCATTTTTGTTCCGCGCGCCAGCTTTCCGAAAGCCAGCACCGACGAGTTTTACTGGGTCGATCTGATCGGCCTGAACGTCGTCAACCGCGAAGGCGAGGCGATGGGCCACGTCATCGGTTTGATCGACACCGGCCCGCACAGCGTGCTGCGCATCGTGCCCGTCGGCGCTGATCCGACTGTTGAGGCCGCGCAGCGCTTGATTCCCTTCGTGTCGCAATACGTTGACGATGTGAGCCTGCCCCAGCGCCTCATCACCGTCGATTGGGGCCTGGACTACTGACGCAGCAAGCTCGTCATGCGCTTCGACGTCATCACCATTTTTCCCGAGCTCTTTGCGCCCCACCTGGTGCACGGCATCACACGCCGAGCTTTTGAGTCGGGCCAAGTCGATGTCAAGTTGTGGCAGTTGCGTGACTTCGCCGACAGCACTTACCGCCGCATCGACGACCGACCTTACGGCGGTGGCCCCGGCATGGGGATGTTGGTTGAGCCTTTGGAAAAAGCGTTTGAAGCCGTTCAAGCGGCGCGCGCAGACCAGCCGGGGCCATTGATTCACTTCACTCCCACCGGCCGCCGCATCGACCAAGCCGTGGTTCGTGAGATGGCCAACGGCCCGGGTGCGGTGCTGCTGTGCGGCCGCTACGAAGGCATAGACCAGCGTTTCCTGGACCGCCACGTTGACCTCGAACTCAGTCTGGGCGACTTTGTGTTGTCGGGCGGGGAGCTGCCCGCGCTGGCGCTGATCGACGCCGTGGCGCGGCTGCAGCCTGGCGTGTTGGGCGATGCGCAGTCGCACCAGCAAGACAGCTTTTCCGATGGCTTGCTCGACTGCCCGCACTACAGTCGCCCCGAAGTTTTGACGGGTGAGGACGAGGCCACGGCGTCGATCCCGCCCGTGCTGCTGTCAGGTCACCATGCCGACATCGCGCGCTGGCGGCGCGAGCAGTCGTTGGCGCTGACGGCCAAGCTGCGCCCCGACTTGATCGCCAGCGCACGCAGCGCAGGCCAACTCAGTGCGTTTGACGAGAAGACCTTGAAGCTGCACGGGCTATACTCGAGGGCTGACCGATCCTCTGTCGAGCCGGTTCGCAATCTACCAAACCCGCGTCAAAAAACTTGATGCGCAGAACGCGAGCCAGACCTAAAACCTTTTCAACCACGGCGTTGACAAGATCGCAAAGAGAAAGCAAAAACCATGGACTTGATCCAAACCCTAGAGCAAGAAGAGATTGTTCGCCTGAACAAAACGATTCCACCGTTCGCCCCAGGCGACACCGTGATCGTCAGCGTGAACGTTGTTGAAGGCACGCGCAAGCGAGTGCAGGCGTATGAAGGCGTTGTGATTGCCAAGCGCAATCGCGGCCTGAATTCCAGCTTCATCGTTCGCAAAATTTCCAGCGGCGAAGGCGTCGAACGCACCTTCCAGATGTACAGCCCGCTGATTTCGACCATTGAAGTCAAGCGGCGCGGCGATGTGCGTCGTGCCAAGCTGTACTACTTGCGCGACCGTTCGGGCAAGTCGGCTCGAATCAAAGAAAAATTGGCTGTCAAAGGCTGAGCTTGTACACAAGCTCGCGCAGTTCGAAAGCCGCCTCCCAGGCGGCTTTTTCTATTTGCCTAAGCAAAGTTAGCGAAGTTTGGGACGTGTCATGGCTCTGAGTTTCAACCCACAAGAACTGCCCGTCATCGGCGTCGACGACCATCTTCCACGCGTCCAGCACGAGCGTTTGCTGCCCGAAGCGCTGCGCGCGCGCTTTGCCCAACCGCCGGCGTGGCAGCCCGAGATCGTCGCCGAGCAACGCTTCACTCAACGCCAACCCACTCACGCCTCGGTGCTGGTGCCTTTGGTTCAGCGCGATGATTTGATGGTGCTGTTGACGCAGCGCACCGACCACCTCACCGACCACCCCGGCCAGATCAGTTTTCCGGGCGGGCGAGCCGAGCTCACCGATACCGACGCCACCGCCACGGCGTTGCGCGAAGCGCAAGAAGAGATTGGTTTGGAGCCGCGCTTCGTCGATGTGCTGGGCAGCATGCCCACTTACACCACCGGAACCGGCTTCATCGTCACGCCTGTGGTGGCCTTGATCGACCCCGGCTTCACCGTCACCGCCGATCCCTTCGAGGTGGCCGAAGTGTTTGAAGTGCCATTGTCTTTTTTGATGAACCCCGCCATGCACCGACGCCACGCGGTGGACGTGACGGGTGCAACAGGTGTGACCAGCGTGCGGCGCGAGTTTTTCTCCATGCCTTGGGAAGGCGTGGGTGCCAACGGCCAGCCTCGCCGCTACTTTGTCTGGGGTGCGACCGCCGCCATGCTGCGCAACTTGTACGGCTTTCTCGCGGCTTGACCGCCTGGGCCTGCGCTCGCTGAGCCCTGGCTATCATCTTCATTCATGAGTTTTTTCGCCGTCCTCTTCGCCCTGCTGTTGGAGCAGCTCAAGCCCTTGCCGCGCGGCAACAAGGTGCATGACGCCCTCACCGCGTGGATGCGCTGGACGGCCCGCAACTTCGATGCCGGTCGCAGTCACCACGCCTGGGTCGTGTGGTGCATCACCGCGCTGGTGCCTGCACTGGCGGTGTGGGGTGTGTTTGCGGCCCTTGCTCACTTCAGCGTGTTGCTGGCCTTGGCGTGGAACGTGGCGGTGCTCTACCTCACCTTGGGCTTTCGCCAGTTCAGCCACTACTTCACCGACATCCGCGAAGCCGTGGAAAAGGGTGACGAATTTGAAGCGCGCCGCTTGCTCACCGAATGGCGGCACTTGGACGCCAGCGAACTGCCACGCACCGAATTTTTACGCCATGTGATCGAGCATTCACTGCTGGCCGCGCACCGCCATGTATTCGGCGTGTTCTTTTGGTTTGTGGTGTTGTCCGCCGTTGGCGTGGGCCCGGCGGGCGCGGTGCTGTACCGCATGGCCGAGTTCGGCAGCCGGTACTGGGCTTATAAAAGTTTCACGGTCGGCGAGCCGGCAAATGAACGCCTGATGACGCTGTCGCAGCGACTCTTCACTGCGCTCGACCACGTGCCCGCCCGCATGACCGCATTTGGTTTTGCGGTGGTCGGCAACTTCGAAGAAGCAGTGAACTGCTGGCGCCGTGACGCGATCCTTTGGAAGCACCCCAACGAAGGCATCATCCTGGCCGCAGCGGCCGGTGCTGTGGGCGTACAGCTGGGCGGTGAGGCAGCCCCCGGTGTGACGCCTGACCGTTCCAAGACCTTCGATTTGGGGGCCGCGTCGCAAGACATCACGGCGCTAGGTTCCACGCCCGGCATCACGGCCGTGCCTGATCATTTGCGCAGCGTGGTGGGCTTGGTGTGGCGCTCTATGGTGCTGTGGATGCTGATGTTGGCGTTGCTGTCGCTGGCCAATTTGACGGGTTGAGCAGCTGCTGCGCGGTCAACAGAAGTCACCAACGCGTTTGAGCCAGCTCGCGCAAAATTTCGCCGTAAATCCGGTAGCGTGATTCGCTGATCGCACCGCGCTGCACCGCTGCCGTGATGCCGCAACTGGGCTCGCTTTGGTGGGTGCAGTTGTAGAACTTGCACTCGGTGGACGCAGCCCGAAAGTCGGGCATCAAGTTGGGCAATTTTTGCGCGTCCACTTGGCGCAAACCAAACTCTTGAAACCCCGGTGAGTCGATCAAGGCGGTGCGCCTCTCGGTTTTCAACCCAGCGCCCAACCCGGCGTCCAACTCAGCGTCCAACCAATACCACTGCGTGTGCGTCGTGGTGTGGCGGCCCGAGTTGAGTGCGTGCGAGATTTCACCCACTTGCGCCTTCGCATCAGGGGCCAACAAATTGATGAGCGTGCTTTTGCCGGTGCCACTCGGCCCCAGCACCAAGGTCGTTTTGTTGGCAAGCAAAGGGTCGAGCAAAGCGCGTGCTTCGTCAGGTCGCGTTTTCAGCCCCACCTCCAACACTTCAACGCCCATGGCGCTGTAAGGCAGCAAGCGGACACGCGCTTCGGCAATGCTAGGCAGGTCGGCTTTGTTCAGCAAAATGCGCGCGGCAATGTGGGCGCTTTCAGCGGCGATCAAGGCTCGTGCCAATTGCGATTCGCTGAACATCGGGTCGCTGGCCACCATGATCAAAATTTGGTCCAAATTGGCCGCGAAGGCTTTGGTTTTCCATTGATCCTGGCGGTACAGCAAGTTGCTGCGCGGCTCCATGCGTTCGATCACGCCTTCGTCGCCTGCCACCTTCCACGCCACGCGGTCGCCCACCACCAAGTCACTTTTTTTGCCGCGCGGATGGCAGGTGGTGCGCACACCGTCTGCGCTTTCAACGATGTAGTGGCGGCCGTGGCCCGCCACCACCACACCGGCGTGAATTTGCGCTGGGTGCTCAGTCAAACAAGCGCGACCAGTTCATTCGCCTGCGCCGCGCAGATGAAGTCGTTGATGGAAATGCCGCCGACCGAATGCGTGTTGAAGCGCACCACACAGCGGCCGTAGCTCACCGCCAAATCGGGGTGATGATCCTGGGTGTTGCAGATCCAGGCCAAGGCGTTCACGAAGGCGATGGTCTCGAAGTAATTTTTGAAATTGAAGGTTTTCTCAATCGAGCCGTTGGTGAATGACCAACCCGGCGCGTCACGCAAATGCAATGCAATGTCGGCGGCGCTCATCGCGCTGCCACCTTCGAGGGGCTGACACTTTTGTCTCAACAAGTCGTTCATGAAGCGTCCTGGGTGCTGTCAGGCGCTGGGCTTGATCGCCAGCGCCGCCAAGCGCTCGCGCGCTGGGGGGTGCGAGTAATAAAAGCGAACGAACAGCGGGTCGGGGGTCAGCGTCGAAGCGTTGTCTTCCATCAGCTTCAGCAGGGCCGCACCCAAGTCGCGGCCATCGGCTTGCGCGCAGGCGTAGGCGTCGGCCTCAAATTCGTGTCGGCGTGATGAGCTGGCAAAAATCGGCGACACAAAAAAACTGAACACCGGCACCACCAGCAAAAACAACAGCAGCGCGGTGGCGTCGTTCGGTGCGTTCATCAAAGGCCGCACGCCCAAGCCGTTGTAGAACCATGCCTGAGTCGACAGCCAACCCAACAAGGCAAAGCCGACGGCGCTCATGGCAAACATCGCCACCATGCGCTTGATCACGTGTTTGTGCTTGAAGTGGCCCAGCTCGTGCGCCAACACCGCTTCCACTTCGCCGGGTGTGAGCTTGCTCAGCAAGGTGTCAAAAAACACCACGCGTTTGGACGCGCCAAAGCCGGTGAAATAAGCGTTGGCGTGGGCCGAGCGTTTGCTGCCGTCCATCACGAACAAGCCTTTGGCCGCAAAGCCGCAGCGCGTCATCAGCGCTTGCACGCGCGCCTTGAGCGACTCGTCTTGCAGCGGCACAAACTTGTTGAACAGGGGCGCAATCACGGTCGGGTACAGCACCAAGATCAGCAGGTTGAAAGCCATCCAGGCGCACCACGCCCACAGCCACCACAAGCCACCTGTTGAGCCCATGATCCACAAAATGAGCGCGGCAATCGGCAGGCCAATCAACAGGCCCACCACCGCCGTCTTGACCATGTCGCCGAGGTACATCTTCCAGCTCATGCGGTTGAAGCCGAAGCGCTGCTCCAGGCGAAAGGTGCTGTACAGCTCAAAGGGCAAATCGAGCAAACCGCCGATCACGCTAAAGGTTGTCAGCAAGGCCAGTTGGTAGGCCATGTTGCCGAAGCGCGGTTGCACCGCATCGCGCACCAGCAGGTTCAAGGTGTCTAAACCGCCAAGCAAAGTCCAGCCCAACAACACGGCCGCCGAAAACGCAGCGGTGAGCAAACCGAAGCGGCCTTTGGCGATGGTGTAGTCGGCTGCTTTTTGATGCGCACTCAGCGTGATGGTTTGCGTGAACGCCGCAGGCACGTTGCCTCGGTGTGCCGCGACATGACGCGACTGTCGCGTCGACAACCAAAAGCGCACCAGCAGTGAGGCGACCAACACAACTGCAAATGTCGAAGAAAACAGCATTGAAG
>JANYJJ010000108.1 GCA_025358485.1 Burkholderiales bacterium | reverse complement strand
GAGCGCGCCCTCGGCGGCAGGATCACCTGTGCCTGCACTTGTGCCTAAGGGCAGGTCGGCCAGCAAGCGCAGCAGGGCCACGCCGTGCTCGTCAAAGCGCTGTGCGACCACGGCCTGGGTGGTGTCGCCCAGGCCATTGCGCAGCCACAACACGTCGGCGTCATGTACGGCTTGAAGCGGCACCAAAGCAAGTTGAGCCTTACCTGCGGTGCTGGGCAACAACACGCCGCTGGACACCACACGCGCCGCAGTGGTGGGCGCTGGCAAACCGGCTTGCATCACCGGCTGCGGTGCCAAGCGGTGCGGCACGGCCAAGAGCGTGGGGTTGGTGACAGGCTGCGCCGTGGCGAGCGCGGCTTGCGTTTGCAACAGCACGGCATCAAAGGGGTGCCGACCCAGCGCCTCTTTCAAAGTTCGCATCGCAGGGTCGGTTTGACCACCGGCTTGCAGCAACCATGCGTACAGCGCAGCCGGGGCAGCAGCCTCGCGATGTGCTCCCGCTGTGTGTGCGCAGAAGGCCAAAGCACGTCGGTACTCACCGGCTTGCAAATAGGCGCGCACCAAGCCCATTTCAGTGTCGGGTGCATGCAGCATCATCGCGGCGCGGTCGAAGCTGTCGATGGCCGCTGCGGTGTCGCCGCGTTGCAACTCGGCTTCAGCGCGCAGCAACAGGGCAGTGCGCTGCGGCATGCTTCCCGCAGCGCCTCTGGGGTCGGTGACGTCTGCGGACGACGGGTTGGCAGATTTTTTTCCAAACCCAGTGTGGGGCGGATGGCTTGTGCTGATGTTTGTCTCGGCAGGGGCGGGCTCAGCGGTCGGGCTGCGAGCCGCTGCCTGCGTGACGCAAGCGCAGGCCAGCCAACTCAAAACGCAAGCCGCGCACGCGCGCAGGCGGCCACCACCACCACCGCCACCACCACCGATGCGCATCAAGGCAGGCGCGTGATGCGAGGAATTTTCAGCGCTGCGTCAGCCGGGTTGTAGGCCGCGGCCGGTGCTTTGTAGCCGCCTTGCAAATAGCTCACCAAAGCGTCGATGTCTTGCGCGCCGCCCAGCACGTTAGAGCCGCCCAACAGCACCGTGTAGCCGTCACCGCCAGTGGCCATGAAGTTGTTGACCGTGACGCGGTAAGTCTTGGTCGGGTTGGTCACCACGCCGTTCAACACGATCTGTTCTGTGGCACCGGTGGACACGGGCGGTGTCACGGTCACGTCGGTGGGCGTGAAGCTCACGTCGGTGATTTTCGAGCAGGGCGCCGCTGCCAAGCTCCATGCGTACTTCAAGCCGTTTGAGATTTGCATGATGCGCTGCGTGCCTTGGCCCAAGCAGCCCACAAACTGCTGCTCCAACAGATTTTTGATTTGCTGTGCCGTCAGCGTCATCGTCACCAAGCTGTTGCCGAAGGGCTGCACCGTGAAGGCGTTGCCGTAGGTCACGTTGTAGGGGTACACGCCAGCTGTGGCGGGCGCAATCACTGGCGCAACGAAGCCCGGGCTTCGCACGCCACCTGCATTCATAAACGCCACCACCGCACCACCCAAAGCGGCAGGCTGCGTGGCCTGCAATTGCGCATCGGCGATCAAGCTGCCAGCACCCATTTCACCGGCCGTGTTGGCCGCGTTGGTGAGTGGCGTGGTGATGGTGCCCAACACCCGATTGGCCAGCGGCGAAATCAGGTCGCTGTAGCCGCTGACGATGTTGGCCACTGAAGGATCGGCCGCCACAGCGGCGATCAGCGCTGGGTCGGTGCGGTCCACCAAGCGGTTGGTGACAGTCACTGCCGTCACGTCACGCGTGGCCGGATTGATGGTCATGTCGATGTCGGTGAGCACACGGCCAAAAGCGCTGGCGCTGGTCACCGGAATCAGGCGGCCTGTCTTATTGGCCAGTCCGGTGGGACGAGCGGTCTCGACGCCCGCGCTGCTCACAGACACCGTGCTGGCCGAGCAGTTGTAGGCCGAGTGGGTGTGGCCGCTGACGACCAAATCCACGGCGTTGTCCAGGCGCTTGACGATGGCGGCAATGTCAGAGTCAGAGCCGTCGGCGTTTTTCAAGCCGCCGTCACAGCCGTTGATGTCGCCCACGTTCGGACTGGTTTGAAAACCGCCTTGGTGAACCAGCACGACGATGGACTCGATGCCTTGCGCACGCAGGCGTGGCACCAGCGCATTCACCGTGTCGGCTTCATCGCGAAACTCCAAACCCGCCACGCCGCTGGGCGTGACGATGGTGGGCGTGGCCTTCAGCGTCATGCCTATGAAAGCCACCTTCACGCCGTTGAAAGTTTTGATTCCGTAGGGTGCCAACAAGGGTTTGCCGGTGGCAGTTTCAATCACGTTGGCAGACAGCCATTTGAAGCGTGCGCCGTCAAACGTGCCGGGTGCGCCCGAGCCCAAACCTTTGCAACTGTTGGGGTCGGGCAGGCCGTCGGTCAGCTTGCAGCCGCCGGTTTGCAAGCGACGCAACTCGGCGCTGCCTTTGTCGAATTCATGGTTGCCCACCGCATTGAATTCCACGCCAATTTTGTTCAGCGTTTCAATCGCAGGTTCGTCAAAAAACAAGGCCGAGATCAGCGGCGTCGCGCCGATGAAATCGCCCGCACCCACGACCACGTTGTTTGGGTTTTGTGCCTTCATGCGCGCCACCGCAGCGGCCATGAAATCAGCGCCACCCACGGCGGGACGGTTGGCTGCGGGCACCAGCGTGTTCTTACCGAAAGTGCCGGGCGACTGCAGGTTGCCGTGGTAGTCGTTGAAGCCAATGATCTTGACGGTGAAGGGCTGTGCAGGCGCGATCGCGGCGGCGCAAGCACTCAAGCTGGTGGCCAAAATTGCGGCGGCGCAAGCGGTTTGGGCAAGTCGTGAAGTGAATCGATAGGCGTTCATGAATGAGCTCCTTGGATCTGTGTGGGGTGAGGTGCTGTGCGGTGCTGTGCGTTGCGTGTCGTTGAGTTACGTTGCGTCAAATGCGTTCATCAGCGGTCGGACCGACGCTGGCGGCGCGAGATGTAGGCCATCATTCCCATGCCGCTGAGCAACATCGCGTAAGTAGAAGGCTCTGGTACCGCGCTGACCGTGTCCACGCGCACGGCACCCGAGGTGGCCCACACCGGAGTCGTGCCGTCCAAACCGGCCTGCGTCAGGTTGCCGGTGATGCGGTAGCTGCCAGCGCCCAAGCTGAAAACTCCGCGGCTGTAGGTGGGGTCGGCGAAGGCTTGATCAAAGGAGGAAAACGGTGCCGTGTTTTGGTCGAGCGCGGTCACGGCCGAGGTGTTGCCCAGTAACGCCAAGCCGTTCAAAACCGAGAAGGTGTTGCCCGCAAACGCGCCGTCCACCACGCTGAGCGTGGCGCTGCTTCCGGTGACTACAGTGAACGTGAAGTACAGGCGTTCGAAGGATGCGTTGTCGATGTCGGCCCAAGCGTCATTGCTCCCAGCATCGCGCACAGCTTCGCGGTCAGTGTCAAAGGCGTTCCAACCAGAACCAGCCGTCAAGGCCACATCTTTGGCGTGCGATGAAAAAGACAAACCGAGGAATGCGGTTGCCAAAGAGCAAACGATCAAACGTTGTTGGGCTGACATGGTGCGTCTCCGTTGTGTGTTGGAACGAAATAGGCAACCAACAACTGCGCCGCCGTATTTGAGACTTTGGCCGCGCGATGTGACCGGCGCGTGAACATACAAGGCGATACAGACGTGCGGACGGCGTTACTTCTTCAAAGCTCGCAGGCCAACTTCGCACAAAGAGGGGGCCGAAAAAAAATGCGCTCACAACTGAGAAAGCTGCGGGTCGCCTCCGCAAACTTGAACGCAACTTGGCACTGCGGTTCTTCAACCGGCAGCATGCGCTACGGCTCGTCAGCAATCAGTGACGCAAGTGAAGCCGCGCCCATCAAGCGCTCAAAATGGCCCTCAACCCGCGTCAGCCTGCACAGACGGAGCCGCTTTGCGGAACGCTTCCAACTTGCCGCAGGCGGCCTCGACGCCGCTGATCAGCGGCCAGCGCGTCAAGTCAACTTTGAACCGGCGCGCGCTTTCCATCTGCGGGATCAAGTACACGTCGGCCAGCGTCGGCGTGTGGCCGAAGCAAAATTCGCCGCGTTTTTTATCGGCAGCCAGCAGTGCCTCAATGGCGTTGAAACCGTCGGTGATCCAGGTGCTGCACCAGCGATTGACCGCTGCCTCGTCGGCGGCAAAGTCGTGGCGCAGAGCTTCCAAGATGCGGCGGTTGTTGACGGGGTGAATGTCGCAGCCCACCACGGCCGCCAGCGCGCGCACTTGGGCTCGCGCGTTGCGGTCTGTGGGCAACAAGGGCGGCGTGGGGTAGCGCTCGTCCAGCCACTCGATGATGGCGGGCGACTGGATCAAAACTTGACCGCCGTCTTCAGCGTCGAGTTGCAGCGCGGGCAACAGGCCTTGCGGGTTGATGGCTTTGTACGAAGCGCCCAAATGCTGCTCGGTGCGAAGATCGACAGCTACGTGCTCCACCGCCAAGCCTTTGAGGTTGAGCGCTATGCGCAGCCGGTGCGAGGTGCCGCTGCGGAAGAAGGTGTAGAGCTTCATGGGGCACCTTATTTAAAATCAAATGGGAATTTGTTCGGCCCGTTGCGGGTGATGAAGCTTAGGCAAACATGCGATGACCTCAACGAGGTTCCACACCAGTTTGTTGATTCTGGAACACATCAAGATGGGTGTGCTGCGGTGTTTCGTCCGCGGCTATCGATTCCAACCGAGCACGCGCACATGCGCAGGCGTGGCGCTGCCTGCGGTCGGGCTTGCTTGAGCGCGTGGACACAGTCAGCCGCGCGCTTCGCTGCGCTCACAGCGGCAATGCTTTGCAAAGTGTCATCAATGCGAAGTGCAGAAGATGATGCGTTGGACTTGGCAAGGTTGCTGAGCAGGAGGAGCACGCATGGGTGCATCGACACCGGCTGTGACATGTGCAATTCTCATACCGTGGCGGTAGCGTTGACTTACCAAGCCGCGCGCTGTCAGAAGTTGACAGCGAAGTTGCTAGCTGTATTGAATAATCGGCTCTCGCCTTTGACAGGAAAATGCTGGCGGCTTGCGGCTTGCGGCTTGCTGATTGAACGCGGTCGTGCCGCTTGCGCTGTGAGTGCCGGTTTCGTTTGTAGCTTCTGCGACAAACAACTCGTTGTCGCTGGTACCAAGTTACTGGGCCCCTTGCCTGAACTTCGAGTTATCGACTCAGGCTTTGGCACCTGCTCGATAAGCATGTTTGTAACGGCCTAAGTCGGCCAATTCCAATTGGCACCCGGCCGGTGCACGCTGAACCCATCGCATTCCTAAATTGCTTTGCAACGTTCGCGTGTCATGTTGTCTCAGAAATTAAGCCTAAAACCGGCCCCGCCCTCGAAACCACCGTTGACAACTTGTTTGGCGCTCAGGTTGAGCTCAACCCCGTTGTTATCGAGCGGAACCTTTGCGTCAGCTACAAAAGCGACCACACCTGACTGATTTACAACCGCCTGCAAATTTGTGACAACCGTGCCCAGCTTTTGATCGGCCTGCAGTGTCAAGGCGGTTGAAAGAACTCCGTTGGTGTTGAGGCCGGTTTCTAAGGTTGCCGACAACTTTGGTCCGGGCCCTTGTGTGAGTTTGGCGTTAACGCTTACATAGGCTGTACCCGTCACGGCCGTGGGTTTGCCGGGTGCTTGCACAGCATCCAACTTTGCTCGCAGCTTGTTTGTAATAGCACCTGCCTGACCGGGCGGTGTGTATTCCGCTTCGGCGGTCGTCGTGAGCGTGCTGCCAGGCTTGCCCGCGCTTTGTCCGGTCTTCATCGTTGCTGTGAATGAGCCGTCCTTTCCTAAAGGACCTTTGAAAAAAATGCTTTGAGACGAACCTCCGCGAGACCCCGTAGCTGCAAAACCAACCGCTGAGTTCAGCGTGGTCTTGGCGGATACGACTGGGAGCAGATTCGCGGCACCAAACTCGGCCGGGTTGGTTGTTGGCTTGGCTGAAACGGTATTTGTTGGGGTGACCATGTTGCTTCTCCAGGTAAGAGTTTCACGAACCTCTGGAGTAATAACCAAGTGTCTTTGCTGAAGCTTTGCCTAAATTTGCGACTGCCAGTGAGCGCCAAGACACTCGAATTCAGATCGGCGCAAAGCGCAGCAAATCCACGGCAAACTGGCAGCAGTGAATATGCGGCTGCAGCGGTGATCCGTTCCACATCGGCGAGGGTCAAAAACTGTGCATGTCTGGACCCAGACATGCAATCAGGGCGTGCGCAGGCACTTGCTCTCAGGCCAAGAAAGGCAAATTCATCATGGCTCAAGTATCACCAGCAGGGGCAGGCATTCCGTCTGCAGCAGTTTCAACAGATCAATCCGCTACCTTGGACAGCAACATGGTGGATGCGCGTGTTGCCGGCTCCGGCGCCGAGGCCAACATGAAGAAGGCGGTGTCAGCTTTGGTAGGTGACGGAAAAAATGGCCAGTACACGAGCCATGCCCAAACTTCTGCCGTGGTCATGGCCAAATACAACAGCTTGACCGGCACCGCGAAATCGGACTTTCGGGACAAAGCTGCAGCTATTGGAAAGGATCTCGGCTTGAACTTCGGCATCAGAGACGCAAAAGGCAAAGCCCTGAACTCGGATGTCCAATTGACGGGCGATCTCAAAGAGGCTAACGCGCGGCTTTACCGCGAAGCCACAGGCAAAGACAAAGGCGCTGCTGAGACCAAGGCAGTCACGCCAACCGTGACGCCAACGGCAGCTGCAACGCCAACGCCAACGGGTGCGGCCACAACCCGTGACATTGTCGACACCACAGACGCTAGACGACGTGAAAACGTCACGAAGGGCGTCGACAGCATAGACACCAGCGGTGACGGAAAAATCAGCCAGATGGAACTCAGGGTGTTTGCCGCCAAGCAACGCACACCCGGCGGTGACGCGGCTTACGAACGCTTGGATCAGCAAGTCACAAACTACGCTAAGACCAGTCAAGCCATGCCGAAGCAGCAGGTGGTCGACTTCCTGCTCAACGAGGAAAACAAGGGAACAAAATTCACCAACGATGACGTGGGCGCAGCTCGCGGCTGATTGGAACTGCCGCGCCGGGTGGCTGCGGCAGCGCAGCTTTTTGCCATGCTGTCAGCACCGCCATTCAGTTGCAATTGATGTCGGCGGCGAAATCTTTGCCGCCGACTTCTGACAGGCCAGCTCGTACCTCAGCCGGGCCTACCGAAGCCGACGGGTTCTTGTGACCCTGATTTTCAGAGTTCGCGTCTCAACGTGGTGGGTTCCTTTTGTTGAGGGTGCTTGATCGGTTGGTTTGATTGACCGAGATCGGCGCGTCTGCGAGGCTGAAACCCAGCCGTGTCTCGCTTATCGCTGCCGTCTTTTTAGACACCCGACCCAGGTGTTCGAGGCAGCTTTCTACACACTTAGTAGCTTCACCCGACTGGTTGCTGACCGAAGGCACACCATTGCGAAAACAGCTGTTCAACGCGGCGAGGGTTGTAGTCAGTACGTAGCTGCTGCTGCGATCTTCGGTATCGCGGTCAGACCTCACGGAGATTTCAGATTCCGAAAGTACGTGTTGTTTTCGATGGCGGTTTTGTAGCCCTTCCCAATGCCACTGGGCATTGAACTGGTTTACGCCTTGCTCTCACACCGAATCCACAGCTTTCGTCGGGTTTCGTTAGCTCTGAGCAGGCGTATCAGGCCTGTGCTGCCGGCTCGGCTGGTGGCCAATTGAGGTGCTCGCCAGCGGTGCACGAGTCAAGCAGTTTTCCGGCAGGAGGAAGGCGAGCCACCACCATCAAGTGAACTTGTGGGTGTTGTTTAAACCCGATCACCCACGCAGGTTTGCTTGCCCTAGGCCGTCATCACTTTGCTGACGATTTCTGGTGCCACGCCGCTGGCAGTCAACTCGTCGTGTGAAACAAAAGCGACATGGGGCATCTGGGCGCGCAACAGGCGGCTCGTGGCTCGTCGAATGTCTGTTGGCAGCAGCAACACAAAACTGCTGCGACCGACGATGGTTTGAAACGTGGCCTGCAGTGACTTCGCCAGAGTTTCAATCGCCTCGGGTGCAAGAGCCAAAACCGGCCCATCCGGTTTGACCACCAAAGATGCCCGCAAGCGGGTCTCGACTTCCGGTTCCAGCGTCACCACAGGCAAGCGAACTTCTCCAGTTCGCAATTGGCGAGCGACGATGCCGCGTGCCAATGCCAGGCGCGCACCCTCGTAAATGGTGTGGGTGTCTGCGGCACTGCCGCCGTTGGTGACCAAGCTTTGCAGCAAGCCTGGGAAGTCGGTCAGTGGTACCCGTTCGCGCGCAAGTGCCGACATCAAATCGGCGATGCGCGGCAGTGGAATCACGGCTTGCACTTCGCGCACCAAGTCTGCAAAGCGCCACTCGATTTCGCGCACCAGCTGTCGCACTTCTTGAACGCCCAGCGCAGACGCAGGGTTCTTTTGGATCACGCACATCACGGTGCGCGCGATGACGTCGGCCGGTTGCAACACCTCCAGGCCTGCTGCTGCGGCGCGGTCTGCCTCCGCAGCAGGCAACCAACGCGCCGGTTGCAGCAAATCGGGCACAGGCGCGTCTAAGGCGGTGAATCCGTCGGCAGCTTGGGCGCTGTCTGTTGCCGAGCCTGTAGCCAAACCTGTACCCAAACCCGTCGCCAAACCTATGGCCGGGCTTGTTGCCGACACTGTTGCCGACGCTGTGGCTGGGCCCGTTTTTGTGCCTACCGCCAACACCGCAGCCGGTGGCACTGTGATGCTTGAGTCGACCAAGTCCTGGACCGAAAGGGCGAAGGACTGCTCGGGCAGCGTGGTGTCGATTTGCAGTGCGATGCCAGGAAAAGGGATGCCGTAGTCCTCACGCAGCCTGCTGCGCTCTAAGCCCAGCGCCCGGTTCAGTTCAACCGCACCGATACGCTCGGCCAAGGTGCTGCTGATGTCCAGCCGAAACGCCGAGGGTGGCCTGCCTGATGCGGGCGCGGCCTGCAGCAGCCCTGGCGTTTGCTCGCCTTCACGGGCGGCGGCAGGCACCTCGACGGTGGATTGCAGAGTGACCTGCGTTTTGGCTTGACGCCCCAGCATCAGCGCCAACAAGCCAGCAGACGCGGCCAAGATCACAAACACCAGCGCAGGGAAGCCAGGCACAAAGGCGAACATCAACATCACGCCAGCGGCCAACATCAGGGCGCGAGGCTGTGCGCCGAGTTGGCGACCAATTTGTTCGCCCAGGTGCGCGCTGTTGTCAGACTCGGTGCGTGTGATGGCCACACCGGCTGCAATCGACAAAAACAAGGCCGGGATTTGCGTCACCAAGCCGTCGCCAATGGACAAGATCGAGAACTTTTGAACTGCCGCGCCGAAGCCCAAATCCATGACCAGGGTGCCGATGGCAATGCCGCCCAGCAAGTTGACCAGCACGATCACGATGCCCGCAATGGCGTCGCCTTTGACGAATTTCATGGCTCCGTCCATGGCACCGTAGAACTGACTTTCCTTCAGCATTTCGCTGCGCCGCTGCACGGCTTCGGCCTGCGTGATGACGCCGGCGCGCACGTCGGCATCGATGCTCATTTGCTTGCCTGGCAAGGCGTCCAGCGTAAAGCGCGCACCCACCTCGGCCACCCGTTCTGCGCCTTTGGCAATGACAATGAACTGCACGATGGTGATGATCAAAAAGACCACGATGCCGACCACCAAACTGCCGCCGACCACCATCTTTCCGAACGCCGCAATGATGTCGCCAGCGTGAGCGTGGAGCAAGATCTGGCGCGTGGTCGCGACGTTGAGCGAAATGCGAAACAGCGTGGTGATCAGCAGCACCGTCGGAAAGGTGCTAAATGCCAGCGGGTTGGGAATGAACAGCGCCACCAACAAGATCAACACCGCAATAGCGATGTTGATGGCCACCAGCATGTCCAAAGACCAGGGCGGCAGCGGCAGCGCCATCATCACGATCACGGCCACCACCAAAACGGCCAACAGCACGTCGGTGTGGCGCGCCAGACCGCCGCTGATCATCCCCGTGCCGCCCGTGCCGCGGGCTGCGTTTTTTGCGGCAGGCGTTACCACGCTGTTGGCCATGCTGGGACTTTTGGGTGCGCGGGCCTAACCCGCAGAGCGTTAAATGTGACAGCCATCAATTTACGCGGCCTTGCTTTGGCTTTGCGCACCCTGGGTTTTGTGGGCGGTCAGCGGAAATAAACCATCAACAACTTGGCTATGTCGTCGGCCACCGGGGCACCGGTCTCGGTTGAACCGAACAGCCGGGCCAGCAGCACGTCGTCGCCAATCTCGCGCACTTTGCGCTCACGCGCCAAGGCCAGCGCACGGGCCGCAAACGCGCCGCGGCCTCGCAAGATGTACAGCGGCAAAGGGTGAGATTTGGGCAGCAGTGTCAGCACAACAATGCGGCCGTCGCTGTGGTGCAGCACCAAACGGGCCAGACGCATGTAGCCAAGCTGAGTCTCGGCTGACGGTGCTTGGCTCAAGCGTTTGCGCTCGGCTTTTTGCATCGCGTCGCCCTCGTCTTCGCGGTGTTCGCGCTTGACTTCTGACTTCGACATGCGGTTGTCACGTTCGTGCTGCCAGCGCTGATAGCCCAGGTCGGCCGTGCCGAGAAAAACAAAAAACGCACCGCACCACAACAGCAAGTGCATCAGCGACGACCTCGCCACCACCAATGCGGCGCCCACGTCGCCGTGGATGACGCGGAGGGCGTCGGGCAGGGCATGCATAAATATCAATCCCACAGCCAAGCCGATGACCAACATCTTGCACGCGATCTGCGCAAACTGAACCACGGTTTTCATGGAAAACAGGCGCTTGAGGTTGTCGGCCGGGCTGAGTTTTTCCATTTTTGGCAGCAACGGGTCGACGCTGAATACCGCGCCCGTTTGCAAGAACAGCGTCGCGGTGTGCACCACGGCCGCCACCGCCAGCGGCCCCGCGGAGAGTTGCACCATGGTGATCAGCGCCTCCAACACCAAGGCCTTGGTGCTGGCTGCATCCAGCGTTGGCAGCAGTCGCTCAATCGCCAAGAACAAATCGGCCAGCGCGCGAGAGCTGAATGGAATCAACGCCATCACGGTCAACAGGCCCGCCAGCATGCTCAATGAGCTGGACAGGTCTTCGCTCTTGGCGACCTGGCCTTTTTTTCGAGAGTCCTCTAGCCGCTTGGTGCTGGGCTGTTCGGTTTTCTCTTCGGAACTGTCACCAGACATAGCGCGCCTTCAGCGGACAAACACGCGCAACATGGCGGTCAGCTCAAGCAGCGATGTCACGCTGCGCTGCACGATCATCGGGAACGCAGCGCCCAGCACTGCCATGCCCACTATCGGTTTGAGGGCCAGCGACAAATTGAAGACGTTGAACTGCGGCGCGGCGCGGTTCAGCATGCCTGCACCAGCGTCCACCACAAACAGCACCAGCACCACCGGACCCGCCAGCAGAAGCGCCAATGAGAACAGGCGCGAGCTTTCGCGTATCAACAGCAGCGGCATCTGGATTTGCAGCGCCGGCAGCGTTTTGCCCATCGGCCAAACTTCGTAGCTCAGGTACAGGGTGTCGACCAACAACAGCACGATTCCGGCCTGCATCAACACCGCAAACAACATGTGCTCCATCAACTTGGCCGTGATGGAAACGTTGTTGCCATGCGCGCCGTCAACGCTTTGCGTGAAGGTGAGTCCGGTCTGGTGATCGATGATTTCACCAATTGCCAGCAAGCCGGCGCACAACGCGCCGTAGCCCAGGCCCACCACGATCCCGATGGCCGCTTCGCGCATAAAAAGCAGCAGCATCGGCAAGGCGGCGAAGTCAGTGGGAAGGTAAGCCGGCTGGTTCAGGCCGTTGAGCCCCAGCACGGCCATTTGCCCCGCCACCACTGGCACGATCGCGGCCAGCGCCAGCGCCACGCGCACGGGCCCGGTCACCAACGCGCTGCTCAGCACTGGCAGCATGATCATGGCGGACAAGGTGCGGATGCTTGCTGCCGTGATCCACAACAGCAGCGCGGCTGCGTCGCTGGGCCCCAGCGTGGCCCAAGTCGCAGGGTCGGCCCAAGCGGACAGATCGGCCGGGTTCATCTCACCTCAACAATGGCAGTGAAAAGTCGTTCTGCAAATTGCGAGCTGAGCACGCCCAGCCAGGGGGCCAACATCACCAACAGGCCGTACACCACCAACAGCTTCACGGCCAGCATGGTGGTTTGGTCTTGCAGCTGCGTCAGCGCCTGCAGCACGCTGAACAGAATGCCAATCACTGCCGCGGCACCCACCAACGGTGCCGACATCAACAGCACCAAACGCAGCGCGTCAGCGGTCATGTTGCCTATCACGTCGGGTGTCATGCGCTGTATCCCTTCAGGGTTGGTAGGTCAGCACCAACGCGTGAGTCAGACGCGACCAGCCGTCGACCATCACGAAAAGCAGCAGCTTCAGCGGCAGCGAAATCATGGTCGGAGACATCATCTGCATGCCCAGCGCCATAAGCACATTGGCCACCACCAAATCGATGACGATGAGCGGCAGCGCGATCAACACGCCGATCAAAAACGCGGCGGTCAGCTCGGACACTGCGAACGCAGGAACGAGCACTACGAAGTCTTTGGGGCCTATGCCCTGCGCTACTTTTTCGCCCATCAGGCGGCGTGCAGCGTCTATGAAAAATGCGCGTTCATGGGCCTTGGCGTGCCGATCGAGGAAGGCGCGCATGGGCTCTTTGGCGTGGCCAACGATGTCGGGTACTGTCAGCCGTGCCACAGCGCGTGGGCTCTGCGGGTCGCCCTCCATCGAGGTCATGATCTGCTGGCCTACGGGATACATCACGTACCAGGTCAGCACCAGCGCCAAACCGTTGGTCACCATGGCCGGTGGAACTTGCTGCAGCCCCATGGCACTTTTGAGCAGGGCCAGCACCACAACGATTTTGGTGTAGCAAGTCAGCATCACAAGCAGGATCGGCAAGATCCCGATCACGAACAAGAGCGGGACGATGACCGCCGGGTCGGGCATGGAAAACATCGGGCCGCCTGAGATTGACTGAGAAGGGTTGCAAGCCTGGTGACAACGGCGTCACAGGTTCGGCAGGCGGCTGGTGTCGGTGATCACCACCACCAACTCATCGCCCAGCGCTGCCAGCTCGCCGCGAGCGACCCAACGCCCGTTGACGAGCACCCGCACCGGTTGCTCTTGCAGGCGCACACCTAGGCGCAAGGTTTGGCCGGCACGCAAGCGGCCCAGCTCGCTGACTTTCATCGTCAGCGAGCCAAGCTCGAAGCTGACGTCGCATTCGATGTCGTCGGCCAGGTCGCCGGTGGCATAAGGGTTGTCAGTGCCGTCGTCGGCGTCGCGGTGTTGGGCGGTGGTGTTCACAAAGTGCTCCAGGGTCAAGGTTTCACCTTCAATGCGGGCACCGATCAGCGGGCGCCGGTCGGCGGTGCACAAGATCACGTCGAGGTGGTTGTCATGACGAGAGGGCGCGGGTGTGCTGCGCAAAGCATCGCCCGTTTGCAGCGCCCGCAGCTCGGCCAAGCGCAACCGAACGTTGCCCACGCGCACCGAGAGGCGCAGCGGAATCTCCTGCACGCGACGGCTGACGGCCTCCATCGCGCGCCCGGGTTCCATTTGTTGCCAGACCGCCGCAGCGGCGCGCACCCAGCCTCGCATCACGGGCTTGGAGTGCTCCTCGAAGATGGCGAAGCCAAGCGTGATTTCTTGCTGTGCGCTGCTGCTGCCAAGCGCCAGCGGATGCCGCAAGAACTCGCCGCCCTGCAGCGGCACGCCGAGCAGACGCTCCAGCAGCGACAGCAACGGGCTGAGCGCGTTCTCTACCAACAAGGCGCAGGTCTCTGATGGGATGAAGGCCTCAAAGCCTTCAAGCCTGGGCTCGAGGTGCGACAGATGGTCGGCGGCCAGTGACAGCGTCATGCCTGTTTGTGCTTCGAAGGACTGCTGCGTGTGGGGCGCGGTATGGGGCGCTGTCTGGGGCGCGGCCTGGGCCGCCACATCGCAGCGCAACTCACCTACGGTGATCAGTGCGCCCACGTCTTGCCACACCAGCGTGCGGCCCTGTGGCAACACCATGGGTGCCGTGGTGTACAGGCGGTTGCGCAGAGCCACTGTGGTGCTGTCCAACTGAGGCAGCGCCGAAAACAGCCGCGCACGTGATGCTCGCGGGGCCGAGGCTTCGATACGGCGTAGCGCTTCGGCGGCTTGCATGGACGTTCAGACTGCTCCGGCTTCGAGTGCCGGTTGCGGGCTGCGAAAGCGCGCCGCCAGTTCGTCGTCCAGGTCTTGCTCAAGCTGGTGCTCGTGCACTTGCTGGGCTTGGCGCAGTTGCTGTGCCCAGGCTTCGCTGCGCATCAGCGCGCGCTCGCTGTCTTGCAAGGTTTGGCGTTGCAGTTGCAACGCGGCCTGCGCTTGCTCGACCAGCACGTCGGTGCGAATTGCCTCTTCTTCAGCGCGTGAAACCAGCGCATCGCACGATGACAACGCGGCCGAGCGCAAGTTGCCGGTGGCAGCCGGTCCGCGGCCACTGCGAATGTCATCGCGCATGCTGCGGGCGCTGTGCAGTGCGGCCTGAGCCCCCGCTTGCGTTGCCTGAGCTGCTGCGCACCGGTCTTGCAGGCGGCGCAGCTCAGCTGCGGCGGAGTCGCGGCGCGCGACGCGGATGCGCTGTAGCACAGGAGGTGGCCGACTGCCTTTGGCGCTCGCGCGGCTCATGGCACTACTCCGCTCAAAGCCGCCACGGCGTCATCAAAGCTTATGCTGTCGTGGCGACCTTGCTGAAGGAAGCTGTCGATGGCCGCGCGCTGATCCACCGCTTGGTCAGCGAGCACATCCATGCCCCGCTTGAATTCGCCGATGCGAATGAGCACCTCGACCTCTTCGTACTTGGACAGCAGCTCGCGTACCCGCCGCGCATTGCGCATGTGTGTTTCGGCGGCCAGTCGGTCGAACAAGCGGCTAGCGCTTTGCAGCACATCCACCGCTGGGAAATGCCCTTTGGCCGACAGCTTGCGCGACAGAACGATGTGGCCGTCCAGCAGCGAGCGCACTTCCTCCGAAATGGGATCGGCACCGTCATCGGTTTCTTCCAGCACCGTGTAAAACGCGGTGATTGACCCGTGGCTGAGGTTGCCAGCTCGCTCGAACAACTGCGGCAACAGCGCAAACACAGACGGCGGGAACCCGCGCCGCGTGGGCGGTTCACCAGCGGCCAGTCCGATCTCACGCGCAGCGCGGGCCAAGCGTGTGACCGAGTCAAGCAACAACAACACGCGCTTGCCGGAAGCGGCAAATTCTTCAGCGTAAGTGGTCGCCACAAACGCGGCTTTCAAGCGTTCTGTGGCGGGGCGGTCGGATGTGGCGACCACCAACACGGCGCGTTCGCGCGCTTGTTCATCGAGAGCGTCTTCGATGAAGTCTATGACTTCGCGTCCGCGTTCACCCACCAGCGCCACCACCACCACGTCGACCGCAGCATGGCGACACAACATAGACAGCAAGGTACTTTTGCCGCAGCCCGCTGGCGCGAAGATGCCGGTGCGTTGGCCGACGCCGCAAGTCAGCAACGCATCCACCACCGACACTCCGGCGGGCAGCACTTCGCTGATAGGGCGGCGGCGCATGGGGGCGGGCGCGGGCGCGCGCACCGCGCGGTGACGTGCGCGGGGAGGCATGGGCGGGCCGTCGTCGAGAAAATGCTCACCCATGCCGTCCACCACACGTCCGAGCAGGAAGTCGCCCACTGCCACGGTGTGGTGCTGTCCGGTGGGAATCACCTGCGTGTTGCTGGACAGGCCACTCAAAGGCCCTAGCGGGCTCATCACGATCATGTCGCCGTCGAAGCCAATGACTTCGGCTTTGATGCCCTCATGCAACGGGCCGTTCACCAGGCGGCACATCTCGCCCACATCGGCCTGCACACCGCTGGCGCGCAGCACGGTGCCGGTTGCTTGACGCAACTTGCCGCGTTGCACGGTGGCCAAATCGGCGCGGCCGGTGGCCTCAAGCAGCGCCTGTTCGAACAAGGCTTGCAACCGATTCGGTTTGGTCACAACGCGCTCTGATGCGTGCGTGTGTGCATGTTCAATCAGCGATTCGTCCATGGCCTTTCGCCTACATCGGCAGCTGAGCAGCAGCCCGCTGCACGGCTTTGTTGATGATTTCACTGACGCCGTTCAGCGTGAGCTCCAAGCTCGCATCGACAAACCCGACTTGGGTTTCCAGCACCAAGGTGTCGGTCGCGCAGGTCTCGTTGCTGACGACGGTGAGCCAGCTCAAATCGCTGCCGCTGAGCTGCTCTTGCTGTGCCAGCACCTTGTGCACAACGGCCGTCTGCGTGGGGCAGACATGCAGCTTGGCAGCGCCGCCAGGGGCACCTGTGCGAATCAACTGCAGCATGCGACGACGAAAGACCTCGTCGGGACCGAAGTCAGCCAGGATGCTGCGCACGCAATGTTCAACCAAGGCGGCCAAGCGGTCAGTCAGCAGTTCGCGTAAGCGCCGTTCGACCTCTAGCGTGGCGAGCACCGACATCAGCCCGTCGCTGCGGCCGCGCTCATAGCCTTGCTGCTGACTCTTGGCATGCAGCTCGGCCGCTTCAGCCTGAGCCGTTTGTGTGATGGTTACAGCCGCATCTTGTGCAGCAAGCAGCAGTTCTTCGCAACTCTTGAGCTGACGAAACACACCTCGCTCGATGCGTGCGCTGCCCAGCAGAAGGCTGTCGGCATTGACCAGATGAAGTACTCCCAGGCTCACGAGGCGGCCCCGTTCCAACTGTTTGGGTTGGCATGGCCGTATGCACTTGCGGACACACTTGCGGACACACTTGCGGACGCACTTGCGGACACATTGGCGGAAGCCAGCGGGCGCGTGGGTGGCGCGGGCGTGGGCGCCTCAAGCGTGATCGTGTCGGTTTGCGCCGCCGCAATCACTTGCTGGGCTTCATCGCGGCGCTTGGTGTCTAGCGTGATCGGGCTGATCACGCCGCTGGCAAAGCGCAGCGTGAAGCGCTCGCGCGCGCCGGTGCTGCGATCGTCCAACAGCGCTGCCATGCAAGACAGGCCCAAGCGCACCACGGTGTGTGTGTCAATCACGGTTTGGCCCCAAGCCGACGGGCCGTGCGGCGCGGCACCTGCTGCCGTGGTCGCTGGCGGCAGCGGCAGCGCGCGCAACAGCAGGGCATGCTGCAGCGCGCTGCGCCGTCCCTCGACGCCCAACACCAATGTTTGCTGTGCCACTTCACGGCGCTCTAAGCGAGTGCGCACCCAGCCCCCCAACATGGCAGTGCCCAACTCACGTGCCAGTCGCGTGACGGTGTCGTGCGAGCCCAGCAGCCAGTCGTGCACACCGACATCGCGCAGGTGGCGTTGGCGCAGGCCGTAGCGATCAAGCAGGGCGGTAGATATGCGTTGCAGCACCCGCATGCTGGTGGCCTCGCGAGGTTGCAGCACTTCGTTCCAGCGACCCAGCCAATCGGCGTGTGCATAGGCTGCGGGCAGCCAGTTGAAAGCCATCATGTGGCGGCCTGCGTCGATCGGCGGCAGCGTGCTGTCGGGATTTGCCGCCTTCATTTAGGAACCTGAGTGGTTTGAGCTACGGGGTCTGTCATGGAAAACCACTCAATTGGTTATGACGAAGCAGTGCCGGAGGCGTCGTTATTGACCTGGCCGCTGCCAGTTTTGCCCTTGCGCTGTTTGCGCAACAGACGACCGCGCAAGTTGTCCAAACCGACCGTGGTTTTGTCGCGCCAATTCAATACGAAGTAGGTCACCAACAGCACCCCCAACAGCAATCCCAAGATGCCCCAGAAAACAGGCGGCACGGCGCGCGACACAGCTGGTTTATCGAGCAGCGGCGACTGTTTTTCAGACTCGATCATCAACACGCGCACATCTTCGTAAGACAAACCTTCAATGCCAGATGCGACCAAAGCGCGCACCATGGATTCGCGCGTAGCGATCTCTGCACCAGGGCGGAATTTGATAAGGACTGAAGCGGAGGAGGCCACTTTTTTTGGGTTCAGCGGGTCGTGAGGAGGAATCACGGGATGCACGCGTGCCGAGAGGACGCCGTCGATGCCGCTGAGTGAACGCTCCAACTCCTGCGACATGGCATAGATCAAGCGCGCGCGTTCTTCTGTCGGGGTCGAAACGAGTGACTCTTTTTTAAACACGCGGCCCAAGCCCTCGAACTGCTGGGGCGGCAAGTTGCGCCGCTTCAAAACCTGCGTAGAACGTGAGAACTCGTCCTCGGGCACGTTCACTTTCCACAAGTCTTCGGCCACATTCACTTTGTCGGCCGCGATGCCTTCACCTCGCAGTGCAGCCACCACTTGGTTGGCGGCAGATTCATTCAGTCCGCCAAGCAATTGTTGAGAGCAGGCCGTGAGCAGCGTCATAGCGAAGGCCGTGATCAGCACAGCCGCGTGACGCAGTGGCCGCAACCCGCTCGGCGACATCACATCAGCCTTGTTTGGTGACGACGCTGTTCAGCGCCTCGGCCAACTTGGTAGCCGCTTTGGCAAACATGTTGGCCAGCGATGTGCGAGCCGACAAGAGCATGGTGTCAACCATGAGCTCACCCTCGTTGACGACCGAGCCGGGCTTGCTCATTGATGTAACCTTGGCGATCAATTTTTCGGTCTGCGGGCTCACGAACCCGTCACGGAAGCCATCGCGAATGGCGTTGTCTAAGGCACCTAAATGCAATGGCGCGACGGCTGGGTTTTGAGCCGCTGACAACGGAGCCCGCAGATAGGCACCTCCGGTACTGGAAATGCTTGCCGGTTGCAATGAGACCGCCCCTAAATCAACACGGTTGGCACTTGACCCGAAGCGCTCGGCAGGCATGCCGGGCGTCATGCCACTCAGCCTGCCGCTGCTGCCGCTGATCGGTTGAATTGCACTCAAAGCTTCGACGGCCATGTCGATCTCCAGGTTAAAAATTTGGGCCCACTGGGCGTAAAAAAGTGCTGCGTGGCGGTGCAATCCACCACAACGCAGCACGGTTTTGTCTTACGCCGACTCGAGAGTCTTGTATGACTCGCGCTCTTTCGACGCTGCGGCCTGAACCGCGGCGATGTTGGCACTTGCAGTAACAACGATGGTCATGTTTTTACCTGCGTCGCCGGTGCCCGCTGCAAGCGCGGTAATTCCAGCGAGCAGCGCATCGGATTGCTGTGTCAGGGTTCTGCCGAAGGTACCTGAAGTAACACTTAGATCAGCCATTTCGATTCCTTATGCGCGGTTGAGTTGAGCTCCCGAGTTCGCCCCGCGCGGCGGCTCAAGAGTGACAGGAGTTCTTCGTAATCGCTTTTTTAAGGCAATCACGAACCCTCCGATAGAGTTTCTGCAGATGTGCTTTGCTGGCTATTTGCCGCGATTTTCTGGAGCACGATTTGCGACCGTAGTAGTGGTGGTCTTGGTTGACATGCCCCCAGCTGTGCGGAGCTGGTTACTCAAAAAAGGCCCACTGTCAGACTGCGCTGTCTTCCCCGTCAGCAGTTTCGTGTCTGCCCGCCGTGCTTCGTTCGACGGCGTCGTTCGCGGTGTGTCGATCAGGGGCACGGCACGTTCAATCCCGCTGCCGCGCACGGTGATCATGCGGGCCTCGTCGATGCTCTTGATGACGCTCCCATCAGGCAAAGTGCCTCCGTTGAAATACCGTATGTTGTCGTCCAAAACCACCGAAGGCAGCTCACCCAGACGCAGCTCTCGCACGGTGTAGGCAGTTCGGCCCAATGCGGCATCGAGGTTGTTAACCAGCAAATCACCAGACCGTTCGCTTGAGCGCTGGTACTTCACCACCACGGGTGCGCCGTCCGCGCCTTGCATGTCACTCATCGTCAGATCAAGCCCGGCCAGTGCGGGAACTTCTTGGAGCGCGGCGCGGGCTTGCCTGTCGTAGGCACGCACTTCGTCGCTCGGCACGGTGGCGGTAAAGCGCCCCTGGGAGTCGTATTTCAGCTTGTCAACAGGTACACGGTCTAGATGGCGGCTGACTTCGCGAGTCAAGTCATCAACTGAAACCAGTCGCAGCTCGGCATCGGTTTCAGCTTTTTTCAGGGCTGCCGCCAACTCGGTAACTTGCGCTTTGCTGGCCACGTAACCTTGCACCAGCACTTTGCCTGGCGTCTCTGGAAAAGGCACCAGCGAGACTTCTTTGCCTGACGGCAAAGACGCAATCATTTGCTTGTCGGCTTGCAGCTTGCGGTCGGCTGCGTCAGCGTTGGGTTTGTCTGATTTCATCACCAGCGTGATGTAAGCCCCCGCGGCGGCCATCACCAAACAGCTGATGCCCACGCCGGCGGCTAGCTTCAGCGTGTGCCATTTGCGACGCGTGTCGGCGCGTGAGGGCAAAAGTGCCACCGCCGGCATGGGGCCGCCCACGTCGGGCCGCAGCAGGTTGAACGGAGGTTTTACGCTCGACCAATCGAAGGCTGGATCGCGGCTCACGCCGAAAGCCACGCGGCCCAGCGTGATCACTGCGCCGGGGGTCAGGCTGAGTGTTTGTTGCAGCGCGACGTGCGTGTCATCGACCCACAGGTCACCGGCCACGGCAAGCACAGTCCAACTGTCTTCACTGGTGCGCACCAAACAGGCGTGCGGGTCGGCGTAGCCAGTGTCCAGCACCACATCGCATTCGCGCTCCATGTTGCCCACCAGCACGCGCTCACCGCGCAGGCGCGACTCCACGCCTGTGTGCAAGCCGGACAGCACATGCAGCAGTGGGCTGGTGGAGGCGGCAGTTGCACCGGCGGCTGTGGCAACCGCGGCGCTGCCAGCAGGCGAAAGACGCGCAGCCACTTTGGTTGGGCCAGTCGGCCCGCTTCCGCTGAGTCCAGGCGGCGCAGCAGGCGCAACAAGTGCACCTGGCACGCTTGCTACTGCCGCGTTGCTCACGGTGTGGCCAGCGCCATATCAGCACTCAGCCTGGCCGCAGCGAGTGCCGCACCTGGCACCACGATGCGCGGCGTGAGCATGAAAATTCGCTCGACGCGGCGTGTGCTGGTGCCACGCTGGCCGAACAATCTGCCGAGGAAAGGAACCGAAGACAAGCCCGGCACGTCACTGCGGTCGCTGCTGCTTTCTTCGATGGTGTAGCCGCCGATGAGCAAGCTTTGACCGTCGCCCACCATGGCCTGTGTGGCGATGGCGTTGCGACTGACCACCGGAATCTGGTCAACCCGGCTGCCGCTGTTGGTATTGCCGTCCTCGATGCGCACAATCATCTTGACGCGCTTTCCCTGCCCATCTTCGACCAACGTTGGGGTGACGCGCATGGTCAAGCCCACTGTCACGTTGAACAAGTCCACTTGCTGGTTGCCGGCCACGCGCACGAAAAACTCGCTTGTGCTTTGTAGTACGGCCTCGCTGTTGTCCATGGTCAGAATGCGGGGCTTGGACGATGTGCGTGCGTCACCGCTTTCCGCGAGGGCATTCAAGCGCGCCAGAAAGTAGTTGCGGTCTGAGCCGAACAGCAGCGTGCCGATAAAGCCCGAACCCGCCGAAGTCAAAGGGTTCGTGGGCAAGAGGTCACTGGCATTGTTCGTTGGTGCGGTGCCTTTGCCTGCCAAGTTGTTCGGCGACGACACCACGTCAAACCGTTTGCCGTGTGCACGCCAGTCGATGCCCAATTGTTGAGACTTGCCGTCGGTGATGTCGATGACCGTGGCTTCAATTTCGATCAGCGGTGTTTCGATGTCGAGGCTTTCTATCAAGCGCGTGTAAAGCGCCATGCGCTCGGGCGCATCGCGCACGATCACAGCGTTCAAGCGCGGCTCGGCCCGAACCACGGCCTGCCTGTCGTTGTTTTCGCGCGGGCTGCGCGCTGCGCCCGAGTCAGCTGCTACTTCGTTACCGGCTGCACTGCCAGCGCGCGGTGGCACAGGGCCGTAAGGCGAAATCAGACCACCGACGCTACCGTTTGCACCGTTTGCACCGTTCACACCACTGCCGCTTCGGTTGGGGGATGCGTCGGTTGATTCGCTATTGCCGGTATTTCGACCGCCTGCGCTAATCAATCCTTTGCCTCGTAACCCAGGTTCATTGCGCGCGCGGCTTCGGCTACCGGAAGTGGGCTCGGCCCGCATGTCGTTCACGATGTCGTTGAGGATGCGCGCAACGCCTGGAATCAGAGTGTCAATGCCGCCAATGCTCACGGTGGTGTCAGCCGCTCGGGCATGCTTCAACCTGAACAAGCGCACGTCACTGTTCAGTCTGGGCTTCGTGGGTGACATCGCAACGCGGTCTGCGACGCTGGCCACCAGCTCAACAAAACGCGGCGGCCCGGAAATCAGGAGTTGTCCGTCGATGCCGGAACCGCGCAGCGGGAAGCGCGGGTCGCTGAGGCGAAACTGTTTCAGCGCGCGTTCTAAGCGTGGAACGTCGCCGGTATCGACTTCAAGCAGCCGCGTTTCCAGCTCGGCCAAGCTGCACACTTCTAAGGTCACGCCGTCGTAAAACCACGTCAGGCCATAGGTTTCGGTCATCTCACGGAAAACCTTGCCAGCTTGACCCTTGAACCGACCGTTGACCCTGCCCGTAGCCACTGCCGGGCTCATCACGGTGGGAATGCCTTGCAGGGTCAACAGACGGGTCAAGAAGACGTTCAGCGGTTCGTTGGTAGCGTTGAGATCGAAGTTACCGCGCCACGGTAACTCTTGCGCAGAAACAGACGCAGGCAAGCCTGATATCAAGCTCAACACCAACGGCCACACCAGCGCATGGCGGCACCACGACCGGGGTAAGCGCCCGAACGACGAAGGGAACATTGAAGGTCTCCTAAACCACAGTGAAAGGGCTGGACGCAGAGGTTCGTCGAAACCTTGCTCTCAACCCGACGGACTTGCCAGGAATGACAAGAAGCCGGATATCGCACCGCAAACTGCTCCGATGGCGGTACCAATACCTGGGATGAAGCTTGCAAATTTGCCAATGCTGGCCACAGCTTTTGATGCGCTGGCAAGTCCTTCATCCTTGCCTCCGCTGCTCGAGGTGAGGAGGTCGCCAACTTGGCGACTGTCTATGACGGGCTTGCCGCCTTGGATGGGCATGAGTGACATGATTAACTCCTTGTTAATTGAATCCGCGATCACGCAAATTTGTTGACAACAGCTTTAGCCATCAGCCCTGCAACTTGCTGAGCTGCATACGTACCTCCTACACCAGTGAAGGCGGCACCATCTTGTTCGTCGTTGTCTTCTTCGGGCCCTTGGGGTTTCAATGTGTCCTCAAATACCTTGGTCAAAATAATTACTTGCGCTGCTTTTAAAAGCACGGCATCGACAGCCATATAAATTCCTTTCAGTTGGGGTTGGATGGACTAGCAGGTGAATTGCCGCATTGGCTGGCGGCGGAGTGATCAGTGTTCAGTGTTCACGGGCGGGTCGGCGTTTTCAGTCGCATTGGTCACGGGGTAGGGCGGCGTGTCCGATCCAGCCCGTGCTGCGGGGCCTGTCTCTTCGCTTGTAGCTCTGCCTGTAGCTTCGACTGCCCTGTCGTCCGACGCAGCTGCTGCCGCATCGGACTCAGTTTCAAATTCAACAGAACCCGCAACGGGTTTTGCGATCACGCTGCCCATGTGCATCGCGATGTGATGTATGTCTTGCGCCTCTGGTTCGGTGGCCGCTCGCACAGTCGTTTCAGCGTTTTCGTCAGCGAATTTTTCGGTGATTCCGGTAGACGAAATTTCGGAATTGGACTGCTCGGCCGATGTCGATTGCAGGACGGGTATTTCGCCCCACGCACTGTCCACCGCCCACCGCCGCTGCCGCCCGCGCTTGTCAATCACGAGCAAATCCACACCGTCCTGGTTGTCAGGACGAGAGGGGTCTGCTGTGGTGGCGTCGCTGTTGTTCATGGGAATCTCGGTCGCTTCGGTCGTCAAAGTTCTCAATCAACTTCGCCGCACGTTGTTTACCGCTTGAATGTCGGTGTCTGCGCTTTCGGTTTGCTTTGCGTGGCTTTGCGCCGTCGTTTTCCTTGTGTTGTGAGCGTGGTGACGGCGGTGCGGTCACGGTGCCAAGCGGCAAGTGCCGAAGCTCACCGCTTGTGCCGAAGCCCCAACCGGTGGGCGTGGGCCGAATTCAATGCGCAGCTCAATGCGTCGGCTGGCGTCCAGCGACTCGCGTTGGTCGTTGAACGAAAAACCGCCCACTGAAAATATGTCGCGCACCTCGACGCGTTGTGCGTCGGTGAGCGTGCTTCCGTCTTCCGCACGGTCAAGCAGGGCGCACATCACCCGTTGACCGCGTTGCAGGCTCAAGTTGAGGTTGTATAAATAGTCGCCGCGCGGGTCTGCAAAGCCTTCAACCACCACGCGGTGTATCCAGCGTTGGCCCAGCGTGGTCTGCGTGATCGCCAGCAACTGCGGCACAAAGCGGCGCAGCAGTTGCGCACTCGACGCATCGAGTCGGTGACTGCCGGTCATGAACCGTGCTCGGTCACCAAAGTCGATCACATGTCGGCGGGTGTCCAGTTGAACGCCAGGTGTGCCTTCCACGGCAGCTGCGATTTGTTGCATCAATAGTTCGATGGCGCGGCTTTGGGCGTCTGGCGGCACAGGCTCAGGCGGTGTTTCGGTTTTGACTGGCGACGCAAGCTGTTGTGGCTCTGGTTTTTTCTCCTCAACGGGTGTGGGTGGCTGCGGTGGTTGAGGCTGCGTGATGGCCAACAGGGCCACCGCCATCACCATCAAAAATAAAACCATCAGCGCCGTCATCATGTCGGCAAAGGAAATCCAAAACGCTTTGTCGGCGCCCTCGCCGCCACCGTCTGGTGCTGCGCGGCGACGGTAGGTCAGGGCGTTCATGTCAGCACCTGTATGAGACGGTCTTCATTTCGAACGGGTGAGTTCATGCGCCGAAGCTCCCGCCTTCGTTGCCGCGGTCGTACCGGTTGTCAATTTCGCGCGGTACGCCGTAGCCGGCGTCGTCAAAGTCATTGAAGTCTTCGTAGTTCACGGACGCGGGGCGCGCAGCAGCGCGGCCCCGCGCCGCTGACGAGCCGCCGCGGCGTGCATCCCCCGAATAGCTCGACATATCAAAACCGTTGCCGTCCAGCGCCGATGCGTCGAACAGCGAATGAGCGTCGCCTCCGGAGCCTTCGTGGCGGTCTTGCTGCATCAGCCCACACACGGTTTCGATGCGCTGCACCAACTCCGACAAGCTTTCGACTACCGCATGGTGTCGTGCGTTCATGTTGGCCTCTGACTGCATCAGACGCGAGGCCACGGTTTCCAGCGTTTTGCGACCAGACACTTCGATGCCCGAGGCAACTCCTTCCAGCCTTGCCGACAGAGTGCGCATGGCCTGCACCGATTGCTGTTGCGCTTGGCTGCTGCCTTGGAACTGTTGAGCCAGTGCGGCGGGCAGGCTGCCTGCCAGTTCGGCCATCGCGGTGGTGGCCAAACGCGTTTGTTGGCTCATGTCGAGCAGCGAGCCCAACAGGTCGTTGGACACGGGTGCCAATGCAGATCCAGCGGAACCCGCTGTTCCGGACGCAGATGCGTATGTGACACCGCCGTTGGTGGTGGCGACGCCGGGTTGCATCGGCATGTCGAGGTAACCGGTCGTCAGCCCAGCGTCTGTGGTCGCAGCCGCCATCACTGTGGTCGGCGCGCGGCCCTGTGTGAGTGCGTCGAGCGCGCTCACAAGGCGTGGCATCCAACTCGCCGCTGCGCTTTCGCCATCGGCCGCCAACTGCGAAGGCGGTTCTGGGGGGAAGGCTTCGTCTAGTGCCAGCGTCAACTTATCGAGCTGGCGCATGACCAAGCTCATGACGACCTTTTCAATCAACGTGACCGTGATGGCGAGTGAGATGGCCAGGGCCGATACCAAGAAGGCTTCCCACACCCCCGCCATCAAAAGCTCTAAGCTCTTTTGGACAACCTTCGGGTCTTGCGAAATGCGGAAGGTTCGCAGCCCCATGATCAGGCCGCTGAAAGTACCGATGATTCCGATGCCGGTAAATATGCCGGGCAGGTTGCGGAACAAATCTAGCCTCAGCCTCGACTGCGTCACCGTGACCAACTCAAACACGGCGCGAGCGCTGACCATTGCACTGGTGCGCGGACTGCCGTTTTCATCTTGAGTGGGATGCAAGAGTGCTACGTACTCTTTCCAGAGCGGCAAAAGTTCCGGATCCGCCTGCAGGGCAAGAGCCACGCGCTCGCGGGTTTCGTCAACCGGGCCAGGAATCGCTTCGCGAGCCTGCTTGAGCCGCTTTGACAAGCCCAATGCCGGCAGCATGAACATTGCCACGAACGACAGCGCCAACAAGGCCAACACGCCCAAGATCACCAGCGAATGCATGGGCCATGTCATGGGGCCCAAAACGCTGGGGCCTTCATCGCGCTGAGCAAACGGCCAATACGCGCCGATGAGCGCCAGCTCCCACACCAAGCCCATGCCTGCCAAGATGCGAGACATTGGCCGATCGGGCCAACCGAGACCGGCCATGGTGGCAACCAACGCCGCAGGCAGGGCCCACATTGCTGCCACACCGATGGCACCTTGCGTCGATGCCGATACCAATGCCATCACAGCCGCAAGCCACACAGCAGAGACGAGCCAGCGGTTTATGTTTGTGTCCATGTGAGAGTCCTTGGATAGCGCAGAGCACACGGTCACCGCGCACCGCCACTTAAATGTCCCCCCGGTCGATTCGGCGGCCCTTTGCGGCGCTTTATTTGGCGTTGGCTTCCGTCATGGTGCTGCGCTTGGGGGTGTGCTTGGTGGTGTGCTTGGGGGTACGCTTAGTGGTGCGTTTGCTGGTGCCTTTGGTGCCGTTGACGATGGCGCTTGGGACGGTCGCAACTGTGCCCACAAATACTGTTCAGGCGCTTGACGCACCAGTCGGTCGAGCGCGGCACCGAGCGCATGGGTGATGTCGCCGACGTCACGCATGCGCTCGGGTGCCAAGTCAGGCAAAGGTTCATGAACCGTGACGCTGTAGCGGCCCTCACAGCGCAATACCGTCACTGGCAGCAGCACCGCTCCCAAGCGAGTCGCGCACCAAGCCGCGATCGGACCAGTGCCGGAGGCAGGATCGAAAACTCGCGACGAGAGCAGCGTCGATTCGTCATGATTCAAATCGGGCAACAAAAACAGCGCCACGCCGCGCTGCAAACGGCGCATCAAGGGCAACAGGCTGGCACCGGCCGGCACGAGCAATTGCACACCGAAACGCTGGCGACCTTCGCGACAGACGGCGTCGAAGTTCGGGTCTGCCTGTGGGCTGTACAGCGTCATGCCTGGACCTTCCAAGATCAAACGTTGCACGGCAGCTTCCATGCCTGCAAAGTGCGGACACAGCAGCACCGTCGGCTGTTTCCCAAGGAAGCGGTGCAGCACATCAGCGCCGTGCAGATCAATCTGATCACGCAAATCTTGCTCGCACAACCGCCACAGCCGAAAACGATCCAACAAGGCGTACGCCGTTTCGCGAAGACTGTCACGCAACAGGCGTTCGAGGTGCTGCGACTCGAGGTTTGGGAATACCAACATCAGTCGCTGGCGCACCTTGGCTACAACGCGCACTTGCATCAGCATTTGCAATCGCGCTGCCGCGCATGCGACGACCCATTTACTGCGGTGTGAGCGCCCCGCCAGCCATCGCATGAGCAGCCAAGCTTGGTGCACACCCGCCGGCAGTCGCAGCTCTGCACTGCCATGTTCAACTGGCAATGACACCAGCGGCAACGCTCGCATGATCAAACTGATGCGCAGCCGCGCTTGTCAGCCGCGCCTGTCAGCCGCGCATCGATTGCAGCGCGCGCAACCCAGACTCGAAAGCTTGGCCAACGATCTGCCAACCTTCTTGCATAGGCGCATCGTCGTTCGGTGTCAGTTGTGCCAAGTGGGCTTGAGCCTCCTGCAGGCCGTCGCTGATGGCGCGTTGCCAAGGCAATTCGTCGTCGATCACTGTTTCAGCGTGCACTTGTCGATTTGCGGTCATGGTGTCCTCTTGATCGTCATCGCGCCAGAGCGGCAGCTCTCGCTTGGATATCAGCATCTCGAAGACAGCTTTGCTGTTTCTTTAGTGAACTTTGCGGGATCTTGCGTCAACAGACACACCGCGAATGCCTGCGTAATACAAAGCGCGTTTTTGAAACAGACGCTCACACGATGTACAAAAAGCGACGTTTGCTTCGCACGGCAGGTCTGCTCATTTGAGCTTTTCGCGGCACTGAAAACTCGCGCCACAGGTCAGCGCAGTGTGGCGCTGCGCGGTGAGTTTTTGGGCTGGCGTGCAGACTTGCGTCCTGCGCTCGTCGCTTCCCAAAACGTAGCGCAGCATGGCGGCATACGGCACCACACATTCTGCGAACCGTGTCGCGTTGAGTGCCGCAGCTATCAGGCTGACGCCTTCGCGTCTTTCGGCTGTCAGCACCCTGCTTAAGGGAGGCTCGGCACCGTTGTAAGTGTGGTCAGCACATCAAACTGGCTGGATGCCGAATCCTCGAAGGTGGGCGGCAGTTCCGCCGCCCATTCGGGACCTCCGAGCTGATCCAAGCGAGCGCTAACCCAGTCGCGCAGCCTATGGTCGGGCCGTGCAGAAAAGTTGTGCAACGCATGAAGTAGCGGGCGCGCTAACTCGGGGCGGTTCAAGCAACTGGCCAACTCAGCGGTGTTGACCAAGTCGCCTTGTACGTCGCCCATGGGCTTGCTTGTGATGATCAAGTCGAGCACGTTGCAGGCACTGCGCAGCGCTGAAGCCGGACGCTGACTGCGCGCTTCGATCAACGCCGACAACATCTGCGCGTTCAATCGCAGGGCCGGGGCGCGTGTTTGATTTGCCTGGTCACGCATGTCGTTGCACAAAGCTTGTGCCAACCGGAAGGAACCCTGGCCGTAGTAGGCCCACGCGACTGTTCCCATCCCGCGAACTGCAAGCGCGGGATCGTGCGAACTGTCAGGATGGGATATCAACCGCGAAGCCATGGCGATGGCTTCAGAGAACTGCATCTGCGACAACAATACGTTGGCCCGCATCAAGCGCGCGCGTTGCACTTCGCGCTTGTCGCCGTAGCGCTGCGCACAGCGTTCTGTTTCCGTGAGGCAACGCAAGGCGAGGTCTGTGTTCCCTAGCGCAAAAGCAATCCTGAACCGGGTTCTGTGAGCTTTGACGATGCCGTGAGCGAGGCCGAAGTACTCGAACACGTCCAGCGCCTGCGCGCACAGCGGCAGTGCCTCGATCAACTGGCCGTGGCGCACTGCCAGTTGTGCCACGCGCAGCAAGCTTTCGCCGGCATCAACACCGCGTTGCAACAAGGACTGTGCGCGCACGGGTTCAACATGACCGCGAACCAAACCATAGTTTTGAAGCAGTCGCAAGGCCTGCTGCGAGACGTTGCCATCGCGTTCGCGATCTGCCTGCGCCAATGCCAAGCTGGCATCTTCGCAAGCCCGGTGCATGTCGCCAAAGTGAACCCTTAGCCGCGCGCGGGCCACCAGCAGCGTGGCGGCCGTGCCCGCGTCCAACGCGTCCATTTTGTCGCCCAAGCCTTCAAGCCAGACTTTTAATCTCGTGCCGTGTTGCTCTACAGACCAGTGTTCGGCGTGCGCTTTGCACAAGCGGCCAGCGGCGTCCAAGCGCCCGGTGTCAAGGCAAGCCACAACGGCGTCGTCGATGTCTGCCACGTGGGCATCGAACCAGCGCGACGCAGCGGTGTCGCCTCCGGTCTTTTCTGATTGAAACAGCGATGCTGAAGCCTCGTCATGCGCGACCAAGTGGCCCAGGCACAGCCAGTATTCAATGCGTGTGCGGCTGCATGTCAGTTCGCGGTCATCGCCGAGCAAACCCAAAGCCGCCGTGACGATGCGCGGGACGCGAAACTCACTGCTCGCACCGAAGCTGCTGTTCGCGGCAGGCTCACTCATGCTGCGCAACAACCACTGATGCCGCACGGC
>JANYJJ010000081.1 GCA_025358485.1 Burkholderiales bacterium | reverse complement strand
GCCGAGGGCGCGCTCGTCGCAGCACCGCAAGACCCGTTTGCGGGCAGCCCCGGCTATGTCGTGACGTACAGCAATTCAGCCTCTGCTGATGCCGCGTGGCCGTGGTTGCACTTGGGTTTTCATGGCGCGGCTGCGCGCAGCGGCGACCGAGCGTTGGGCATCGCCGTGCCTGCCCTCAGCAGCGGTGGTCTGGTGCTGGACAGCGCAGGCCGCTTTGCAGGCATCGCACTGCAAGATGCGCAAAACACAGCGGTGCTGCTGCCCATCTCCACACTGCGCACTGCCTTGCCGGGCGGCAGCTTTTCTGCTGACGCGCCTGCGGTGGCTGCGATTTCAGGTGCAGCAGCCCCGCGAATGTCGCCCGACAAAGCCTACGAGCGCGCGCTGCGCTGGAGCTTGCAAGTCATCGCACAGCGGCCTTGAATCGCCGCCGCGTTCAGCACAGCTCGCTCCAGCTGACTTCAACTCGCGATGGTCACGATGCGCGTCCACGACCAATACGCCGCCATCGACCCGATCACGTACAAGATCGGTGTTCGCAGACGTGGCGCCCAGGCTTGGCGCATCGCCAACCAAGTCAACGCCCAAGCCGCGGCCACGGCGACGAGTTGACCCAATTCGACCCCCACGTTGAAGGTGAGCAAGGCCACCGCCAAGTGGTTTTGAGGCAGGCCTATGTCTTGCAATGCGCCGGCAAAACCCAAACCGTGCACCAGGCCAAAAAGGAAGGCCACCATGGCCGGAAAGCGCTGCGACAAGGTTTCGTGCTGCCCGTGTTTGCGCAGCGCTTCAGTGGCCACCAGCACGATGGACAAAGCAATGCACGCCTCAACCGGTGCCGAGCGCAAGGTCAACCAACCCAACGCCGCGCTGGCCAAGGTCAGGCTGTGGGCCACGGTGAACGCGGTGATGGTCCAAATCAATTTGCGTTGGAAACCCACCAAAAACAGCAAACCCATCACAAACAACAAATGGTCAATGCCGCTGAGGATGTGCTCAAAGCCCAGCACCACATAAGCCCAGGCAATTTCGCCCATGCCGCGCTCGTCGTCGGCTGAGCCGTACAACTGCACCGTCGGCTGGCTGGCGGTGAGTGTGTAGACGCGCGACTTCCCGCTCAGCCAAATCACCTTCACCATGGCGGCCGAGTAACGCTGACCCACGCCGTCCACACCCAAGCGGCCTTGCAGACCTGCCGCCCCGCAGCGCAGCACCTGGCCTTCAGCGCGACACGTATCGGGCCACTGCACCACCAGTGCACGGTTGCTGGCGCGTTCGTCAGTGGCCTTCCACATCCACAAAAATTCGCCCTTGGCGAGTTCTCGCATTTCCATTTCGGCCATGCTCATTTCGTGCGCATGAACGGCACCGCCAAACAACCCGGCTGCAATGGTCACCACCCAAAAGCAAAGCGCTCGCCACAAGCTCATAGGCTGCGCTTTCATGGGGCCGCCGACTCAAGTTTGATGTTGTATTTTTTGCCCAGTGCGCGCACGGCGTTGCTGCGCTGCTCGGACAAAGTCGCATCTACCCAATCTTGTTTGACCACGCCAATCAAGGCCTCAAATTCGGCTGGCTTGCCGGGTGAGGAAGCGTCCAAGCGGACTGCTCGCAGGCCGTCGCGACTGCGCAGCGCACGCCACTCGCCGGCCGGTGCCTCTTCCAGCGCCTTGGCAAAGTCCGCTCCGTAGCTTTGAACCAAGTTGGCATGCGGGCGACCCTTGAACACACGCAAACCTGCTTTGGCATCACTGCCGACACCGGGCGTGCCAGCATTCAAGCTGTCTGCGAATGCGCGCACAGCCGCCTCGGGCGTGTCCGTGGGCACTACGGCTTCTTGAAAGTCAAAGCGCGCTGGCTCGTCGTACTTGGCGCGGTTCTTCTCAAACCACGCACGCAAAACTTTCTCGTCGAAGGCAGGAGTTTTGACGTCGGCATCGACGACGCTGAGCGCCTTGAAAATCACGCGCTCGCGGATCGCGACATCGCCTTTGTCGACGCCCAGGGACAAGCCCTCGCGGTACAAAATTTCGTTGTCCAACCAAACATTGCGCAGCGCTTTCAGCTCCGCCGCGTTTGGCTCACGGTTGCGCGAGGCGGCAAAAATCTTCTTGGCTTCGGCGTCAACTTCAGACCCCACGACGATCAAGCGCGGATCGTCAGCGCGAGTCAGCAAAAAGTGATCCACAGCGAATAACACCGCGCCCATCAACACGAAGTGCAAAAGTGGTTCGCGCAGCCAACCCAAGCGTATGGCAGCAGCACGCTCACTCAACGGCGTTGTTGCGCGTTGGGAGGTGGCGGTGGTGTGAGCGTCCAGCATGGCTTCGGAGCGAATTGGGATCGGGGTAGACATGGCGTTGAGACTCGAAACCTTTAAGCAACAAAAAGAAATGGGTGGCCGCAGGCCACCCTTGGAAAAATCACAGAAACGAAACCAGCGCGTTGCCGGTTTCGTGATTGTGCAAAACAGCAAAGTTCACTGTTATGGCCGTAGCAACCTCAGCGTTATTTAACGCCCGCCACCGCAGTGCTGCCCGCCACTTCGATGTAAATCGGATTGCTGTAGAACCACAGGTCAGCCCAAGCCGCCACGTCGTAGGCTACGTACTTTTGACCAGCCACCGTGGGCAGGTGAGAAGGGCAGCCGTCGATGCCGATGCCGGTGTAGTTCACGCCAGCGGCAGGCACGTTGGTGCCCACGGTGTTGCACGGAATCTTCAACCGTGTGAGGTCACCAGCATTCGTGTAGACGTCAGCAAGTGGGTTGCCATTTGCGTCAGTCTCAAACGGCACGCTGGCAGGCAAGTTGGTGCCGCGCAAACGCACGTACTGTGACGCTGCCACCGCTGGGATGCGGTAGGTCATCTTCAAGTACGTGGTTTCGTCGCTTGGATTGCCGAAGCTATTCCACGCCGAAGCTCCGTTGGCGCTGAAAGTTTTGACGACAGCAGCAGACGTGTTTTTGGCACCTGCGGGCACCGCAGACAAATCGGCGGTGGTGCCGTCGGCCTTCAACCAAGAGGTGTTGATGGGCCACTTGCCAGAGTAGTCGGCAGCACCGGGCGTTTTGTACCCAGTGACCAATCCGCGCACCACGTCGATGTGATCCAGCACCGGCGCGTTCATGGGCTGTGTGATGCCAACTTGTGCCAAGGACGGATTGGGGAAGCTGTACGGCGAGTAGTTGGTGCCCGCAGGGTCGCGCGTCACGATGGACACCACAATTTCGGCACCCGGACGCACCACCAGCTTTTCACCCATCGTCGCGCAGCCGGCCTTGTCGATGTCGGTGTTGTTGGTGGCAGCCGTCACGGCCAAAGCCTCGACCGCCGCGTTGCTGCGGAACTGCACGCCGGGGTAAGACACGCAGGCGATGAAGGCCAAGCGGTCAATCAACTGTCCGCTCGACGCAAAGTTATTGCCCGTGCGCAGGCCGTCAACAATGCTTTGCGGGCGCAGCTTGTCGGCACCATTGCGCACCATGGTGTAGTTGCGCTGGTATTCGCCGGGGTAGAAGTCTTGCGTTGTGCGGCGGTCGTCGGGGCCAAAGTTGCCGCGGTTGTGCCAGTCAGAGCTGGCAAAGAACCAGAAGTTGCGGCCCTCTCCCAGCAGCGCATCCCACACGCCGCCTACTTGAGATCCATACACGCCGGTACCGCCGTAAGTCGTGCCTCCAACCGAATCGGTCGATACGCCTTGGATGGTTTGACGCAGCGGCTGGTACTCGCCGCGATTGGCCGATGCGCCATGACCCGGTTGGGTTTCAAAACCAAACGCCACTTTGGGCGCGGCGTTGTTGAAGTTGCGCAGGTGCTCGATGTTGAAGCCGTTGTTTCCGTCCGGGTTGAACGGGCCAGCTCGCTCCAAGTGAGCGGGGATGTAGTAGCTGCCGTTCGGGTGGTTCTCAGCCATCCATTTCACGGCCTCCACAGTTTTAAGGTGACCACGGTCGCCTGTACCAGTGCCGCCAGCCGGAACCAGCTTGAGCGCAGTGGCGTTCCAACTCACATCAGACGCGTTGGCGCTGCCAGTGACTGAGCAGTTCCAATTGTTGCCCCCGCCGGCAAAGGTCGTGCCGACCAACGGGTTGCCGCGGCTGGTGTCAGTGTCATTGCGGTCGAAGCAATACTCCCACTGGGCCAAAGCAGTGGCGTTGCCGAGGGCCGTGTAGCGGCTGGTGTTGGCTGCGGTGACAGGACCCGCTGGCAACACGGCTGTGTCCAGAGACAAAGGAATTTGACCCGTGATGATGGACATCGAGCTGTGCTCATGGCCCGCGACAACCGATTCGACACCGATGAACATGGGCTGATTTTTCAGCGCCGAGAGGTACTCGATCACGGGATATTGAAACTCTTGAACGGACTGCCAACGCCACATGTTTTGATTCGGTGCGGTGCCCGAGGCCAGACCTTTCGGCGCCACCGATGGGACGCTGCTTTGCCACGTCGTGGACGGGCCTTGGGTAGTGAGGGGGTAGGCGGGCGTTGCCAGCGTGGCATCTTCGACCAAGGTGCAGTTGCGGTTGCCACTGCCGCCATGACCGGCCTGAACAAACCAGTCCAAGCCCCACGGGGTGTCCGTCTTGTCAGTCGACTTTTTCACCAGCTTTTGCATGGAGATTGCGCCGTCTGAACAGGTGGTGTGGTTGTGAAAGTCACCGGCTGCGTACTTGCCCGGCGTTTTGCCAGCGGCGAAGGCTGCGGTGGATACAACGGTCATGCCTACGGTGCCAAAAGCGGCCACGGCGGCCAAAACGATTTGGTTCTTAGTGAATGCAAATTTCATTGAAATTGCTCCTGGTTGTGAATTTGGACAAAGGATTCAAAAAGCGGAATTGCAGGTGCTTGACGTCACGGGGAGATCGGTCAAGCCAACAAACGGAATGGCCAGTTCACGAATAACTTGACGAAGTCGCTGTGCATCGCCACTGACGCAACACGCAGTGAGCTCGTGTAACAAATACTAGACACTGGGTGTGACTCTTTGGTGTCGGAAGCCACGACCGGCATGAACCGTTCAGTCCGCCGCCGAGAAATCAATCAGCAGGGCTGCTTTCAGCGGCCCAGATTTGGCAAACATCAGGGTCATGGGGTATTCGCGACCCATCTGTAGCGGGAACTTCAAACCCAGCACGCGAAGGAAGGTGCCCGACTCGCTGAGCTCAGCCGCCTGCCCTTCGCGGATCACAAACTCGTAGCCTTTGCGCGAAATGTCCGTCACCCCGTCACCGCCGAATTCGGAAGCTTCGAAAATGGGTGATTGGGCCCCGATCAAGCTGTCGGTGCCGAGCACGTCGTCAAACTTCATCGACACAATCGCGCTGGTGGCACCGCTGGACGAAGCCCGTGTCCAAGGGTGGAAGACGGTGAGGTTGGATGAAAAAAATTCATGCGCCCGCGCGCTCGGAAAGTAAATTGCTGCCGCCGCACCAGCCCCTATTTGCAGCGCACTGCGGCGCGTCACCATTCGAATCATCTTGGCCCCCTTGACCGCTCACCGCAGACCTTATCGGCGGCAGATGACAGTGATGTGAAGGTGTTGGGTGCGGTGGTCAATCAGCGGTCACGGCGCGGGCGTGGCAGCGGCTGCGGGGCCGCGGGCCTTCAGACGCGCGGCAAGTTGAGCCGCCTCGGGCCGAGCCGGTTGCACGCGCTGCAATTCGTCTAGCAAAACAATGGCGGCGGCAGCGTCGGTGCGCGCCAGCGCTCCGGCCATGCGCAACAACGGGTCGTAAGCAGGACGGAAATCTGGGCTGATGCGCAGCACACCCAACAGAGGCTCGCGCACCTGCGCCAGCATGCGCTGCACGTCGGCCGACGGCTGCACCTTGTCGCCCACTTCGATGAAGCGATTGCGCGCGGCCCAGTAGGCCGCAAGGCGACGCTGTGCCGCGTCGTTGGCCGTGGTCTCTGGAACGCGGCTGACCAACTCGGCGGGCGAAATTTGCACTTCGCGCAGCAGCGAGAACAAGCGCTCGCGCGGGGTCGAGTCAGGCGCGTAGGTGATGCGCGGGGCGCGGTAGGCCACCACGGGGCGGTCGTCGGTGTTGAACGGCGCGTTGCCTGCGAAACGCTTCAGCGCGTCGGGGCCGGCGATGAAGCTGCCGAGCAACGCCCACTCATCGGCCACGCCGAATTTGAGCGGCGATGGTGGGGTGTTGATGCGTGCCAATCGGTCACGCACGGCCTGCACATCGAACCGCTGCGTGTTGGACTGCATGTTGGGCTGATCGCTGCGGCCCACCAAGCCGAGCACCGGCGTTTCCAAGCTGTTGGTGGCCAACACGGCGCTGCCTTGTGGGTAGACCGCCATGAAGCTGCGCACGATGCTGCGCAAGGTGTCGATGTCCAGCTGATGCAGCGGCAGCCATTGGCAAAACAAGCCTTGCGGCGACAGCCGATTGCGCACCGCGGCGAAGTGCTCGGTGGTGTACAGCGAACCCGAGCCGCTGCGCGCCGGGTGGAAGTTGTCAGACACGATGACGTCGTAGGTTTGCGCGGTGGTTTTCACAAAACGACGCGCGTCAGCGGCCATGATTTTCAAGTTGGTTTGTTCGGTCGAGGTTTGTTCGGTTGGGCCCACAGGATCAGCCGACTCGGTCAAGGCTTGCGCGAAGGCGGGCCTGAAATGCGTTGCCGCTGCAATCACTTCGGGCAGCAGTTCAACCGCATCAACTTGCAGGGCCGCATCGGCCGCCGCAGACATCACCGTGGCACCGGTGCCCAAGCCCAAAAACAAGGCACGCTTGGGCTGCGGATGCAACCACAGCGGCAGCAAGGCCTGGCGCGCATCGGCCAACAAACTGGCGCTGCTGCCTTCTTGCTGGCGGTTGTTGATGCGCAGGCGCGACACGCCGTCGGCGTCTTCCACCACGCTCACGGCCGCCATGGCACCGTCGCGGTAGCTGACCACGCGGCCACCGTCGGGCAGGTCGATGAAAGCCAATGGCGGCGCGATCACCGCAGTGGCCAAAAGCGCCGCCGCAACGCCCCACAGCACGGGCAATTTGGCGAAAAGTGTTTTGGGCCGCGACACAAAAATCGCCATCACCGCATAAGCTGCAACGAGCACCCACAGCGCCCACTTGGGCCCCATCGCCGGAGCGAACAAAAGCCCAAAACACAGCGGTGCCACGGCCGCGCCCAAGGTGTTGCAGCCCATCGCCGCACCCACGCTGTGGCCGGCGGCTCGCGCTTGCGCAGTGAGGTGGCTGAACAGCATGCCCATCACCACCGTAGCGGGGCCAAATGCAATCACCGCCAAAGCGGCTTCTGAAGCCAGCGCAGCCGTCATTCCCGCGCCCAATGCCGTCAACGACCACCGCTGCGTGTCTTGCGCGGCCCACAAGCTCCAACTGCACAGCAGGCACATGGCCGCTTGCCAACACAGCAGATGCTGCGTCGTTTTAGCTCTGCTGACGTCGTCAAATTCAGCCTTCACACCACGTTGATAAATCGCAGCACCCAAGGCTGTGCCCACCAAATACACCGCCAACAGCAACGCAAAGGTGTAGACCGTGTCTTCCGCCACTTGGCTGAGCACGCGCACCACCAAGACTTCATAGCCTATGCCCAGCCAACCGGTGAAGGCCAACAACCACAACGGACCTTTGGAATAGGGTGATGACTGCGCCGGTGCCCTCGCAATCACACCCACATTCACATTCACATCCAGCGGTTTGGCCAAACTCCAGGCCACCGCAGCGCAAAAAACATTGAGCGCGGCACACACCGTGGCGGTGCGCGCCAAGCCCATTTCAGGGATCAACCACAGGGCGGTGGCCAGCACACCGATCACCGCGCCGAAGGTGTTGCTGGCGTACAGCGCCGCGAAGAACTTGCCCTCAGACTTTGATGTCGAGAATTCTTCAGCCCCCTCGCCCTCCCCCGCCCCCGCCCCCGCAATCAAGCGCTCCATCGCCGGCAGCGTGGCACCCATGGCCACAGTGGCAGGCAACAGCAACAGCAAACTTCCGACAAACGCGACGCTCCATTGCCACAACGCCGAGGGCTGATCGCCCATCAAGTTCAGCATCCACTGGCTGATGGGGCCGAGCAACCAGGCCATCACCAAGCTCCACGCTGCAATCGTCACCTCAAGGGCGGCGTACCAGCGCGCGGGGTGCGCGCTGCGGCTTGCCAAGCGCCCCAAAGTCAAGGCACCCAAACCCAGCCCACCAAAGAACGCGGCCACCACAGCCAGCACCGCCGCCGACTCGTGGCCCAGCCACAAAGCGCACTGCTGCGTCCAGACAATTTGGTAGCCCAAGCCCGCAAAGCCCGAGGCCAGCATCAAGCCCAACGCGGCGCGGCGGCGCCATGCAGCAGCCACCAACATCAACCCCCGAAGGTGATTTTGTAGCCCCAAGAATCAAGCCGCGTGGGGATGGCGTTGAACGCCAAGCTGATGCGCCGCTCACCCTGATTCGGCGGCACGGCGTGCATCAAATAGCTGGGGAACAAGACCATGTCGCCGGGCGCAGGTGCGGGGCTGATCCACTTGTCGGCGCTGAACTCGGAGGGCGTCATGCCCTTGTGGTCGTTCTTGAATGCGAAGTCATGCCCGCCGGGTGACTTCATGAAAACGGTTTGTGATTCAGGGTGCGTGGGTGTCAGGTAAATGACACCCGAAATAAAGCTGTTGGCATGGTTGTGCATGGCTTGTCGGCCGCCGGTGTCCAGCACATTCACCCACATTTCCTTGATGGCCCAGCCCATGCGTTCGCCGAACAGCGCCGCGCCAAAATCAACCAACTTGGGCGTGACAAGCAGGGCCACTTGCCCGAGCAATGGGCTGTCGGTGGGTTGCAGCAATTCAGTGTGCGACAAGTTGCCCGACGAGCTGTTGTTGCGCTGCGCCTGAGCCACAAAGTGCGCCACCAAACCCTGCACCAAGTCGCGGTCTAAAGCTTGGCGTGCGCGCAAAAACGGGGTCGGGAACAAGCCCAAAATTTCGTCCATGGCTGAAATTTTGTCAGTTGGCCGCCACCGCGTACAGCAACTTTTTATGTCAGTTTGCTGATGTCTGCTTGGCGACACGCGGCAGCGCACATGCGCTGAAGCGGCCGGTGCATCGTCACAGACCTGTCACGAGAACACCCGACACTGGCAGTCACTGAAACACGCCGGGGAGGGTGGGTTTCTGACTTGAATGGCCATGTCACGACATCACACAACGCAATGCCAACGGGCACCCTCATTCACACGGAAGCAAACTCATGAACATGAAATCACATCTCGCCGCGAGCCTTGCGGCCGGCGCATTCTTTGCATTGCCCGCAATGTCTCAAGCCGCTGTCACCGTTGACTTTGAAGGCGCGACCAGCTTCTCGTCGATCAACAATTTCTACAACGGCGGCACTGATTCGAGCATGGTTGCGGGCACGAACAATTACGGCGTCTCGTTCGCCGCATCTTTGCTGGCCCTGCAGAACGACGGGTTGGGTTCAGGCACAGGCGGGGCCTACTTTTCAAACGCACCGACACCTGGCACTGTCATGGTTGCGTCTGACCCGATCGATGTGTTGACCACTCCGGCTTTCATGAACATTGCCAACAGCACCTTTTCGCTGTCGTTCTTCTACTCGGCGGCGCAGGCCACGGTGGTGAACGTGTATTCGGGCCTGAACGGCGTCGGCCTGCTGGGCAGCATCAACCTCGCCGCCAACGCCACCACGGGCTGCACAGACAGCGCGTTTTGCAACTTCGGTGTTGCCACCTGGACCGCAGGGCCAACGGCCATCAAGTCTGTTGATTTCAGCGCCAACGCAGGTTTTGTCGCTTACGACAACATCACCGTGAGCCCTGTGCCCGAGCCGTCCAGCTTGGCATTGAGCGCACTGGGCTTGGCCGCATTGAGCTTCGTGGTTCGCCGCCGCTCAGTCAAGTAATTCGCCAAGTAAGCAGCCAAGCAAGCAGCCAAGCAAATTGCCTCGGCGCGTGACCAAACAACCAGCCGGTCTATCACACCACCAACTGCCCTCTTACATCGGCGATTGAAATGATGGCTTCTACGCCTGCGGTGAAGCGCAAGAAATCGGCTTCCATGCCGTCGGAAAAAATCACGCCGTTGTCGGGCATGCGTGAACGCAGGCGCAAGGGCTGCTGCGCGGTGACGTTGCCGTAGACCAAGGAGGCTTGTGAGCTGCGTGTGGCAAAGGGTTCCCGCACGGCGAAGCTGAGTTGATCGGTGTCCCAATCCATGGGCAGGTAGTCGCCGGTTGCTGGCGTGCCGCTCATGGCGTGGGCCAAGGCTGCGCCGCCGGTCATCACGCTTTTCAACCACGCGGTGGAACCCAAGCCGGTGGACACGATGACCCCAGACGAGCTTTGTCGCTCACTGCATTCGCCCAAAGCGATGTCGTACAGCGCCGAGGTGTGGCTGCGCGGGCCGATGAACAAGTCGTTCACGGCACGCAGCGCTTGGCCGTCAGACAGACGCGCCTGCGCCATGGTGACACTGCGCGCTGGACGCCGCTCATGCGCCACATCAATCAACAGCGCGCTGAGGTCTTGCGGCCGAAACGGCAACAGCACGCCGTCCCACCGCGAAGGCTCTGGGTTGACGCCTATCAAGGGCTGGCCGTTCAAATACTTCATGGTGTTGGCCACCAAACCGTCTTGGCCCAAGGCCACCACGATGTCGTCTGCGGCAAAAACAAAGTTGGTGAGGTGGGCGCGGTCCAGCACTTGATAGCGGCCCCACTGCCGCAGTGATTCATGCACAGCGCGCAGGCTTTCAGCGTAGGCCAAGTTCTCGTTCACATAGTCGGCCACATCGGCACCCAAGTGTTCAAGATAAAAGCGCGCTTGGGGCAAGGTGTGGTACTTGATGATCAATTCCTCCAAACGCGTTTTGCGCGTGACGAGGACGATCTTGCGGTCAGCGGCTGCGCTCACGTGGGCTCCCTGGTGCGCCGTTAACCACTGGCGCGGTATGGGTCATCAAAGACTGCAACAACTCCGGCGACATGTTCAATTGCCCAATGCGGCCTGCGTTTTCGGCCAAGCCACCGAAGGCTTGCGCTATCAACTGCGCGGGCTGCATGTTGGCCGCGGCCAGTGCTTGCACCACGCGCGGGTCGGCTTGGCCCAGCGCTTGAATCACACCGGCCACGCGGTAGGCGTCGGCATCGGCCAAGCTGCGGCTGTTGCTGGCCTGACCGGCCACCAAGGCTTTGCGACTTTCTTCCAGCGCCACGTCAGATGTCATTTGGTCGGCGCGCAGCGCGTTGTCCTTTTGCATCAAGGCCGCCTTGGCTTCCAATTTGGTTTCATTGATTTGGCGCTTCTTTTGCTCAACCGCAATTTCGGTGTCGAGTTCGTTTTGACGAATGGCGCGCTCCTTTTCAACTGCCGACATGCGCCGCGAATACACCGCGTCATCGGCCGCTTGCAAGTTGGACTCGCGTGCTTCGGCTTCCAAGGCGCGCGCAATGTCGGGCGTGGGTTTCACGCTCATGATGGACACGCCCAAAATTTGCAAACCCAAGGCCGTGACTTCTGGCTGCGCGCCCAACTCTTGCTGCGCGGTTCGTGCAATCAAAGCCGATGAGCGCAGGGCTTGCTTCAAGTCCATGGCCTGCACCGTTTGCTGAACGATGACCTCAGCCTGCTGCGCCACGCGGTCACCCAAGCGTGTCGGATCGTCTGAGGCGTAGTCGCGACCATTTGGGCTGAGTGAAAAATCCATCATGGCCGCCGTGCGTTGCGGCTCGCTGATTCGGTAGGTCACTTGGCCTTGCACAGTCACGCTTTGGAAGTCGGCGGTCACCAAGTCAAGCATGAAAGGCCGGTCGTGGCTGGACACCGGCACCGCCACCACCGTGGCCGCTGGCGCGTAGTAAAAAAATGACAAACCCGCCCCTTCGCGCACCAGCTTGCCGCCCCTGAACTGCATCAAGTGCGTGGTGGGTTGAGACTTGACAAACCGAATTCCAAACATGGCGATCTCCTTGATCGGGTTTACACGTTGTACTGTACAACTTGCATAGGTTGTACAGTACAACCTACTTTCCAACACGTCAAGCAGGGTCAAAAGATGGCGTCAAAAATGCAACACAAGGTGGCACGAACAGCGCAGCCAGCGCGCAAACGCAAGTCGGCTGTCTGCGCCACATCAACCGATGTGCGGTTTGACGATGCGACGCTTGACGAAGTGACGCTTGACGATGCGACGCTGGAATTTTCCAAGCCGCACACCTTGGTGGACGTGATCATCTTCACGTTGATGAACGACGCTCTGCACGTGCTGTTGGTGCGCCGGCCGGAACGCAAAACCGAACCCTTCCCGGGCCTGTGGGCGCTGCCAGGTGGCTACGTGAACACGGCGGTCGACATTGACTTGCTGGCCTGCGCAAAGCGCAAGCTGTTTGAGAAAACTGGGTTGCGCAGCCCCTACCTGGAGCAGTTGGGAAGTTGGGGCAGCGCCACTCGCGACCCGCGCGGCTGGTCGGCCACACACGCTTACTTTGCTCTGGTGCCGCACAGCGATTTGGATTCGGATTCCAGCGAAGGCCAAGTCCATGCCTCTTGGTTCGCCGCCAACGACCTGTTGCCCACAGCAAGTTTGGCGTTCGACCACGAAGCCATTCTTCACGCGGCTGTCGAGCGACTGCGCAGCAAAGTGGAATACACCTCCCTGCCCGCTTTTTTGCTGCCTGAACCATTCACCTTGCCGCAACTTCAACGCTGTTACGAAGCGGTGCTGGGCCGCGCGGTGGACAAAAGTGGCTTTCGCACCCGCATGCTTGCGGCCGACTTTCTGGAAGAAGTGGGTGTGGTTGAAAGTCCGTCAAACCGACCGCCTGTGGGCTATCGGCTGAAGGACAGATCGGCGCCCGTGGTGTTTCCGCGCACTTTCAGCCCCAGGGCTGCGGAGTGAAGGCGTCGTCACCACCGGCTTGCGGCACGTCCTCTCGTTTGCAGACTTTGCTGGTTCCAGGCTGCTGGCCGCGCGGGCGGCAGACCCCGCAGTATTTGGTATTCGCAAAGGCACGAAAAACCGTGCAATGCCGCATTGCACCCGCCAGACCAAGGGCCGTGGGCTTCGCTGATTCGATTCGCTGCACCAAGTGCAATCAGCTGGAAACTTAGATCGCACAGAGGCTGGGCTGGGTCGGTATCAAATCGCAGCAAGCAGCGCCCAACGTGTCTGCGAAGTTAGAACGCGGTGTCACCGCCCTGCTTGCTTGCAAGCGGTTGAAGAACTTCAACTTTCAACATGCGCGCACGAACACGTTGCAAGCGTTTTTGTACACGTTGTTGCTGACGGGACAGCACGGGCACGAAGGACGTTGCAACGGCGATTCCTGCTGATGTGGCCCGGGTGCGCCCGGGTGCTGACTCACCCAACACCCACTGCGTCCACATCGGCACATTTTTCAGCCGCAGCGCTGCCAGCGCGGGCAATGCAACGCCTGCCATCAGGCCGACGGGCACCATCACGGAAAGCGAGATCAAACCCATTTTGGTGAGCGCAATTCGACTGGCTGCGCTGGCCACGGAGTGAAATAGAAAGATGGCGAAGGAGCGACGCCCCACGGTTGCCAACCATGTTGATTCCATGCCCGAACTCAGCAAAATCAAGCAAGCACCGCAACCGATGGCCAAGGCCGTGAGGGAGCGGATTCCTGGCAGCGCCTGCGCAAGCATCAAAGCTTGCAGCACGGCCAGTAACAACACCGCAACGCCAAGTTGCAATGGCACCCGCTGGTCTTCTATTGCCTTCCTCGCAAACCGACCGCACCACAGCCCGAACAAAACAAAGGGGAACAAATAAGCAGCACCGGCCAGACCGAAATACACCGGGAACGGCTCGCTCACGAACATGGCTGCGGCCACCGCGAACACGGTCAAAAACCGTGGGGTCGTGGCCAAAGCACTGACGTGTTCAAGCGCCAAAATCACCATGAAGATGATGAACAGCGACTCCAAAAACCAGTAATGCGCCACCGGCAGGATGTGCAACATGCGCCAGTCAGTGATCTGCGAATTGCTGCCGGGCACGGCGGCCTGCAACAGCGCAAAAGCCGTGCCCACCACCAACATTGGAATCAACAGACGCCGAGCCTTGCCTGCGATGAAACCGCCCGCGTCCTGCCGAAATGGACGCCGCGCGTACACAAAGCCGGACAGCACTGAAAACAAGGGCATGCGCAAATAGCTCAGCACCTCGTTGAAGAGCACCAAGACATGCGAGCGGTCGAGTTGCAGCCCCGAAGAGATGTCGCCGCCCACCACATGCTGCAGCACCAACAGCAAACATGCCAAGCCGCGCAGGCTGTCGATACGGATGTTTCTTCGATCTGACTTTGTCACGAACGGGCAACCTCAATAGGCAAAAGGGCGGCGAAAAGGTGGCTAAAAGGCGGCTAATCGGCGGATACCGCCGAGGCGCGCAAAACTTCCGGCTCAACTGCGCTTGGTGCGCTTTCGTCCATTTCCTGTGCAACTTGAAGTGCAGCGGTTTGCGTTGTGCGGAACCGGCACAAACTCACGCCAAGCAGCGGCTGAACCTGCGTTGACGACCTCATGCTTGAACACCAAACTGCGACTTTCCCTGAGCGCTGCGCACACGCGGCTGTGCCACCATCACCGCATGCTCAAGGTTCATCAACTCACGCAGCGTTATGGCAGCAAGGACGCCTTGAAGGGGCTCAGCTTTGCGTTGGCAGGCGGCGGCTTCAACGCACTGCTGGGGCCCAACGGTGCGGGCAAATCCACGCTGTTCCAAGTGCTGACAGGCTTGTTTGCGGCCGACGAAGGCGATGTGGAGGTGGCCGGTTTGTCGATGCGCAGCGACGCGCGGCAAGCGCTGGCGCACATCGGCGTGGTGTTTCAACAGCAGTCGCTTGACCTCGATTTGAGCGTGCAGCGCAACCTGCAATTCCAAGCCGACTTACACGGCTTACCGCGCGCAGTGGCCGCCACGCGCATCGCGGCCGAGGCCGACCGCATGCAGATCACGGCCGACCTGAGCAAGCCAGTGCGTGAGCTGTCGGGTGGCAACCGGCGCAAGGTGGAACTCGCGCGCGCGCTGCTGCACCAACCCAGCTTGTTGCTGATGGACGAAGCCACCGTGGGGCTCGATCCGCAGTCGCGTCGCGACCTGTTGAGCCACTTGCACTTTGAAGTGAAAGCACGCGGCGTGACGGTGCTGTGGGCCACACACCTGGTGAACGAAGCCGAAGGCGCTGACCGCGTGCTGGTGCTGCATCAAGGCAGCTTGATTGCCGACGGCGCGCCTGCTGAAGTGACGTCTGCGTTGGGCGGGCCCAATTTGGAGGCAGCTTTCATCGGCGCCACTCGACCCACACCTGCGAAGGCCATGGCATGAAAAAAATCGCTCTCGTCGCGGTCTTGCTGTTTGCAGTTTTTGCAGCGCAAAGTAAAGAGACCAACAAAGAGACGGGCATCGCTTACGTGTCCACCGAAAAAGGCAATGCCATCACTTTGGTCGACATGAAAACGCTGACTGTTGTGGGCAGCATCGCCACTTGCAAACGCCCGCGCCACATGATGCTGATGTCGGGCGGCGCGCAGTTGATGGTGGCATGCGGCGACTCCAACCAAGCCGATGTGATTGACTTGGCCACGCGCAAATCGGTGGGCCGCATTCCTTTGGGCGATGACCCCGAAGCCTTTGACTTGTCGCCAGACGGCAAGCTGGCGTATGTGTCGGCCGAAGAAGAAGGCGCGTTGAATGTGTTTGATTTGGCCGCCAAAAAACTCATCAAAACGGTGCCCATCGGCAAAGAGCCTGAAGGCGTGAAGGTGTCTGCCGACGGCAAGCGCGTGTATGTGACGTCTGAGGTCGCAAACATGGTGCACGTGATCGACACCGCTACTTTTGCGGTGGTGAAGAACATCGCCGTGGGCAAGCGCCCTCGCCGCTTTGCCTTCAATGCCGACGCCAGCGAGTTGTGGGTGACCAACGAGCTGGGCAGCAGCGTGAGCATCATCTCGACCGTAAACTTCAACGTAGTGGCTACGGTGCCGTTTGAAGTGAAGGGCATGCGCCAAGACGACATCACGCCGGTGGGGATTGCATTGGCGCGTGACGGAAAAACCATGTACGTCGGCTTGGGCCGCGCCAACCATGTGGCATTTGTGGATGTGGCCACGCGCAAGACCACGCAGCAAGTGCTTGTGGGCAAACGCGCTTGGGGCGTGACGGTGAACCGCGACGGCAGCAAGGTTTATGTGGTGAACGGCTTGTCTGACGACATGACGGTGATCGACGCGGCCACCGCCAAGGCTTTGAAAACCGTGGCCGTGGGCCGCGTGCCTTACATGGTGGTGGTGGATGACTGAGTGGCGTTTGCATTTGGTGGCGCAAGCATTCGTGGCGCAAGTATTCGTGGCGCAGTCATTCGTGGCACTGTTTTTCGTCGCCACCTCATCAGCGCAAGCCGCCACTTTGACCATAGGCGTTTTGCAACGTGCTGACGATGATCGGTTGGACCCCAAACGTGTGGAGCAGGCTTACCCGCATCAACCCGGCGGGCCGCTGACACAAGCCGCCGAGGTGGCTGTGAAAGAAAGCGCGTTTGAGCTGGACGCCGCCAAGCTGCAAGTGAAACTGGACGTGCGCAGTGCGCGTTCGGCCGACGAGGCCAAGGCTGCGTTACAGCAACTCAGCAAGGCCGGTGCGGCGGCCGTGGTGTTGGACATTCCGACGGCTTGGATGAACGCCGCCAACACGGTGACGATGCCGCTGATCAACGCAGGCGACGCCGACGAAGGCCCGCGCCAACAAGCGTGCGCGGCCAATCTGTTTCACACTTTGCCCAGCGACCGCATGCGCGCCGATGCATTGGCGCAGACTTTGTTGGCGCGCAAATGGAGCCGCGTTTTGGTGTTGCAAGGCCCGCGCGTTGAAGACGCGGCACAGCTTGCGCTGGTGCAAGCCGCGATCAAACGCTACGGCTTGAAAACCGCGGCGGTGCGGCCTTTCAAACTGTCGGCCGACCCGCGCGAGCGTGACCTTGGCAACAGCTTGCTGCTGACGGTGAACGCCGAGTACGACGCAGTTTGGGTGATAGACACCGAATACGAATTTGCGCGCAGCCTGCCCTACAAAACGTCATTGCCGCGCCCGGTTGTGGGCGACGCCGGTTTGTTGGCCGAGGCCTGGGGCCCGCGCTTCGAGCGCTTCGGCGCGCCGCAACTTTCAAGGCGTTTTGCGCGCGCTGCCAATCGCCCCATGACGGGCCCTGATTGGGCCGCCTACATGGCCACCAAGGCCGTGATTCAAGCGGCCATGGAGCAAGCTGCGGGGCAAGCGACAGCACCATCGCCCGCACAAATTTTGAAAGCCCTGACGCGGCCAGACTTCACGCTCGACGGCTTCAAAGGCGTGCGTTTGAGTTTCAGACCGTGGGACAGGCAGTTGCGTCAACCGATGCTCATGACCGACGGTGTCAGTGTCATTGGCACTGCGCCCGTCGAGGGTGTGATGCATCCGAAGAATGTGCTGGACACCTTGGGCGTGGATGCACCGGAGTCGCTGTGCAAAACCCGCTGACTCTGCGCCGAGGACCGCACCAACTTTGCCACGCGAACGCCGTGTTGCCCACTCCCCTTGACGGGGACGCCGTGTTGCCCCCTCCCCTTGACGGGGATGCCGTGTTGCCCCCTCCCTTTGACGGGGATGCCGTGTTGCCCCCTCCCCTTGACGGGGATGCCGTGT
>JANYJJ010000078.1 GCA_025358485.1 Burkholderiales bacterium | reverse complement strand
ATCTTGACCGCACGGCGACAACTATCCTGGCCGGTGGAAGCGGGGAATGAATTTCATTGACTAAGTGGTTGAGCGAGCCTTTCGCCCAGGCGGGGCATGCCCCGCCTGGGCGGCGCGGCGGCGGTAGCTCTCCACATTCATCTCCAAAATGGTCGAGTGGTGCACCAGACGGTCAACGGCCGCCAGCGTCATGGCCGGTTCCACGAACACCTCACCCCACTGCGAGAACGGTGCATTGGCGGTGATGGCCAAGCTCTTGCGCTCGTAGCGCTCAGAGATCAACTCGAACAGAACAGAAGTCTCAGCCTGATCACGCCTCACATAGCTCAGGTCATCCAGTATCAGTAAATCGAACCGGTCCAGCTTGGCCAACTCCTGCGGCAGCCGCAGATCGCGCCGAGCCGCTTGCAGCCGTTGCACCAGATCCGAACAGCGCGTGAACAGCACCCGCCGACCGGCATCAATCAAGGCATGCCCCAAGGCGCTGACCAAATGACTCTTGCCCACACCCGGCGGCCCAAACAGCAACACATTGGCACCCCGGTCTAGCCATTCGTTGCCCTGCGTGAGGGCCATGACCTGCGCCTTCGATACGCTGGGCACCGCGGTGAAGTCAAAGCTGCTCAGCCGCTTGTCCGCACCCAAGCCCGATTCATTGCGGTGGCGGTCAATGCGCCTGGCCTCGCGTTCGTTGATCTCATGCTCCACCAGCGCCTCCAGGAATCGGCGTGCGGGCCAGCCTTCGGTGTCCGACTGGGCGCACAGGTCACCGGCCAAGCGCTTCATGGTGGGCAGCCGCAAATCGGTCAGCATCATGCCCAGGCGGGCTGAAGTGGCGGCGCCGGTCGCTGTCTTCTGCGATGCTGGCGTTGGCACAGCAATTGACTTTGCAGTTGACTTCGCATTTGACGCTGCATGTGACGCTGCAATTGACGCCGTGCTCACAGAACCACCTCAAACAGCTCGTCATACGAAGCCAGCGCAGGCAAGGTCACCACCACCTGCGGCACCTCCCCCTTGGGCGGTGCCAACAACTGGGTCAAGGCGTTGAGGTCTGGCAACTGGTTCAGCTCAATCAACTGCTCCAGCTCCTGGGCCAGTTGGGCCTCGTGCCCGTCGGCCGCCAGCGCCAGCAGGCCCACCATCGTTTGACAGGCTTCGCGTTCAGGTCTTTGGGCTGACAGCCGCTCCCACGTTTGGCGGTACACCGCGCGGGGGAAGGATGCATCGCGCAGCACCCAGCGGGCGAATGCGCCGGGCTTGCGTTTCAAGGCACCCACCAAATGGCGGTAGTCGATGCAGCGGCCCACGCGCTGTCCCTCTAGCGGTCTTGCCCTGGGCAGACTCACCACACACTGGCCGCCCAGCCAGCCTTCGACATGCTGCGCATACTGGCGCACCATCAGGCGGTGGCCTATCAGTTGGCTGGGTACGCTGTAGAGCACGCCCTTGAGGGTGAAGACGGCGTATTTGCTGACCCGTGCAGGAATCTCTTCAAACTCGGCGGTGCGCCGCACCGGCAAGGGCTTGAGCAGGGCGCGCTCGGTGACCAAGCGCTTCAGCGCACGCGTGTTCATGCGCTGCACGATGGTGTGGACAAACGCCTCGTAGTCAGGGCGCGCACCGAAGCCGCGACTGCCACGCAGAAGCAGTGCCTGCTCCAGCGCCTTCTTGAGGGTGTTGTTGCGTGATTCGATGGAGCCGTTCTCGTTGGACTGGCCCGGATTGCAGCGTGTGGCGCGCAGTCCGTAGTGGCGGCACAGGTCTGCGTATCGGCGGGTCAATTCCTCCTGTTCGGCCAAGTTGTTGAAGGCGGCTGACAGGCTGTCGGTGCGGTGTTCTTCGGGCACACCGCCCAATGCCCACAGCGCTGCTTGCAAACCGGTGGACAGGGCCAAGAAGCTCTCGCCGGCGTCGATGACGGTGACGTGGCGCCAACCGGAGTAAGCCAGCGCAAATTGGTACAGGCGATGAGTGAATGCCACACCTGCAATTTGTACGCCCAGCTCATCGGCCACGGTGAAGTCGGAGATGCCTTGGCGTCCAGGTGGGTGTTCCTGTGCAAAGTAGACCTCGCGCTCGTCGCCGTACTTGGCACGCCACAGGCGTATGCGGCGTTGCAGGGTGCGCAGCACGCTGTCGTCCCATTGGCCGGGGTGGCGGCGTTGCAGCTCTTCGAGCAACGTGACGGCATTGAGCCGGGCATCGGTTTGCAGCAGCGCGACGACCTCGCTGTCCCACACCGCACTGAGCGGGTCTTCTCGGGTGCGCCAGTGGCGACTTGGGCCCTGTGAGGGCAGGCTGGGCGCGGCTTCGATGCGTCGGGCGCTGCGCTCGCTGATTCCGGATTTAGCAGCCGAGGCTGTTTGGCTGAGCTTGTTGCGGTGTTGCTGGTACTTGTGCACTTGGTGGTCCGTGATTCGCTTGCCGGGCATGCCGCTTACCTCCGATTGGTGTTCGAAGATTCAACGGTAGCCCCGCCTCCCAGACCCGCCCGGGATAGGCCTCTGACCGGCCAACATAGTTGTCGTTAACCGGCCAAGGTAATTGTCGTCAACCA
>JANYJJ010000069.1 GCA_025358485.1 Burkholderiales bacterium | reverse complement strand
ATTTCTTGGAGTTCAACAACTTCATTCCCGCCGATCCGCTGAAGACACCGGCCCACATTGCGCCTGTTTGGTACTTCACGCCTTACTACTCGATGCTGCGCGCCATCACCGGCGAGATGATGTACGCCTTGGTCGCCATCGTTTTGGCTGGTGCGGTTCTCGGTGTTGTCAAAGCCAAAATCGGCGCGATCTTCAAAGCCGCCATCGTGATCGGTGCTTTGGTGTTGGTGGCCGCCATGTTGTCGTTTGACGCCAAGTTTTGGGGCGTGGTGGTGATGGGCGGCGCGGTCGTGATCTTGTTCTTCTTGCCGTGGCTTGATTACAGCGAAGTCAAATCCATTCGCTACAGGCCCGACTGGCACAAGTACCTCTACGGCATCTTCGTGATCAATTTTTTCGTTCTGGGCTACTTGGGCGTCCAGCCTCCATCGGCCATTGGTGAGCGCGTGTCGCAGCTTGGCACCTTGTTCTACTTCGGCTTCTTTTTGCTCATGCCGTGGTGGAGCCGCCTGGGCCAGTTCAAGCTCGTGCCGGATCGCGTGGTTTTCGCAGCTCATTGATAAAAATTTCAAAGGCGCGGACACAGCCGAAGCGGACAAATTAAAAATGAAAAAACTCATCTTCTCCCTTTTCTTTTCTCTCTTGATGTCTTTGGGCATGGTCACGGGTGTGGCCGCCAGCGAAGGTGGCATGCACTGGGACAAGTTCCCTTCGGAGAAGATGGAAGACGTGGCGTCGCTGCAAAACGGTGCCAAGCTTTTCGTCAACTACTGCTTGAACTGCCACGCCGCGTCGTACATGCGCTACAACCGTCTGCGCGACATCGGTTTGACTGAAGATCAAATCAGGAAGAACTTGATGTTTGCGGCTGACAAAGTTGGCGACACCATGAAGGTGTCCCTGGATCCGAAGCAGGCCAAAGAGTGGCTTGGGGTCAACCCGCCGGATCTGACCGTGATTGCCCGGTCTCGCGCAGGTTCGGGTGGCAGTGGTGCCGACTACCTCTACACCTATCTGCGCACCTACTACCGCGACAGCAACAATGCCAACGGCTGGAACAATTTGGCTTACCCCAACTCGGCGATGCCACACGTACTTTGGGAATTGCAGGGCCAGCGCACTGCAAAATTTTCTGAGGTCAAAGACGCGCACGGTAAGGTGCTGCGCAAGCACGACGGCTATGAGCAGTTGAGCCCAGGTTCGATGACTCCTCTTGAGTACGACAATGCCATTGGCGACTTGGTGGCGTACATGCAGTGGATGGGCGAACCTGCTCAAGGTCAGCGCGTTCGTTTGGGCGTGTGGGTGTTGATGTTCTTGGGCGTCTTCACTGTGATCGCTTGGCGTTTGAATGCGGCGTAATGGAAAGACATCAAGTAATACCTTCTGACGTACACCTGAATCACACCGTCTGAATTGTTGTTCAGACCTTTGATCTGCGGCGCAGTGGGATGCCTGAAAGGGCTGCTCACTGCGCTTCTTCTTTCTAAATACTCTTTGAGGAGCCGACGCTCATGATGGTGCTTTATTCCGGAACCACTTGCCCTTACTCGCACCGCTGCCGCTTTGTGTTGTTCGAGAAAGGCATGGACTTCGAGATTCGCGACGTCGATCTTTACGCCAAGCCCGAAGACATCGCCTTGATGAACCCGTACAACGAGGTTCCTATCTTGGTAGAGCGCGACTTGATTTTGTACGAGTCGCACATCATCAATGAGTACATCGACGAGCGTTTCCCGCATCCTCAACTGATGCCGGGCGACCCTGTGGCCCGCGCTCGGGTGCGCTTGTTCTTGCTCAATTTCGAGAAAGAACTCTTCGTGCACGTGAACGTGTTGGAGTCACGCGGCGGCAAAGCCACCGACAAGCAATTGGAAAAAGCGCGCTCGCAAATTCGCGATCGCCTGACCCAGTTGGCCCCCATCTTTTTGAAGAACAAGTACATGCTGGGAGACGACTTTTCCATGCTCGACGTGGCCATTGCGCCGCTGTTGTGGCGTTTGGACTACTACGGCATCGACATGTCGAAAAACGCCGTACCTTTGCTCAAGTACGCCGAGCGCATTTTTTCGCGCCCAGCCTACATCGAGGCACTGACCCCGTCTGAAAAAGTGATGCGCAAGTAAATTGGCAGAGTCTTTGCTGACCCTGATTTCCCCATGAGCGCCACCCCTCCTTCCATCGGCAGCCCCGGCTCGTCAACGCGGCCCTACCTGATTCGCGCTTTGCACGACTGGTGCACCGACAACGGCTTCACGCCGTATGTGGCCGTTTTTGTGGACGAGCATGTTCGGGTGCCGATGGAATACGTCAAGAACAACGAGATTGTTCTGAACGTCGGCTTCGAGGCCACCACCGGCTTGAACCTGGGCAACGATCACTTGGAATTCAAGGCCCGCTTTGGCGGCACCTCGCGAGACATCTTTGTGCCCATCGATCACGTGATTGCCATCTACGCGCGTGAAAACGGCCAAGGCATGGCGTTCCCCATGCCCAGCGAGGCCGCGGCAGGCGTCAAGCCCACGGTGCTCTCTGCGGTGTCGGTTGCGGTGTCGCCTGCGGCTTCGTCCGAGAAAAAATCGTCTGGTTTGCGCTTGGCACCTGATGCGGCAGAAGGTACGCCAAAGCGCACGTCAGAAACCAAGCCAATTGGCGCGCCGAGGGGTTCGACTGGCGCGCCTGCCGAGCCATCGCCTGCCGAGCCGTCGCCCGGCGCGCCACCGACGGGCACCGGTGGCGGTCGGCCATCATTGAAACGAGTCAAATAGGGCGGCTCAGGCGGGACAGCTTCAAAGCTGAATATAAAATCATCCACAAGCCCTTGTAGCTCAGCTGGTAGAGCAGCGGTTTTGTAAACCGAAGGTCCCGGGTTCGATTCCTGGCGGGGGCACCATTTCACAGCAGTGCGGCGGCAAGATTCTTTGCGCCTTCTTCAGGCGAGCCGCTCAGCCACTCGGCCATTCAGCCGTTGTGAACTTTGATGCGGATGGCGAGGTTGGGCCATCCTTTTTGCTTCAACGCTGCTTCAAGCCGAGGAATGCACTGCCGAAGCTTGGCACCAACCGCGGCGTTGGCCACCAACAATGACCATCCCGCCTCATCGACTGGGCCCGGCTGAATATGGTTCAACATCGCGGCCGGTACACAGTCCTGCACGGCATCAAACCTGGCTTTCGAATCGCGAATCCGCTCGCGCAACAAGGCCAACGGCTCGCTGCGCAGCAAGGCATCTTGCAAGCGCAAAGCATCGGGCACACTCGGGGTGATTGAGCGCGGTGCAGGGCTGAATGCTTTGGGGTTCACGAATTGAGTAGTTTGGGTTTGACGGCGCAGCTGTCTGAGCCAGTACACGGAGTTTATCGATGCAAATTTTGGTCACCCACAGCAGCTTGGCGCGCAGCCGGGTTTTGCACTTCAACCGCTTGCAAATGGCGGCTGCCTTGGCGGTCTTGATGATCGTATTGAGCTTGCTGTCTGGCACGGTTTACCACTTTGTGTTTTTGAAAGCGGCGCGCGAAGGCTGGCCTGTGGTCAGTCACTTGGTCAAGTTTATTGTCCGAGACGAGTTTGCTCAGCGCGATCGTTACCTGCGCGAAAACGTAGACGCCATGGCGCAAAAAGTGGGCGAGATGCAAGCCAAGCTCATCAAGCTCGAAGCCCAGGGTGATCGCGTTTCCAGTTTGGTCGGCGTCAAGCCTGAAGAAATCAAGTCCTTGCTGCCCAGCTCGGGCAAGCCGAGCACTCTGAAGGCCGGCCAAGGCGGCCCATTCGTGCCAGCGAACACGCCGTCTTTCGAACAGCTCAACAGCGTGATTGAGGGGCTGGATCAGCGCAGCGACCAACGCAGCGATTTGTTCACCATGATCGAATCGCGCCTGTTTGAAAAGCGCATGCAATCGCTGATGATCCCCAGCGGTCGGCCCATTGATGCGCCCGTGGGCTCGGGCTTTGGCTTTCGTGCGGACCCTTTCACCGGCCGCGCTGCCCTTCACACCGGGTTGGACTTTGCGGCTGAGAGCGGCACGCGCATCAATGCGGCAGCGGGTGGCGTGGTGCTGCCTTTGGAGGTGCACCCTTCCTACGGAAACCTGGTCGAGATTGACCACGGCCATGGCTTGTTGACGCGCTACGCCCACACGTCCAAGGTGCTCGTCAAGGCGGGCGACATCGTCAAGCGCGGACAGGCCATCGCCGAAGTGGGCACGACAGGCCGCTCAACTGGGCCGCATCTGCACTTCGAGGTGATGGTGGACGGTGTGCACCAAGATCCAGCCAAGTTTTTGGCGGCGGGTGAGGCCGAATCGCAAGCCAGTCTGCAAGAAGCGGCGCTGGCCTCTGGCACCGCCAGAAAAGGCAAACGCAGTCCACGCTGAATCGGACAAGGGCCACCCCGATTCGCGGGTGCCCAGCGGTTAAACTCAAAAGCTTTCTGAAGCGCTGCGCATTGAGACGCCCGTCTTGATACGGCGTAGCTCAGCCCCACCTGTTTGTTTCGTGTGCAAGAGCTTGCTGTCAAGTTGATGCTGCGGCCTGCAAACCCGATTTCTTTTCTCATCTCTACGCAAAAGACGACACCGCATGTTGCCCAAAATTCTGACCTCGATTTTCGGTAGCCGTAACGAACGTCTGCTCAAACAGTACCGCAAAGTCGTTCTGCAAATCAACGCGCTCGAGCCTCAGTTCGAAGCGCTTGACGACGCTGCGTTGAAAGCCAAAACCACCGAATTTCAAGCCCGTTTTGCGGCCGGTGAAACGCTCGACGACTTGTTGCCCGAGGCGTTTGCAGTCGTGCGCGAAGGCGGCAAGCGCGCCCTGAAGATGCGCCACTTCGATGTGCAGTTGATAGGCGGAATGGCCATGCACGACGGCAAGATCGCCGAGATGCGCACCGGCGAGGGCAAAACGTTGATGGCCACCTTGCCCATTTACTTGAACGCCATCACCACCAAGGGCGTGCACTTGGTGACGGTGAATGACTACTTGGTCAAGCGCGACGCCGCGTGGATGGGCCAGCTCTACAACTTCCTTGGTTTGAGCGTGGGCGTGAACGTGCCCGACATGTCGCGTGAAGAAAAGCAAGCAGCTTACGCCGCCGACATCACCTACGGCACCAACAACGAATTTGGCTTTGATTACCTGCGCGACAACATGGTGCAAAGCACCGACGACCGCGTCGCGCGTGGCTTGGCATTTGCCATCGTGGACGAGGTCGATTCCATCCTCATCGACGAAGCGCGCACGCCGCTGATCATCAGCGGCCAAGCTGAAGACCACACCGAGATGTATGTGCGCATCAACTCGGTCGTGCCGCAGTTGAAAAAGCAAATTGGCGAGCTTGATTTGCGCACCGGCGAAGGCGTGATCGAGCCGGGTGACTTCACGGTCGATGAAAAAACACATCAAGTTTTCTTGACTGAAGACGGTCACGAAAATGCCGAGCGCATTTTGGGCGAAGCCGGTTTGTTGGCCGAAGGCGCCAGTCTGTACGACCCAGCCAACATCACGCTCATGCACCACGTGTACGCCGCGCTGCGAGCCAATCAGCTCTACAACCGCGACCAACACTACGTCGTGCAGCAAGGCGAAGTGGTCATCGTTGACGAGTTCACCGGCCGCTTGATGACGGGTCGGCGTTGGTCTGACGGCTTGCACCAAGCGGTGGAAGCCAAAGAAGGCGTGCAGATCCAAAACGAAAACCAAACGCTTGCCAGCATCACCTTTCAAAATTACTTCCGCATGTACGGCAAGTTGTCGGGCATGACCGGCACGGCCGACACCGAAGCCTACGAATTCCAAGAAATCTACGGCCTGGAAACGGTGGTGATTCCGCCGAATCGTCCGACCATTCGCAAAGACGAACTTGACCTCGTCTACAAAACCAACCGCGAAAAGTTTGAAGCGGTGATCGAAGACATACGCGATTGCCATCAGCGCGGTCAGCCCGTGCTGGTGGGCACCACGTCGATTGAAAACTCCGAGTTGATCTCGGACATGCTCAAGAAAGTCAAGCTGCCGCACGCCGTGCTCAACGCCAAACAGCATGCCAAAGAAGCCGAGATCGTGGCACAGGCGGGCCGCCCCGGCGTCATCACCATCGCCACCAACATGGCTGGTCGCGGCACCGACATCGTGCTGGGCGGCAGCGTTGAAAACCAAATCAAAGTCATCGATGCCGACACTGCATTGGGTGACGCTGACAAAGCCGCTCAAGCCGACAAGATTCGCAGTGAGTGGCAAGGCTTGCATGACAACGTGAAGGCCCAAGGCGGCCTGCGCATCATCGCCACCGAGCGTCATGAATCGCGCCGAATAGACAACCAATTGCGCGGCCGCTCGGGCCGTCAGGGCGACCCAGGTTCATCGCGCTTTTACTTGTCGCTCGACGATTCGTTGATGCGCATTTTTGCTGGCGACCGGGTGCGCTCCATCATGGACAGGCTGAAGATGCCTGACGGCGAAGCCATCGAGGCCGGCATCGTCACCCGCAGCATCGAGGGCGCACAGCGCAAGGTCGAGGCGCGCAACTTCGACGTGCGCAAGCAACTGCTTGAGTACGACGACGTTTCCAATGACCAGCGCAAAGTCATCTATCAGCAGCGCAACGACATTCTGGAAGCGCAAAGCCTGAGCGAACAAATCACCAACTTGCGGACCAGCACCATGACCGACGTGGTGCGCACCTACGTCCCCACTGAAAGCGTGGAAGAACAGTGGGACTTGGGTGGCCTGGAGAAAACGCTGCGCGAAGAGTGGCAGCTCGACTTGCCGCTGAAAGCTGAAGTTGAGAAAAGTAACTCGATCACCGACGAAGACGTGGTCGAAAAAGTTGTCAAAGCGGCGGACACCAGCTTCAACGCCAAGGTCGAGCGCGTGGGCTTGGAGCAGTTCACGCCCTTCATGCGCATGATGCTGTTGCAGTCCATTGACACCCATTGGCGTGAGCATTTGGCCGCGCTCGATTACTTGCGCCAAGGCATTCATTTGCGCGGCTATGCCCAAAAGAATCCCAAGCAGGAATACAAGCGCGAAGCGTTTGAGTTGTTCAGCGAGTTGCTCGATGTCGTGAAAATGGAAGTGACGCGTTCGCTGATGACGGTGCGCATTCAGTCGCAAGAAGAAGCCGAAGCGGCTGCTGCTGCGATTGAAGAACGCGCCGAGCGCTTCAGCAACATCACTTACACGCACCCGAATGAAGACGGCAGCGTGAGCGAACAAGCTGCACCCGCAGGTTTGGCCGCGAACACAGGCATGCCCGCCGATGCCCCCAAGGTCGGCCGCAACGATCCGTGCCCTTGCGGCAGTGGCAAAAAGTTCAAGCTCTGCCACGGCAAGCTGGCTTGATCTTCAATTTGCGCGCATTTGGACAAGTCGGACTTGATCGCTGCGCCGCGTTTCATCCAAACGCCGCGCCTGCGTTTGGAAGCGCCGAACGTTCAGCATGCTGCGCAAATTGCCGACTTGCTCAACGCCTCGTTGCCGTCATGGCCCTTCATCAACTGGCCACGATTCACGCGTGACTTGGCGTGGGCGCAAAGCTTTTGCGCGCGCGGTTTGCAGTACGTTGATGACGGCGAGAACCTCATCTTCAACGTGTTTCGTGAAGACAGCGGCGCATTGATTGGCCGCATTGACTTTCACAGCTTTGACTTCGAAGCCCCGCGCGCCGAGATTGGCTACGTGGGCGACCCACGACACGCCGGGCAAGGCTTGATGCGCGAGGCCGTCTTGGCCACCGCAGACGTGGTGTTTGCGCTGGGCTTTGCGCGCATCGAAGCCATCAGCGATGTACGCAACCAACGCGCCATCGCATTTGCCAAAGGCATGGGCTTCAAGCAAGAAGGCATCGTGCGCCACCGCGAGCGCGACCCGCAAGGCGAGCTGTGCGATCAGGCCATGCTGGCTTTGCTAAGCGTTGATCGCGACCAGGGCCAGTGAGCCCCACTACTGTTCACTTAACTTAAAACACAAACAAAACCCGTTCGGGCTGAGGTATCGAAGTCCTGCGCAAGCCTTCTTTCCTTCCTTCCTTCGATACCTCAGGATGATCGGGAAAATCACCTCAGGCTGATCGGATACTGACTGAACAGTATTGCGCTCAGCCGCGTATCGCTTTTCGGCTGACCACCAACTGCTTTTCGATCTGCTCAGGGGCCATGGCACCGGGGATGCGTTTGCCGTCTTCAAACACCAGCGCCGGTGTGCCCATGACCTTGTGTTTGCGGCCCATCAAGGCATTGCGCTGCAAGGCGGCCACGTCGCACTGACCTATGGATTTGGCGGGTGCAGTGCCCTCAACCATCCAGTCGCGCCACGCTTTGGTGTTGTCTTTGGCGCACCAAATGTCGCGTGACTTTTCGGGTGAGTCACCGCCCAAAATTGGGTACAAAAATGTGTACACCGTCACGTCGCTCACCTGAGCCAATTCACGCTCAAACTTTTTGCAATAGCCGCAATTGGGGTCGGAAAAAACGACCAACTTGCGCGCGCCGGTGCCAAGCTTGAACACGATGGCGTCTTTCAACGGCAGGCTGCCGAAATCGATCGCGGTGAGTTTGGCGATGCGATCTTCGGTCAGGTTGGCCCCCGTTTTGGTGTCAACCAAATGGCCTTCGATCAAGTGATCGCCTTGCGCGTCGGAGTAAAAAATATCGGTGCCGACGCGCAGCTCGAAGATGCCCGGAATTTTTGTTTTGCTGATCTCGTCGATCTTCGGGAAGGTCGGTTGGCGCGCGGCAAAGTTCTTGCGAATCGCTGCGTCATCGGCCCAAGCCGTGCCGGCGCAGAGCAAGCTCAGCATCGAGGACAAAACAACTTGCCGCAGCAGGTGCACGGTAGGGTTCATGGCGAGTTTGCTTTCAAGAGATGACTTGCAAGAGATGATTTTTAAGAATCCAGCGCGCGCGTCGTGAGCCAGCGCTTCAATGGAGACAGTTGATTGACCAGACTCATGCCGCGATTGCGAAGTTCCCGCACCGCTGGTTGTTCGGCCGCAAACAAATGCAGCAAGCCTTCGGTGACGCGGCCCATGGCCTGCGTGGGCGCGACACGTTGGCGAACATAGCGGCGCAATAATTTTTCGTCGCCCAAAGCGCGCCATGGTTCACGCTCCAGCAGTGTTTTCGTGAGGGCGGCCACGTCCGCTAACCCCAAGTTCAAGCCTTGGCCCGCCAGCGGATGAATCACATGCGCCGCGTCACCCAGCAGCACCCAACCGGGGCCGCACCAGGCGGTGGCTTGTGCGCGCATCAGCGGCCAACTGGCGCGCTCGCTGGCCAGACTCAATTCACCCGCTTCGCCCCGACTCGCTTGCATCAAGGCGCTGTTGAAGGCGGCGTCGTCAATCGCTAGCAGCTCTTGCGCTTTTGCTTCGGGCATTGACCACACCAAGCCGTACGACGCGTCGCCGCTCGCGGCCTTCGCGCCACCGAATGGCAGCAAGGCCAAGACATCGGGCGAGCGAAACCATTGGCGCGCGGTGTGACGGTGACCCCAACTGCACGTCAGGCGCGCGGCGATGGCGCGGTGACCGTATTCGTTTTTCTCAAACACCACGCCCAAGGCCTCACGTGAGGCTGAGGCGCGGCCTTCGCACAAGGCTGTCAATGTGGCGGGAACTTCGCTGTGCACCTGTGTGATGTGCGGCGCAAACTTCACCGCGCTGGCGAGCGCTTGTTCCAGCACCGCGGCGTCAACAATCCACGCCAGTTCAGACAAGCGCTGCGACCACGCTGAAAAATCCAAGCTGCCGTTGGCTGCGTCGCCTTCAATGTGCATGTCGTGCACGGCGGTGGTGGCCGTTGCGGGCAAGGCGTCCCACACCTTCAAGCCGCGCAGCAAAGCGACCGACGCGGCATTCATCGCGAATGCCCTCACGTCGCTGCCTTGGGCGTCGACGGCATCGACCAACAAAGCAATGCGCAAACCTTGGCGCGCCAACGACAGCGCCAGGCTTTTGCCCACAATGCCCGAGCCCCGCACCAACACGTCGTAACTGTCCATAGCGCGAGATTGTAGGTAGCGCTGCATGCTCTTGATCGCTGCGTCTGGCTGACAAATCCGACTGACAAATCAGACCGACAATTTGGGGTGGCTTGGGTTTAATTGAAAGGTGATTGCCGTGAGTAATTTGAAAGTCAGCGTGAACCAGCTTTGCGTCTACCCCATCAAAAGTTGCGCAGGAATCAACCTGTCCGAGAGCTTGTTGATTGAAACCGGTTTGGAATTCGACCGTGCTTGGATGGTGGTCGATGCCCACGGCATGTTCGTGACCCAACGCCAACTGCCGCGCATGGCGTTGATACAGCCCGCCCTCAAGTCGCTTGAGATGGTGCTGCGCGCGCCCGGCATGATGGCGCTGCATGTGGCTTTGGACAAAGTTGAGAAAGCCACGCAAGTACAGGTTTGGAACGACACGGTAGCGGCCTATGACATGGGTGGTTTGGCGGCGCAATGGTTCACTGATTTCCTAGGCCAAGCGCTGCGACTGGTGCGTTTTGATCCCGAACAAAAACGCCTGTCTGACAAGGCGTGGACCGGCAACATCAACGCCGAAAACGCCTTCTCTGACGGCTTCCCCATCTTGGTCACGTCCACCGCTTCTTTGGATGAGATGAACCGCCGCTTGCGCCAAGCAGGGCAAGCCGACATCACGTTGGCGCGCTTTCGACCCAACTTGGTTTTAGACGGTTTGGATGCGCACGGCGAAGACCACCTGGACGAGGTGATGTTTGCGACCGCTCAAGGCGAAATCCGCTTGAAGTTGGTCAAGCCGTGCACGCGCTGCTCCATCCCCGATGTTGATCCGCTCACGGCCGTTCCAGGCCACGCCGTGGGCGACGCTCTGGCCAGCTACCGGGCTGACGAGCGCATGCAAGGTGCACTCACATTTGCAATGAACGCCGTCATCGTCAGCGGCATCGACGCCGAATTGAAAGTGGGCATGCAGGGCGATGCGAGCTTTCGATTTGAGTGAGGTTCTTTCAACAAAGCTGTTCAAGTGAATCGACTGAGAAGCTGGCAGCTCATCGCCATTTGCGTGCTCACTTGGGGCACCACGTGGTACGCCATCACCTTTCAAATTGGCCAGACCTCGGCCGAGTTTGGCGTGGCGCTGCGCTTTGGTTTGGCCGGTTGTGTGGTGCTGATGTGGCGTGCCTCAGCGGGGGATTCGCTGCGTCTCGGCGTGCGCGATCACGCGCGTTTGGCACTGCAAGGCGGCTTCATGTACGGACTGTCTTATTTATGCGTGTATCACGCTGAAAAGCACGTCGTGTCGGGCTTGGTGGCGGTGGGCTATTCGGCCTCACCCTTGGTCAGCGGCTTGGGCGCGCGCTGGTTGTTTGGCACGCCGGTGACGTCGCGCTTTCTTTGGGGCGGCGCGGTCGGTTTGGTGGGGGTCGCCTTGATTTTTGCGCCAGAGTTTTCTAAGGCGGCGGTGCAATCGAATCAGAGCACCGTTTTGTGGGGTGCGCTGTTCACTGTGGCGTCGGTGCTGTTGTCGAGCGTGGGCAGTCTGACAGCCAGCCGAAATCGACAATACGGCTTGCCATTTTGGCCGTCGCTGGGCTGGGGCATGTTGTACGGCGCCTTGGTGGCAGGCGTCGCGGCGTTGGTGATGGAACAGACTTTTGTGCTGCCAAAAACAGCGTCTTGGTGGCTGTCGTTGGTCTACCTCGCGCTCGCCGGTTCGGTCATGACTTTCGCTTGCTTCTTGACCTTGCAAGAGCGCATTGGGCCCGGCCCCAGCGGCAGCATCGGGGTGATGACGCCGCTGTTGGCGTTGTTGGTGTCGATGCTGCTGGAGTCATACCAAGCCAGCCTGTACACCTTGGTCGGCGCTGCCTTGGCGGTGTTGGGCAATGTGTTGGTACTCGGCCCCAAGCGGCGCAAGCCCGCTTTGAACGCTGCGCACGCGTCCAAGGGTTGACTCAAAGCGCGGCTGGTTCGCCTATGGCCCGAACAGCACGGCGTATCAAGGTCGCGCACATGGTGGGCAGCGTTTCGGTTTGACCGCTGGCCAATTGAGCCTCTACTTCGGCTGCCATAGCGGTAATTTGTGGGTAGCCGTACGAGCCCGCCGTGCCTTTGAGTGTGTGAATCAAGGATTTCAAGGCGTGCCAATCGGCGCCCTCTGACGCCCTTGAAATTGCCGTCAGCGTGGACGGCAAACCGGCGCAAAACTCTTCGGTGAGCGCGCGCAGTTCACGCGTGTATTCGTCTTCTTCTTCCAAATCTGGCTGCTGCGCGGTGTCAACAAAACGCTGCAACACTTTGTAGAACTGGAGCCTGTCTACCGGCTTCGCCAACACGTCGTCGCATCCGCACTGGCGATAGCGTGCCACGTCTGACTGCATCACGTTGGCAGTCAGCGCCACGATAGGGCCTGGGTAGCCTTCCGCGCGCAAATACATGGTGGCTTCAATGCCGTCCATCAGCGGCATTTGGATGTCCATCAATATCAATGCGTAGTCTTTGCTCAGCGCCTGCGCCACCGCCTCCTTGCCGTTGCTTGCCACGTCCACCGTGAGCCCCGCTTGACGCAAGTAGGTGGACAACAAACGTTGGTTGTCGACTCCGTCTTCGGCCAACAACACGCGCCCGCTGAGTTCAGGCACTTCGATGCTGGTGACTTCGAAAGCCGGCCGGTGAAAGGCCTCGAAGTCGCGGCTGTCGGTCAACATTTCCAGCGGCTTGGCCACCCGATTCAAGGGCACGCTCACGCTGAAGCAACTGCCCTTGCCCAGCTTGCTGTTGACCTTGATTTCAGCGCCCAACAAGTCAGCCAACTGCTTAGAGATGTACAGGCCCAAACCGGTGCCGCCAAACTGCCGCGTCGTAGACACATCGGCCTGCGCGAACGGCTTGAACAGTCGGTCAATTTGGTGGGCACTGATGCCGATGCCGCTGTCGCTCACTTCAAACAGCAGGTGCTGACGCGCCAGATCGTGGCGCACGTCGACTCGCACCTCACCTTGGCTGCTGAACTTGATCGCGTTGGAGCAAAAGTTCAGCAAAATTTGCTTGAGCCGCACCGGATCGGTCGACAAAGCTGGGGGCAACGGAAGGTGGTGGACGATGGTGAATTTCAGCGACTTGGCTTTGGCCCGTCCGGCGGCCAGCACTTCAATGTCGCTCAGTAACTCGGGCAAGGCCACCTCAATTCGCTCGGTCTCCAGCTGCCTGGTTTCGATCTTCGATAAATCCAAAATGTCGTTGATGACTTCCAACAAATGACGGCCGTTGCGAATGATGGTGGTGGCCGAGTCGCTCTTCTCAGCGGCCGTGCCTTTGGGGTCGAGCAGCAGTTCGGCAAAGCCGATGATGGACGTCAACGGCGTGCGAATTTCGTGGCTCATATTGGCCAAGAAGCTGCTTTTGGCACGGGTGGCCGCCACAGCTTCATCGCGGGCCGCGCTGAGCACCTGCGTGCGCTCGGTGATCAGCAATTCGACTTTGTCGTTCAGCTCTTTCAAGTCGCGACGCGCGTTGGCGGTTTCCAAGTCGCGCTGGATCAACAGGCCGCGCGCTTGCTCTTGAACGCGACGCTCAGCTTCGAGCTCACGTTCCAGGGCGCGAATGATCGCGGCGGCAGTTTTGTCGGAGGTTCTGAACATGTCCGTTCCTGACCCTTCAGCGCTGGCTACAAGACGGCGCGCCGTCCTGCGTATCTACGCTGGGTGGCAAGTGGACACGGATGACGCAGCCACCACCGGGCGCGTTGGCGGCGTGAATGCTGCCGCCGTGCGCGCTCATGATTTTTCGGCACACCGTCAAACCCAAGCCCACGCCACCTGATCCGTCGCGGGTGCGGCTGGATTGAAAGAAGGGTTCAAACACTGCCTCCAACTCGTTGTCTGGAATGCCAGGGCCTCGGTCGGCAATGGTGATGCTGATGCCGCTGACTGGGTGGTTTGTGCAGCTGATGTGGGTGCCCGTGTTCGCCGCAAAACGCTGGGCGTTCGTCAGAACATTGCGCAACACCTGCTGCATGCGGGCGGGCTCAACCAAAGCCCAGATGGGTTCAAGTGGGTGCTCAAAGCTCAGTGCCAAAGCTGGGGCCCGGTTTTGGGTTTTGGCTTGGTTGTTGGTTTGGTTTTTGGTAGCGCTCACCACGCTGTCAATCAGCTCGACCAAGTCAACGCGCTGCAGGTTGAGCGAGCCGCCGCTGCTGCTGAGTGAGGCCACATCGAGCAGCGCATTTACCAAGCTCAGCATGCGTTGGCCACCGGCGCAAATGTCGCTGAACATGTCTGCGTACTCGCCGTGGCCCGCACGGCTGTGCGCCATGCTGGCACCCAGCTCTGAAAAACCAATGATGGTTTGCAATGGCGTGCGCAGCTCGTGGCTGATGTTGGCGATGAACTCGACCCTGCTGCGTTTGGCGTCTTCGTGGGCGCGTTTGCTGTTTTGAAGTTCCAGCTCAATCGCGTTCAAGCGCTGTTGCAGCGCAAAGCGCACCGCGTCATCGCGTGATGCGGTCAGCGTCATCGCTTGTCGATCAAGTCTGCGTCAGCGTCACAGTCCAGGTCGGGCTCGGCGAAGCGCTCGCGAATCAACTGCACGTCAGGGATCAGGGCGGTGAATTTGTCGAGCAACTGTGGGTCAAATTGCTTGCCTGCATTGGCGTTCATGAAGCGCAACGTTTCCTCTATCGACCACGGCTTTTTGTAGGGCCGCTCTGAGGTCAAGGCATCAAACACATCGGTGATGGCCACGATGCGTGCCGCCTCAGGTATGGCCGTGCCCGACAGTCGATGCGGGTAGCCGCTGCCGTCCCACTTTTCGTGGTGGGACAAGGCAATTTCTCTTGCCATTTCCAGCAAATCGGAGCCGGAGTCGGCCAAGATTTCTGCGCCGATGGTGGTGTGGCGCTTCATGATGTCGCGCTCGTCGGCGGTCAGTGGTCCCGGCTTCAGCAAGATGCCGTCGGGGATGCCGATCTTGCCCACGTCGTGCATGGGGCTGGCGTTGAGCATCAGTTCGCAGGCCGTTGCGTCCCAACCTGCACTGCGTGCCAACAGGGCTGAGGCATGGCTCATGCGCAGGATGTGCTGACCGGTTTCGTTGTCGCGGAATTCAGAAGCGCGGCCCAAACGACGCACGATGTCCAAGCGCGAGCGACTCAGCTCTTGGGTGCGCTCGTTCACCATGATTTCCAGCACCTGTTTGTGCGAGTGCAACATGCGATGCGCCAAGTGCGCCATCAGCACGTTTTGCACTCGCGCCAGCAGCTCGCGGCGGTTGAACGGCTTGCTCAGAAAGTCGATGGCACCGCCGCGCAAAGCGCGCAATAAGAAGTCTTCACCCGACTGTGCGGTGAGCACCACCACGGGTGGCTTCAGGTCGTCGTTCAAGCCTTTGATTTGCGCCATCACGTCGTAGCCGTCTAGGTGCGGCATGTTGATGTCGAGCAAGATCAAGTCGGGTCGTGCGGCCTGATAGCGCGGTAAAACTTCACGCGGGTCTTGCACCAGCTCAACGTGTTGATAGCCCTCGGTGCGCAGCATCAGGCTGAGCAATTTCAAATTGGCGGGCTCGTCGTCAACCACCAAAATGCGCGCGGCTTTGGGGTCATAGGCGTCAAAACTGGGCTCTGTTTTGGCCTGTGTTCTGGCTGATGTTGTGGCGTCGGCAACGGCGTTCATACGGATCCCATTCCAAGATGTCTAGCCGATACGTCCGTGCGCCGCACACTGATGCAGGGCAAGGCGCTACGCGCTTCCTGGAATGGATATCGGTTTGAGGTCTATGGACTTGAGGTCTATGGATTTAAGGCCGATGGACTCAGGGCCGCTCAGTCAGCGTCTGGCGCTGCCGCAGGCCAAGACGCGTCGTCCTCGGCCCAGAGCTGCAAGGCCGCGCCTCGCTTTTTCAGCTGCGCCGTCAACTTGGGCAGATCACTGTCGGGCGCATGCGACCACGCAGAAGGCACCTGACCTCGGTCTAGGTTTTGGGCGTGCAGAACCCAACGCTTGCCGAAGGCGCGCAGCGCATCGCGCGGCGAGGAAAGGTCGTGTGCAGGCAACACGTCGCTGGGCAAGTCGCCGCAAATCACCCACCAACCTATCCATTCGGGGCGCTCTCGGCTTTCTACCGCCCACACGCTGACGTAGGGCATCACAAACCACGCCGGGCCGTCGCCGATGCGCCCTGCGCTGGGCTCTAAGCCTTGTTGTTTCAGGCACGCAATCACATCAAGACGGCGCTCGGCGCACCAGGTTTCTTCAGCGCGTTCTTGAGTGATAGTAGGACTTGTGGACATGGACTGAAAACGCTGTGTTGAAAGGGAGGCAACGATTATCCGTGGCCCCTAAAATCGCAGCTTCCCTGTGATCGCAGCACTGCGCTGAAAGAAACACCATGAGCCTCAAATGCGGCATTGTTGGCCTGCCCAACGTTGGCAAGTCCACCCTTTTCAATGCGCTGACAAAAGCCGGCATTGCAGCCGAGAACTATCCGTTTTGCACGATCGAGCCCAACGTGGGCATCGTCGAATTGCCCGATTCGCGATTGGCTGAACTGTCGGCCATCGTCAAACCTGAGCGCATCGTCCCGGCCATTGTTGAATTTGTGGACATCGCGGGTTTGGTGGCGGGTGCGTCCAAAGGCGAAGGCTTGGGCAATCAGTTTTTGGCCCACATCCGCGAGACCGATGCCATCGTCAATGTGGTGCGCTGTTTTGACGACGACAACGTGATTCACGTGGCCGGTCGCGTCGATCCCATCAACGACATTGAAGTGATTCAAACCGAGCTGTGTTTGGCCGATTTGTCGACCGTGGACAAAACTTTATCGCGCTCCATCAAGGTGGCCAAGTCGGGTGCCGACAAAGAGGCAGCGCGTTTGGTCGAGGTGCTGCAAAAGTGTCAGGCCGCGTTGAACGAAGCCAAGCCGGTGCGCAGCATCAGCTTCAGCAAAGAAGAGCACGCCGTGCTCAAACCGCTGTGCCTCATCACCGCCAAGCCCGCCATGTTTGTGGCCAACGTGGACGAAGGCGGTTTCGAGAACAACGTTCACCTCGACAAGCTGCGCGCTTTTGCCTTGCTGCAAAAAGCGCCGGTGGTGGCCATCTGCGCCAAAACCGAAGCCGAGCTGTCTGAGATGAGCGACGAAGACCGCATGATGTTCTTGACTGAAATGGGCCAAACTGAACCCGGCTTGAACCGCTTGATTCGCTCGGCCTTCACGCTGCTGGGTTTGCAAACTTACTTCACCGCCGGTGTGAAAGAAGTGCGCGCTTGGACCATCCACGTCGGCGACACCGCTCCTCAAGCCGCCGGTGTGATTCACACCGACTTCGAGCGCGGCTTCATCCGCGCTCAGACGATAGCTTTCGCAGACTTCATCTCCTTCAAAGGCGAGCAGGGCGCAAAAGATGCCGGCAAGATGCGCGCCGAGGGCAAGGAGTACGTGGTGAAAGACGGCGATGTTTTGAACTTCTTGTTCAACGTGTAACGCCCTGCGCAGGCCGCCAATTCATGGTTTCTTCTGCACGGCGATGGCCCAGCTTCCGCCCATCGTTTGCCGATTGAGCTGTGGCCAAGCACTTGACATCACCTGAAGCCTCGGCCCGCTCACCGCTGCGGTGGGCGGTGATCGTGCTGGCCACTTCGCTTGCCTACGTGGTGTCGGGCTTGGCCGGTGCCATGTTGGGATCTGGCCCTGGTTATGCGTCTGCGATGTATCCGGCCGCGGGCGTTGCGCTGGCGTGCGTCATTACGTACGGGTCTGCGGTGTTGCCCGCGGTGGCGCTGGGTGCCTTTTTGGTGGGCAGCTGGGTTGTCGCCAAGCAAGGCTTTGCCCAGCACGAGCTGATCTTGCCGGCGGCAGTGGCGATGGGTGCCACCTTGCAGGCTTGGATTGGCGCATTTTTGGTAAAACGTTTCCTCCCCACGCCATTGACGTTGTCGGCATCGCGCGAGATTGCTGGCTTTTTTGTCTTGGGTGCCTTGGTGGCATGCGTGGTCAATGCCAGCGTGGCCAGTGCGGCGCTTTATTCAATTGGTGCGCTGACGGCTTCGGATTTGGGGTTCACCTGGGGCACCTGGTGGTTGGGCGATTGTTTGGGTGTGTTCATCGCCGCACCCATCGTGCTGGCCATGATCGGTCGGCCGCGCGCCGACTGGGCACCCCGGCGCACCACCGTCGCTGTGCCTTTGATATTGGTGACCTTGTTGCTGGCAGGCGCCATCAACCAAGTGGCCCGTTGGGATGCGCAGCGCTCGCAAGCCGTGACGGAACGCGAGGCCAACAACGCGCTGACGGCCTTGAACTTTCGACTTCAGCAGCCCCTGTTTGCGTTGCAAGCTTTGCGAGGTGCCTACCTTGCCGCCGCCGCCGTCAGCGGCAGTGAGCTCAAGCGAGTGACCCAGCCCTGGTTGGCACCCGGCGGCGCGGTCTACGCCATGGGCTTCAACGAACGCCTTGCTCGGGCAGACGTGGAGGCTGCGCAGGCGCGTGCGCATGCCGAAGGCTTGACCAGCTTTCGTGTGCACAACAGCAACGAGCAAGGCGTCGTGCAGGCCTTCGAGGGCGATGAGGCTTATGCCGTGCGTTACATAGAACCCATGGAATTGCACGCCCACGCTTTGGGCCTGAATGCTTTGGCTGTGCTTTCGACACGCGACGCCATTCTCGGCGCGGTGCTTAGCGGCAACCCAACAGTGTCAGACCCGCACGGTGTGGCGGCGGCCGTGGTCGCGGGCGAAGGCATATCGGGCGGTGCGGGCGTGGGTGCGGGTGCAGGTGCTGCGGCCACCAACGCGTCCAACGTGGTGATCTACCAAGCCGTGTACCGGGGCGAGCCAACAACGCCCGAGGCTCGCAAGGCGGCCGTGCAAGGCGTGGTATTCGCCGCTGTGCGCATTGACGACATTTTCTCAACGCTGGCGCAGCAACTGCCCCCCGGCATGAGCCTGTGCTTGGCGGACACCGCGCCGAACGCGCCAGTTCGCCGATTGGCCGGGCCTGCCGGTTGTGAATTGCGCACCGATGCTTGGGTGTTCTCCAAATCCATCACCTATGCCCAGCGGCCGTGGATCCTGCGTGTCAATCAGTCCATGCACGTCCCCGGTACTGCCTCGCGCAACAACGACGCTTGGTTGTTTTCCATCATTGGCGTGCTGTCCGCCGGCGTGCTGGGCGCCTTGCTTTTGACCCTGACCGGCCGCACGCGCCGCATTGAAGCCGCCGTCACCGAGCGCACCGCCGCGCTGCAACAAGAAGTGGTGGAACGCCAACAAGCCGAGAGCGCGCTGCGCGAAAGTGAGCAGCGCTTTCGCAACATCTTGAACAACGTGCCCATCGGCGTGGTCTACACCGACCTGCGCGGCAACGTGCTGCAAACCAACCCGCGCTTTTGTGAGCTGACGGGCTACAGCGCCGACGAGCTGTTGGGCATGCCGTCACTCGACTTCACCCACCCCGACGACATTCGCCAAGACGCCGAGTTGTCGCGCCAATTGGTGACCGGTGAGATTCCTTTGTTCCGCCGCAACAAGCGCTATATCGCGCGCGATGGGCACACGCTGTGGGTGCAGTCCACCGTGTCATTGCTGCGCGATGAGCAGGGCCAACCTCGTCGCATTGTGGGTGCCGTGGAAGACATCACCGACCACCTGAAACTGGCCGAAGCACAGCAGGCGCGTGCCGCGGCTGAGTCGTCCAACCACGCCAAGAGCGACTTCCTTTCGCGCATGAGCCACGAGCTGCGCACGCCGCTGAACGCCATGTTGGGTTTCGCCCAGCTGCTGGAGTTGGACAAACGCAACCCGCTGGCCGACGCGCAGCGCCCGTGGGTGGGGCAGATTCAGCACGCCGGTTGGCACCTGTTGGAGATGATCAACGACGTGCTCGATTTGTCGCGCATCGAGTCGGGCAATGTGCGCTTGCAGATCGAACCGCTGGATCTGTCGGCCCTGCTGGCACGCACCGTGCCGCTGGTCGAAGAGGCTGCGCGCAAACGTGGCATCCGCATCAGCCAAGACCTGGAACGAAACGCCATGCGCGTGAAGGGTGACAACACCCGCGTGAAGCAAATTTTGACCAACCTGCTCACCAACGCAGTCAAGTACAACGCGGATCAAGGTCGCATTCATGTGGCCACACGGCTGCACGCTGGCGAGGTGGAAATCAGCGTCACCGACACCGGCTTGGGCATGACGCCTGACCAGATGGCTGAGCTGTTTCAGCCCTTCAACCGCTTGGGTCGTGAACGTTCAACGCAAGAAGGCACGGGCATAGGATTGGTCATCAGTCAGCGTTTGGCCGAGCTCATGGGCGGCAGTTTGCGCGCGCGCAGCGTGACCGGTGAAGGCTCAGTGTTCATCTTGTCTTTGCCCACGCTCAAAGACGATGACACAGTGCGCACCAACCTCGATGAGTTGCTGACTCAGCCTGCGCAGTACCAGCAGCGCACCGTGCATTACGTCGAAGACAACGAGACCAATGTCGAGGTGATGCGCGGTGTGTTGGCACAGCGTCCACAAGTGCGCATGGATGTGTCGGTGACGGGCCTGGACGGCTTGGCCGCCATTCGCAACCGCCGTCCCGACATGATCTTGCTCGACATGCATCTGCCCGACATCAGCGGCATGGAGTTGCTGCGCCACATCAAGGCCGACCAGGCCACCTGCACCATTCCTGTGGTGATTGTGTCGGCCGACGCGCTCGACTCGCAAATCAACACCGCCATGGCTTGTGGTGCCATGCGCTACCTCACCAAGCCGGTCAATGTGAACGAGCTCCTGGCGGTGGTGGACGAGGTTTTGGCGCAGGCTGATACGCGCTACGGTTGAGCTTGTTGAGTTTGTTGGGCTGACTGCGCGGGTGCCAAAGTGGGCAGCTTCAAATTCAACTTCAACAAGCGCATGGCGTTGTTCTTCAAAATCCCGGGCTGCACCTCGGGCTTGAAGCCGGCTTCAGAGAAGTCTTTCATCCAACGGTCGGGCAAGATCAACGGGTAGTCGCTGCCAAACAAAATACGGTCTTTCAACAGCGTGTTGGCGTACTGCACCAACTGCGGCGGGAAGTACTTGGGGCTCCAACCCGACAGGTCTATCCACACATTGGGTTTGTGCATGGCCAGCGACAGCGCTTCGTCTTGCCACGGCCACGAAGGGTGGGCAATCACGACGTCCATGTCGGGGAAATCTATCGCCACGTCTTCCAGCAACATGGGGTTGCTGTTTTGCAATCGCAACCCGCCGCCGCAGCGCATGCCGCTGCCTATGCCCGAATGGCCGCTGTGAAAAATGGCGGGCAATTTGTATTCGGCAATCACCTCGTACAGCGGCCAAGCCATGCGGTCATACGGCTCGAAACCTTGCACCGTCGGGTGAAATTTGAAACCCTTCACGCCGTACTCTTCAATCAATTTGCGGGCTTCACGCGCGCCCATTTTTCCTTTGTGGGGGTCGATGCTGCCGAAGGCAATCATGATGTCGGGGTTGGCCATCGCGGCCTCGGCGATCTCTTCATTCGGGATGCGGCGTCGGCCTTGCTGGCTTTCGGCGTCGTCCGTGAACATCACAAAACCAATTTTCTTTTCGCGGTAATACGCCAGCGACTCGTCCATGGTGGGCCGCTTGCTGGTGCGAAAGTATTTGTCTGCGGCGCGGTCAAATTCTTCGCCGTAGTTGTCAAACGGATTGCGACACGACACCTCCAAATGGGTGTGCATGTCGATGGCGATGATGTCGTCGGTGTTCATTGGCGCTGTTCCTGCTCACAAACAAAGCTGCTTGAGACTTCGACGTCGCCCGTGCCTTTGTACTTTGCAAATTTGGGATACGCGCACAGTGGTCGTGTGCGTGTGGGCCAAGCCTTGGTGTCAGCGTTGGCAGCGCGTGCCGAAGCCTCAATGCGGTCTGGTGGCAAACCTTTTTCCACCCAGTTGACCAATGCGTCCAGGCCGTCGAAGTTGTCGGTAGACGGGCCACCCGAGCAGTGCGCCATGCCCGGCACGGTGAACAGGCGCGCAAAGCTGGCCGCGTCGCCACGCTGCGCGGTGTTGAGCTCGCCGTACCAGCGAATGGTGTCGTTCACCGAGAACACCGGGTCGCTGTTGCCGTGCACCACGATCATCTTGCCGCCACGCTTTTTGAAGGCGCTGAGGTCGCTTGGGTTGGGCGGTGTCATGAAGGCCATGGGTGACTGTGCGTAAGTGCCGCTGATGGCATTCACCTTGCCCGCGTCACTGTCAAAGTTGTAGCCCAACAGGTAGTCAATCACCGTGGTGTCCGCGCCCGACAAGGCGGTGGGCGGGTTGGAAAAAATGTAGGGCAGTGACGCGCCGCCCATGGTCGCGATGATGGAATTCGGCGTGGCCGCGGGCGCGGTGCCCATCTTCCAAATGCGCCACCCAAAGGCACCTACACCAGCGTCGAACGGCCAGTCGGCATACAGCGCCATGCCCTTGCTGTCGCGTGGCCCGGTAAACACCTTTTGCAAACTGACCACTTGCGCAGCGCTCAAACAGGTGGCGGTTTTATCGCCGGTGCATGTCAGCTCGCTCAACTTGAACGCAGCTTTGCAAGCCGGTGCGTTGTTCACCATGCCGTCGGCCACGCCGTCGAGTGCGTCGCATTTTTCCAGCACCTTAGACGCCACCAAACTCATGTCAGCGGGGCTGAATGCTTGTGAAATGATGGGCTTACCCTCGGGCGTTCTGGGGGCCACGGCGGCGAAGGCTTGGCTGTCCCAAGCATGTTGAATGGCAGCCTTGGGCAAGTTGAAGCCGGGGTTGCCCGCCACCACGCCGTCGTACTGATCGGCCAAGCGCGCTGCGGCGATCATGGCTTGGCGGCCGCCGTTGGAGCAGCCCATGAAGTAAGAGCGCTCGGGGCGTTTGCCGTAGAAGCGCTGGATGATGAACTTCGACGCCACGGTCACTTCGCTGACCGCGTTGTAGCCGTAGTCCAAGCGCGCTTGCGGATCCATGCCAAACAGCGCGCCGCCCACGATGGGCGCGGCCTCGGCCTTGTGGCCTGCGTCGGTGCTGACCACCGCATAGCCACGGGTGAGCGCGTTGGTGGTCGAGCCGCCTTGCGCGAACGACAACGCGCCGAACGCATCGCGGATCACGCCGTCATTGCCGCCGCCGCCTTGAAAGAAAAACTTGCCGTTCCAATCAAACGGCAAGCGCAGCTCAAAGCCGATGGCGTAGGGCTTGCCGTCCACCGTGCTGGTGCGTTCGTTCAAAGCGCCAGTGAGCTTGCAATGCGCAGGCAAGGGCAGGGCAGCGCCGGGTGGCGTGACGGCACCCATGCCGACCAGCTCGGCCTTGACCGTGGTCAAACCCGGCAAACCCAAGCTGGCTGCCGTCAGATCAGGACAGCCCAAGGTGGGCGCGGCGCTGGCCGTTGCATCCGCGCGTGGGGGCTGCGTCGAACAGCTGACCAACAAGAGCGCAGAAAGGCAGAAAGTGGATTTAGAGAATGAGGGTTGAACGAATGAGCGTCTGACAAAAGAGCGTTTGACTTGCATGTGGCCTCCCGTTTTTGGTTCCTGAATTTAATCAATCGCAAGTTTCGTTGAATCAGGGAAAACCTCGTTTTACTCCGCCTCAATTTAGTTAAATATAGAAACTGTTTTTCATGACGAGAGGCGGGACTGTGAATTCCGATTTGTTGACGCTTGATGTGCAAGGCGCGGTGGCCCACCTCAGGCTCAACCGCCCCGACAAACGCAACGCGCTGAACGACCCGCTCATTGCCGCACTGCACGCCCAATTCATCAACTGGCCTGAAGGTGTGCGCGCTGTGGTGCTCAGCGGCGAGGGCGCGCATTTTTGCGCTGGGCTCGATTTGTCTGAGCTCACCGAGCGCGACATGACGCAAGCGGTGATGCACTCGCGGTCATGGCACGCCGCGTTCGAGCAAATTCAATTTGGCCGAGTGCCCGTCGTGGCGGTGTTGCAAGGTGCGGTGGTGGGCGGCGGCTTGGAGTTGGCCGCCTCAGCGCACATCCGCGTGGCAGAGGCCAGCGCGTTTTACGGATTGCCCGAAGGCCAGCGCGGCATCTTCGTCGGCGGAGGCGGCTCGGTGCGCATCCCGCGTTTGATTGGCATGGCGCGCACCGCAGACATGATGCTGACCGGCCGTGTGTTTGATGCAGAAGAGGGCATGCGCGTGGGCTTGTCGCAGTATTTGGTGGAAGACGGCAGGGGCTTGGACAAGGCGTTTGCTTTGGCTGAGAAGATTGCAGGCAACGCGCCGCTGTCTAACTTTGCCGTCATGCACGCGCTGCCGCGCATCGTGGAAATGGGTCAGGCTGAAGGTTTGTTCACAGAATCGCTGATGGCGTCGATGGCCTCGACCGACCCGCAAGCCAAAGCCCGCATGAATGCGTTTTTGCAAGGCAAAGCAAACAAGGTGAGCAAAGCGTGACGAGCGTCGCCAACGCTCAAGCGCGATACCGCGAACTGCCGCTGGGTGGCTCGCTGGCGGCGCACTTCACCACGCATGACGACGGCTCATTGCGCGTCACCTCAAGCGAGCCTTTGGGCGACTACCCCAAGCGCTTGACCGACCGCCTGCTGCACTTTGCCGCCGCAACGCCAACCCACACCCTCGTCGCCAAACGCCGTCAAGGTGGCGACTGGGTGCGCATCGGCTACGCCCAAGCGCTGCACAGCGCACGAAGCATTGCGCAGTGGTTGATCAACAGTGGCGCCAGCGTCGAGCGACCGCTGGCCATCTTGTCCGACAACGACATCGAGCACTTGCTGCTGACCCTGGGGGCCATGCTGGCGGGCGTGCCGTTTGCACCTATATCCGCGGCCTACTCCACGGTGTCGCAAGACTTCGGCAAGCTGCGTCACATCCTGGGCGTGCTGACGCCTTCGGTGGTGTTTGCGTCGAATGCGACGGCTTACGGCAAAGCCATACAAGCCACCGTCGGTGCCGATGTGCAGGTGGTGCTGACCACGGGCAGCCTCGGCGATCGCGCTGCAACAAGCTTTGCCGATTTGCTGGCGACAACCGCCACCTCGGCCGTCGATGAAGCGCACTCGCGAGTCACGCCCGACACCATCGCCAAGTTCCTGTTCACCTCAGGTTCCACACACATGCCCAAGGGCGTGGTCAACACCCAGCGCATGTTGTGCAGCAATCAGCAGCAAATCTTGCAGTGCTTCCCCAGCCTGGGCCACACGCCGCCGGTGCTGGTGGATTGGCTTCCGTGGAACCACACCTTCGGCGGCAACCACAACGTGGGCCTGACCATCTACAACGGCGGCACGCTGTACATCGACGACGGCAAACCCACCGCCGCGCTGATTGGCGAGACGCTGCGCAACCTGCGCGAAATTGCTCCCACCGTCTACTTCAATGTTCCCAAAGGCTTCGAAGAAATTGGCAACGCGCTGAGAGCCGACGCCATGCTGCGGCAAACTTTTTTCAGTCGCTTGAACATGCTGTTTTTTGCAGGCGCTGCCTTGTCGCAACCGGTGTGGGATCAGCTTGACGAAGTGGCCGAGATGGCCTGCGGCGAGCGAATCCGCATGCTCACGGGTTTGGGCATGACCGAGACCTCGCCGTTTGCTTTGTGCGCCAACTCAGGCCAAGTCAAGTCAGGCCACGTCGGTTTGCCCGCCCCCGGAATGGAACTGAAGTTAACGCCCGTCGACGGCAAATGGGAAGTGCGCTACCGCGGCCCCAACGTCACGCCCGGCTACTGGCGCGCGCCCGCACAAACCTCGGCTTCCTTTGACGAAGAAGGCTATTACGGCAGCGGCGATGCCTTGAAATTCATAGACCCGGCACGCCCCGATGCAGGCTTCATGTTCGACGGCCGCATAGCCGAAGACTTCAAGTTGTCCAGCGGCACCTTTGTGTCGGTCGGCCCCTTGCGCGCGCGCGTGATTGCCGCCGGCGACCCTTGCGTGCAAGACATGGTGGTGGCCGGCATCAACCGCAACGAGATCGGCATTTTGATTTTTCCGCGCACAGACAGTTGCCGTGCCTTGGCGCAGTTGCCACCCACCGCATCCATGCGCGAAGTTTTGAGCGCGCCCGGCGTGCAGCAGTTTTTCCAGCGCTTGGTGAATGCAAGCCACGCCAGCGGCACCGGCAGCGCCACCCGCGTGGCGCGGGCCTTGGTGCTTGTTGATCCACCCAGCATCGACCAAGGTGAAATCACCGACAAGGGTTCGATCAATCAGCGCGCAGTGTTGGCCTACAGAAACGCCTTGGTCGAGCACTTGTTCGCAGGCGGTGAAGGTGTTTTGCTGCCCCAGCCCAGCCCATAAAAAAGTTCACAAACAACCAACCCGCGGAGACTTTGCACCATGAAAAAAACACTCGCCTCATTCGCCTTGACCCTGCTTGGTGGCCTGATCGCCACCGCTGCGCAGGCCGACATCAACATCGGCATCAGCCTGCCGCTCACAGGCCCCGCTTCGGGCTTGGGCATACCGATGAAGAACTATTTCGCTTTGTTCCCGGCCACCATCGGCGGTGAAAAAATCAACCTCATCATCTTGGACGACGCCACCGACCCGACCAAGGGCGCGGTCAATGCCAAGCGCTTTGTGACCGAAGACAAGGTTGACATCATCATGGGATCGGCCGCCACCCCAGTGGCCATAGCCATGGCCGACGTGGCGATGGAATCCGGCACCGTTCAACTGGCGTTTTCCCCCGCGCAACTGCCGCCCGGCAAAGACGCTTGGACATTCCGCTTGCCACAGTCGAACGCCGTGATGGCTCATCCCATGGTCGAGCACATGAAAAAGCAGGGCGTGAAAACAGTCGGCTTCTTGGGCTACACCGACGCTTACGGCGAAGGTTGGTTGAAAGACTTCACCTCCGAAGCCGAGAAGGCTGGCATCAAGGTGGTGGCCGTCGAGCGCTTCGCGCGGCCCGACACCAGCGTCACCGCGCAAGCCTTGAAACTCAACAGCGCCAACCCTGACGCGGTGCTCATCGTCGCCTCTGGCAGCGGGGCCGCCATGCCGCACATGGCCATGGTCGAGCGCGGCTACAAAGGCAAGATTTACCAAACCCACGCCGCCGCTTCGCGCGACTTGATGCGTGTGGGCGGCAAGGCAGTGGAAGGCGGCTATGTGGTGTCGGGCCCGGCCGTGATCGCCGAGCAACTGAGTGAGTCGCACCCGTCGAAAAAACTGGCCATCGACTTTGTGCAGAAGTACGAAAAAGCATACGGCGTGGGTTCACGCAATCAATTTGCGGGCCACGCCTACGACACCCTCATCGTGTTGGAAAAAGTGTTGCCCGTGGCGCTGAAAAAAGCCAAGCCTGGCACCAAAGAGTTCCGCGCAGCCATCAAAGACGGTTTGGAAACCATGGGCCGCACCGTCTTCTCGCACGGCGTCATGAACTGGACGCCCGCCGATCACTGGGGCTTCACCAACGAGACCGGCGTGATGCTGAAGGTGGTCAACGGCGATTGGAAAGTTGAGTGATTGGAAAGTGGAGTGAATCGAAGGCGAGCTCGGCACAATAGCTGCTTCGACACGCCTTGCCTCCACAACGAAAACTGCACTGAGCCATGGATTTTTCTATTGCCAGCATCTTGACGCTGGACGGCGTCACCAACGGCGCTATTTACGGCCTGATGGGCTTGGC
>JANYJJ010000046.1 GCA_025358485.1 Burkholderiales bacterium | reverse complement strand
CTCGATGTGGGCCTCAATGCCGCTGCCTTGCTCGCGCGCCGTGACCGAGAGCAGTCCGTCGGCATCAATCTGAAAACTCACGCGGATATGCACCGAGCCTGCGACGGCAGGGGGAATGCCGCGCAGCTCAAAGCGCGCCAGCGAACGGCAGTCAGACACCAGCTCGCGTTCGCCTTGCACCACATGCACCGCAAGCGCGGTTTGGCCGTCTTTGAAGGTGGTGAAGTCTTGGCCGCGCGATGTGGGTATGGTGCTGTTGCGCGGGATGATGCGCTCGACCAAGCCGCCCATGGTTTCTAAGCCCAGCGACAGCGGAATCACATCCAACAACAGCAAATCGTCAGCACCGGCATTTCCTGCCAACGCATTGGCTTGAATGGCCGCACCCAAGGCAACGACCTCGTCGGGGTTCAGGTTGGTCAGCGGCGGCTTGCCAAAAAACTCAGCCACCGCCGCCTGCACCATGGGCATGCGCGTGGAGCCGCCGACCATCACCACACCTTGCACATCGGCCTTGCTGGCCTTGGCGTCGCGCAGCACTTTGCGCAGCGCGGTGATGGTGCGCGCCAGCAGCTCGGAGCCGAGCTGCTCGAACTGATCGCGCGACACGCGCACTGACAGCTCGGTCGCGCCCAAGGGGCAAGCCAAGGTCGCGTGGTCGGAGCTGGAGAGCTTTTCTTTGGCGGCGCGTGCAGCCACCAAAACCGCGCGTTTGTCTTGCGCTGACTCGGCTTGCAAACCAGCTTGGGCCAAAGCCCAATCGGCCAGCAAATGGTCAAAGTCATCACCGCCCAAAGCCGAATCGCCGCCTGTGGCAGCCACTTCAAACACGCCTGCGGTCAAGCGCAGCAGCGAGATGTCAAACGTGCCGCCACCCAAATCGTAAATGGCGTACAGCCCTTCCGAGCCGTTCTCCAAGCCGTAAGCGATGGCGGCGGCCGTCGGTTCGTTGATCAGGCGCAGCACGTTCAAACCGGCCAATTGCGCGGCGTCTTTGGTGGCTTGGCGCTGTGCGTCGTCAAAGTAAGCGGGCACTGTGACCACCGCGCCAAACAACTCGTCGTCAAAACTGTCTTCTGCGCGAAAACGCAGCGTGGCCAAAATTTCTGCTGACACTTGCACCGGTGACTTGACGCCGTCGACGGTTTGGATTTGCACCATGCCGGGCGTGTCAATGAAATCAAAAGGCAGCTTGGCGCGGTCTTTCACATCACTCAAGCCGCGACCCATGAAGCGCTTGACCGACGTGATGGTGTTGCGCGGATCTGCGGCCGCTTCGCTCAAGGCGTCATAACCAATTTGACGGCGACCTTCGGTCAAGTAGCGCACGGCAGAAGGCAAGATCACGCGGCCAGCGGCATCTGGCAAGCACTCGGCCACGCTGTTGCGCACCGCCGCCACCAAAGAATGCGTGGTGCCGAGGTCGATGCCGACAGCGATGCGCCGTTGGTGCGGATCGGGCGTGCCGCCGGGTTCTGAGATTTGGAGTAACGCCATCTTCTTATTGTCCTAGGGCTTCCAGGCGTGCATCGACATCGGCTTCAAAGCGCTCAACGAACATCAAGGCCCTGACTTGCTGCGCGGCGGCGGGGAAATCGCGTTGGATGTCGATGGTGATTTGCAACTCGGCCAAAGCCGTTTTGTGATGGGCGCAGACTTCGACCGCCAGGCCTTCGACAGCGGGCAAGGCACGTGCATCGTCCAAAGCTTCACGCCATTCCATTTGCTGCATCAAGAACGTGCTCGGCATGGCGGTGTTGTTCTCAGCATTGACCGGCGCGCCGTTCAACTCGCACAAGTAGGCGGCGCGCTTCAACGGGTCTATCAGGCGTTGGTAGGCCTCGTTCACGCGGACGGCCCATTGCATGGCCACGCGCTGCGCGCTGGCACCTTGGGCTGCGAACTTGTCGGGATGGACTTGGCCTTGCAGGTTGCGCCATTGCCTGTCCAAGACGCTGCGATCAAAGGCCATGGTCGCAGGCGTATCAAACAATTCAAAGTCGGTGCTGTTGAGATTCATGTTCTAAAAACGGGCATAAAAAAACGCGACCGCAGCCGCGCTCATCGAAAGCCGCCTCAGCGTCAAACCCTGAAAGATTCACCGCAGCCGCAGCGGTCTTTCTCGCGCGGGTTGTGAAACTTGAAGCCTTCGTTCAAGCCTTCGCGCACAAAGTCGAGCTCGGTGCCGTCGAGGTAGGGCAAGCTTTTCGGGTCGATCAGCACCTTCACGCCGTGGCCTTCAAACACCACGTCTTCAGGGGCCACATCGTCGGCGTATTCCAGCTTGTAGGCCAAGCCCGAGCAGCCGGTGGTTTTCACGCCCAAGCGCACGCCCACGCCCTTGCCGCGTTTGGTGATGTAGCGCGTCACGTGACGCGCTGCGGCTTCGCTCAGGGTGACTGCCATGGGTTCAGTGAGCTGCTGTTGCTGTTGCTGATTCAGCGGCGGCGGCTGCGGTTGCAGATGCAGATGCGGATGCAGTCGCCAACTTCGCTTTGTAATCGCTCACGGCGGCTTTGATGGCGTCTTCCGCCAAGATCGAGCAGTGAATCTTCACCGGAGGCAAGGCCAGTTCTTCGGCGATGTGGGTGTTTTTGATTTCCAGCGCCTGATCCAAGGACTTGCCTTTGACCCACTCGGTCACGAGCGAGCTGGACGCAATGGCCGAGCCGCAACCATAGGTCTTGAACTTCGCGTCTTCGATCAACCCGGTGACGGGGTTCACCTTGATTTGCAGCTTCATCACGTCGCCGCAAGCCGGTGCACCCACCATGCCGGTGCCGACCGAATCGTCGCCTTTGTCGAAGGAGCCCACGTTGCGCGGGTTTTCGTAATGCTCGACCACTTTTTCGCTGTATGCCATGTCAGTTCTCCAAAATCATTCTTCAGGTCAGCAGATCGAAACAGAAGGGCTCAGTGAGCCGCCCATTGGATCGTGCTGATGTCGATGCCGTCTTTGTGCATGTCCCACAAAGGCGACAAATCGCGCAGCTTGGCCACGCGGTCTTTCAGTGTGGCGATCACATAGTCGATCTCTTCAACTGTGGTCCACCGTCCGATGGACATGCGCAGCGATGAGTGCGCCAGCTCGTCGCTTCTGCCCAGAGCGCGCAGCACATAGCTGGGTTCCAAGCTGGCCGATGTGCAAGCCGAGCCGCTGGACACCGCAATGCCCTTGATGCCCATGATGAGCGACTCGCCTTCCACAAAGTTGAACGACATGTTCACGTTGTGCGGCACGCGCTTTTCAGCGTGACCGTTCAAAAACGTTTGCTCCATGCCCTGAAGGCCAGTGATCAGGCGCTGTTGCAGCATGCGAATGCGCTCAATCTCAACGCCCATCTCCAGCTTGGCAATGCGATAAGCCTCACCCATGCCAACAATTTGATGCGTGGCCAAGGTGCCGGAACGCATGCCGCGCTCATGCCCGCCGCCGTGCATTTGCGCTTCAATTCGAACGCGCGGTTTGCGCGACACGTACAGCGCGCCTATGCCTTTGGGGCCGTAGGTTTTATGTGACGCCAAACTCATCAAATCGATGGGCAACTTCGTCACGTCAATGGTGACTTTGCCGGTGGCCTGAGCCGCGTCAACGTGAAAAATAACGCCGCGCTCGCGGCACATGGTGCCGATGGCAGCGATGTCTTGAATCACGCCAATTTCGTTGTTCACGAACAGCACTGAAATCAAAATCGTGTCGGGACGAATGGCAGCTTGCAACTTTTCGAAATCGACCAAACCGTCTTCTTCCACATCGAGGTAAGTGGCGTCAAAACCTTGACGCTCCAACTCACGCACGGTGTCGAGCACAGCTTTGTGCTCGGTCTTCAAGGTGATGATGTGATTGCCACGCGACTTGTAAAACTGCGCCGCGCCTTTGAGTGCCAAGTTGATGGACTCAGTCGCACCCGATGTCCACACAATCTCGCGCGGGTCGGCGTTGATGAGAGCGGCCACGTGTTCGCGTGACTTCTCAACAACGGCTTCAGCCTCCCAACCCCACGCATGACTGCGCGACGCCGGGTTGCCAAAATGCTCACGCAACCAAGGAATCATGGCGTCAACGACGCGTTGATCAACCGGGTTGGTCGAAGCGTAGTCGAGGTAAGTGGGGAAGTGCGGGGTGCTGTTCATAGCGAGAGTTTGCTCAGTGCTGCGAGTTCACATCACAGCAGGGTCAAATCGTTAGATTTCCGTAGGATTTCCGCGAGATTTCAATGACGGTGCGGCCGGGCTTATTTTGAAAAACCGGCGCCGAACGCAAACACCGAATTGGGCGCGGTGATCTTGATGGGTTTGACCACGGGCTGGCTTGAGATGGCGCGCTTCATCGGCTGGTCACCGATGGACACGCCGCGCGCCAACTGGTCTTCCACCAATTTACGCAGCGAAATCGAGTTGAGGTACTCGATCATTTTGGTGTTGAGTGCCGTCCACAAATCGTGGGTCATGCACTTGCCGGTTTCGTCGCCCATGCAGTTTTCTTTGCCGCCACAGCCGGTGGCATCGATGGGCTCGTCCACCGCGACGATGATGTCGGCAACGGTGATCTCTTCTGATTTGCGGCCCAGCGAATAGCCGCCGCCCGGGCCGCGCGTGCTTTCTACCAACTCGTGGCGGCGAAGCTTGCCGAACAACTGCTCAAGGTAGGACAAAGATATTTGCTGGCGACCGCTGATGGCGGCCAGGGCCACGGGGCCGGTGTTTTCACGCAGCGCCAAATCGATCATGGCTGTGACGGCGAAACGCCCTTTGGTGGTCAAACGCATGAAATTCTCCTGATGCTCTGGTAGAGCGAATAGACAACGGGACAGCGGTTTTCACCCGTCTCGCCGCGGTCGAAAAGCGATGAATTACATCAATTCCGACTAACGCGGTCGAGTATAGCGGAAACCCAGTGATTCGGTCGGCTTTGGGTTCGGAAGTTCCGTGCGTCTGCTGATTTTTTGTCTTGAGCGAATCGCAGTCAGCTCAAGCGGTCAGGGGAACGATGTTGTCGGTGCCTGGCGCACCAAAAGCCTGTTCGCGCAACAACGCCAGTTGGTCGCGTGTGCGAGCGGCTTTTTCGAATTCGAGGTTGCGCGCGTGGTCGAGCATTTGCTTTTCCAGCAGCTTGATGCGCTTGCCCAAATCCTTTTCCGACAAGGCTTCCACTTCGGCCGACCACTGGGCCGCCTTCAAATCGTCCTTGCCCGATTTTTCTGAATAGACGCCGTCTATCAATTCCTTGATGTGCTTTTTGATGCTGCGCGGCGTGATGCCCATGGCGGTGTTGTGCGCCACCTGTTTGGCGCGGCGACGTTCGGTCTCGTCTATCGCTTTGCGCATCGACTCAGTCACTTTGTCGCCGTACAAAATGGCTTTGCCATTCAGATTGCGCGCCGCGCGGCCTATGGTTTGAATCAGGCTGCGCTCAGATCGCAGAAAGCCTTCTTTGTCGGCGTCCAAAATCGCCACCAGCGACACCTCGGGGATGTCCAAACCTTCGCGCAGCAGGTTGATGCCCACCAGCACGTCGAAGCTGCCCAAACGCAGGTCGCGCAAAATTTCAACACGCTCCACGGTCTCAACGTCGCTGTGCAAATAGCGCACCTTCACGCCGTTGTCTGACAGGTAATCGGTCAGTTGTTCGGCCATGCGCTTGGTCAAGGTGGTGATGAGCACGCGCTCGTTGATGTCCACCCGAATGCGAATTTCTTGCAGCACGTCATCAACTTGTTGCGTGGCGGGACGCACTTCGATGATCGGGTCAACCAAACCGGTGGGCCGCACCAATTGCTCGACCACCTGCCCTGCATGTTCCTTCTCATACGCGGCAGGCGTGGCTGAGATGAACATGGCTTGGCGCATTTTTCCTTCGAACTCATCGAACTTCAAGGGCCGGTTGTCCAGCGCGCTGGGCAGGCGAAAACCGTACTCGACAAGGGTGGTTTTGCGCGCACGGTCGCCGTTGTACATGCCGCCAAACTGGCCAATCAGCACGTGGCTTTCGTCCAAAAACATCAGCGCGTCTTTGGGCAAGTAGTCCACCAGCGTCGATGGAGGTTGGCCGGGTGCGGCCCCCGATAGGTGTCGTGTGTAGTTTTCAATGCCTTTGCAGTGGCCAATCTCTTGCAGCATTTCCAAGTCGAAGCGCGTGCGCTGTTCCAAGCGCTGCGCTTCCACCAATTTGCCCATGCCCACCAGCTCGGCGGTGCGCGTGCGCAACTCTTCTTTGATGGTGTCAATGGCACTCACCACGCGGTCGCGCGGGGTGACGTAGTGGCTGCTGGGGTAGACGGTGAAGCGCGGAATTTTCTGCCGTATGCGGCCCGTCAACGGGTCGAACAGTTGCATGGTCTCGATCTCGTCATCGAACAACTCAACACGCAGCGCCAACTCAGAATGCTCGGCCGGAAAAATGTCGATGGTGTCGCCGCGCACCCGAAAACTGCCGCGCGAAAAATCAACATCGTTGCGCTTGTATTGCATGCGTATCAGCTGAGCAATCATGTCGCGTTGGCCGAGCTTGTCTTTCACGCGCATGGTCATGACCATTTGGTGATACGACTCAGGCTCGCCGATGCCGTAGATGGCCGACACGCTGGCCACGATCACCACATCGCGCCGCTCCAACAAACTCTTGGTGGCGCTGAGGCGCATTTGCTCGATGTGCTCGTTGATGGAGCTGTCCTTCTCGATGAACAAATCGCGCTGCGGCACATAGGCTTCAGGTTGGTAGTAGTCGTAGTAGCTGACGAAATACTCCACCGCGTTCTTGGGAAAGAACTCGCGAAATTCGCTGTAAAGCTGGGCCGCCAAAGTTTTGTTGGGCGCAAAAATAATGGCCGGGCGGCCGAGCTGCGCAATCACGTTGGCCATGGTGAAGGTCTTGCCCGAACCGGTCACGCCCAACAACGTTTGGTAAGTCAGACCGTCGTTGACGCCTTCCACCAATTGCGCAATCGCGGTGGGCTGGTCGCCCGCCGGTGGGTAGGGCTGGAACAACTGAAACGGCGAATCGGGGTAGCTGACGAACACGCCCTCTGCGTCAGACGCTGCGTCTTCTACCAAAGAGATTTCAGTCAAGTCGGCCATGGCGCGTTCTCATCGAAGATTAACCAAGTAGCGTAACTGAAGCAGCAAGTTTTGACCTGGCTTTGGGCTGGTGGCAACAAATTGCAAAGGAAATCCGGCCAGCCGCCGATAACTCAAATGGCGCGGCTGAAATTGGAGACCCGCCCCCCGCTTGCATGGCTCTTTTGTAAGCATCAGCGCCCTAGAATGTTGCAGTGCACAAATTTGCCTAGATTTCATCAAGGACATCCCATGCTGTATCAGTTGTATGAAACCCAACGCGCTGTGTTGAACCCGTTCGCCGAGTTCGCCGCCGCCTCTGCCAAGCTTTACAGCCACCCGCTTTCGCCGTTTGCGCACGCGCCGATGGCCCAGCGCGTGTCGGCGGGTTTGGGATTGATGCACCGTTTGTCCAAGGAATACGAAAAGCCCGAATTCGGCATCACGGCCGTTGACGTGGCTGGCGTGGAGGTGGCGGTGCATCAACAAACCGCCTTGACCAAACCGTTTTGCCGCCTGCTGCGCTTCAAGCGCTTCACCGACAACTCGGCCGCGCTAGACCGCATGAAACATCAGCCTACGGTGCTGGTCGTGGCACCGCTGTCGGGGCACCACGCCACTCTGCTGCGTGAAACCGTGCGCGAGCTGCTGCACGACCACAAGGTCTACATCACCGACTGGACGGACGCGCGCATGGTCAGCCTGGAAAGCGGTGCATTCACCCTCGACGACTACGTTCATTACGTGCAGGATTTCATTCGTCACATCGGCCCCGACGTGAACGTGATTTCTGTGTGCCAGCCCACGGTGCCGGTGTTGGCTGCCATTTCACTGATGGCCAGCAACGGCGAAGCCACTCCGCGCAGCATGACGATGATGGGCGGCCCGATCGACGCCCGCAAAAGCCCCACCGCCGTCAACAACCTGGCCACCACCAAGCCTTACGAGTGGTTTGAGAACAATGTGATTTACCGCGTGCCGGTGAACTACGCAGGCAACGGCCGCCGTGTCTACCCTGGCTTTCTGCAGCACACCGGTTTCATCGCGATGAACCCTGACCGCCACCTGAAGTCGCATTACGATTTCTACAACGACCTGATGCGCGGCGAGGACGAAAGCGCCGAGTTTCATCGCAGTTTTTACGATGAGTACAACGCCGTGCTCGACATGCCGGCCGAGTACTACCTCGACACCATCAAAACCGTGTTTCAAGACTTTGCTTTGGTCAACGGCACCTGGAAGGTGGCGGGCCAATTGGTGCGCCCGCAAGACATCACCAGCACCGCGTTGTTCACGGTGGAAGGTGAGTTGGACGACATCTCAGGCGCTGGTCAAACCAAAGCCGCACACGACCTGTGCACCGGCATTGCGGCCAACCGCCGCTTCCACTTTGATGTGGAAGGTGCGGGCCACTTCGGCATTTTCTCGGGCCGCCGCTGGCGCGACAACGTCTACCCAGAGATCCGCAATTTCATCGCCAGTCATCAAGGGACTGCGAAGTCCGTGAAGGCCAAGCTTGTTGGGGCGAAACCGGCTGTGAACGCGGCTGCAAAACCGGCAGCAAGCGCACTTGTCAAACCAGTTGCTAAACCAGCCGCCAAGACGGTCGCCAAACCCACGGCGAAGCCGACATCGAAGCGCAAAACTTCGAAGTGATCCGCTTGAGATCGCACTTGTAATAATTGAGCGGTGATCCCCAACGCCCCACTTGCCGAAACCCTGAACGCTGCCCTGCCGCAAACGCAGTGCACACGTTGCAGCTACCCAGATTGCAACTCTTACGCGCAGGCCATGGCACGCGGCGATGCGCCGATCAACCAATGCCCACCTGGTGGTGCTGAAGGCATTGCGCGCTTGGCGCAAATCACCGGCCAACCTGCCCTGTCGCTGAACCCTGTTCATGGCCTGGAAGGCGCGCGCCAATTGGCCGTCATCGACGAAGCTTGGTGCATCGGCTGCACGTTGTGTTTGAAGGCTTGCCCGGTTGATTCCATCGTCGGTGGGCCGAAGGCCATGCACACCGTGATTGACGATTTGTGCACCGGCTGTGAGCTGTGCATTCCGGTGTGTCCGGTGGACTGCATCTCGTTGGTCAACCTCACTGGCGAACGCACGGGCTGGGCCGCTTGGAGCGAAGCGCAGGCGCACACATCACAACATCGCTACGCCTTTCACCAGTTCAGGTTGGCGCGCACCGAGCAAGAACGCAATGCGCAGCTTGCCGCCAAAGCCGCTTCATTGAGGCCGTTGAACGCATGAAACTCGCCGAGATAGAACCGTTTTTCGCCACACTGAAAGCGGCCAACCCGCAGCCGGTGACTGAGTTGGAATTCACCAATGTGTTCGAGTTGCTGGCTGCTGTTTTGTTGTCCGCGCAAGCCACCGACGTGAGCGTCAACAAAGCCACGCGAGGCCTGTTTGCTGTCGCCAACTCACCTCAAAAAATATTGGATTTAGGCCTGCCCGCGCTGACGGAACAAATCCGCACCATCGGCTTGTTTCGAACGAAGGCGAAGAATCTGTTCACCACCTGTTCAATCCTAGTGGAGCAACACAACGGCCAGGTGCCACGCACGCGCGAGGCCTTGGAAGCGCTGCCCGGCGTGGGCCGCAAAACTGCCAACGTGGTGCTGAACGTGGCATTTGGCGAGGCCGCGATGGCGGTGGACACGCACATCTTTCGCGTCAGCAACCGCACCGGTTTGGCACCCGGAAAAAACCCGCTGCAAGTGGAGTTGAAGCTGATGAAGCGCGTGCCTGCAGACTACTTGGTAGACGCGCACCACTGGCTGATCTTGCACGGCCGCTACGTGTGCCAAGCACGCAAGCCGCAGTGCGCGGTTTGCGGCGTGGTTCAGTGGTGCGACCTTGGGAAAAAGGCCGTGACGAACGCAGACGTCAGTTGATGGCCACCGACCCCGGCGCTTGATCTTGCGGCGGCGCAAACAAGCCGCCCACATCGACCGGATCAAAGTGATATTTGATGCCGCAAAACTCGCAGGCGATTTCCACCCGACCTTGTTCGAGCACGATGCCGTCCACCTCGTCTCGGCCCAAGCTTTTCAGCATGCTGCCCACGCGCTCGCGCGAGCAAGTGCATGCAAAGTGCGGGGCCAAATCACCGGTCAGCTGTGGAAAGCGGCGCAAGCTTTCTTCCCAAAACAAGCGGCGCAACAGGGTGTCGGCGTCCAGTGTCAACAGTTCCTCAGCCGTCAGCGTGGCGGCCAGCATCGCAATGCGGTTGTAGTCTTCATTGCGGCCAATTTCGTCTTCGTTGGCGGCGCTGGCGGGTGTGACAAAAGAGGCCCCAGCGAGGTTCGCTTCGCCCTGCACGGGCAGGCGTTGTATCAACAAACCGGCGGCCACGTTGTCGTTGGCAGCGAGGATGAGTTTGGTGTCGAGTTGTTCAGACTGAAGCATGTAGTGCTCCAGAACCTCGCTGAGTTTTTGCAGTGGCTCGCGCGCGTCACCATGCAGCGACACCACGCCCTGGTAAGGCACCTGCCCCGGAAATTTGTCTTTCGGGTCCAGCGTGATGGCGCAGCGGCCCTTGCCGTGCACATTGAGCAAGGCCTCGAGTTGCGCATCGGGCGGCACCTCGCCTATTACTGTGGCCGTGACGCGAAATGCCAAGTCAGGTTGCACTTCACACACCGCCAGCTTCACCGGCCCGTCGCCGTGCATTTGCAAAACAAGGGCACCGTTGAACTTGATGTTGGCTTGCATCAACGCGCCCGCAGCCGCCATTTCGCCGAGCAAGTGGCGCACCGGTGCATCAAAAGATGTGCCCGCGTCAGTGCGGCGCTTCAGCACCTCTTGCCAGCCGTCGGTCAAGCGCACCAGCATGCCGCGCACGGGCAAGCCTTCAAACAAAAACTTGTGCAGTTCACTCAAAAGTTCAACCGATCTTCTTCAACCCGGCCTTGAAGCGGCGGGCGTTTTCTATGTAGTGCTCGGCACTGCGGTCCAGTCCCGCCATTTGCTCGGGCGTGAGTTGGCGCACCACCTTGGCGGGCGAGCCGATGATCATCGAGCCATCAGGAAATTCTTTGCCCTCGGTCACCAAGGCACCGGCTCCCACCAAACAATGTTTGCCTATCTTCGCGCCGTTCAGCACCACGGCTTGAATGCCGATGAGTGAGCCGTCGCCGATGGTGCAACCGTGCAGCATCACCTGGTGGCCCACGGTCACGTTATCGCCTATGGTCACCGGGAAGCCAACGTCGGCGTGCACCACGCTGTTGTCTTGGATGTTAGAACCCTTGCCCACGCGTATGACTTCGGTGTCACCGCGCAGCACCACGCCAAACCACACGCTGGTGTCGGCCGCCAGTTCAACATTGCCCATCACCTGTGCGCTGTCGGCCACCCAAGCGCTGTCGGCTAATTGGGGCGTGAGTTGGTCAAGTTGATAGATGGCCATTTGGGTTTCTGTCTGAGCAGCAAAGAAGATAATTCTACGGATGACCCCCATCAGCCTCAGACAGCGCGCCTTGGAGTTGCTGTGCATCAACGACCCGACGCAAAAAGCGCAGCTCACCCGAGAGTTGTTCCAGTCGATGTCGCTCTTCAACATTGATCCGACAACGCGACTCATCGCTTGCGCTGAACTGCCCGGCCGACCTGCGCTGCCCCGTTTGGTGTCACCCAAAGACGTGCCCACGCGCAGCGCATTCACGCTGGAAGGCCGCGCCGCGTTGCTGCACGCCATTGCGCACATTGAATTCAACGCCATCAACTTGGCGCTCGATGCCACTTGGCGCTTCGCCGACATGCCAGTCAACTACTACTGCGACTGGATGCGCGTGGCCAGCGAAGAATCGCTGCACTTCACCTTGTTGCGCGAACATTTGCTGAGCCTGGGTTTTGCCTACGGCGACTTCGATGCCCACGACGGCCTGTGGCTCATGACCCAGCGCACCGCCCACAACGTGCTGGCGCGCATGGCCTTGGTGCCGCGCACGCTGGAGGCGCGCGGTTTGGACGCCACGCCGCCCTTGCAAGCCAAATTTGCCAAAGCCGGTGACCCACGCGCGGTCGAAATTTTGGGTGTGATTTTGCGAGACGAAGTCGGCCACGTGGCCATCGGCAACCACTGGTACCGCTGGCTGTGCGAACGCGAAGGACTCGACCCCGTGGCCCATTACGCCGTGCTCGCCCAGCAGCACGACGCTCCCCGTTCTCGCCCACCCTACAACGTCGAAGCACGTTTGGCGGCGGGGTTCAGTGAGGATGAGATTGCGCGTTTGGTTTGAGCGGTTCATCAAACGTTTTTTCGCGTTGGCATTTCAAACTCTGCTCGGCGAAGACCCTTTTGCCTGCACCCACGGAGCTCATGCCCGCTCGGGCATTAGACGCGCCCCAATCAAGTTGGATCGCTTGGCGCAAATTAAGCATGTTGCTCAAACCAAAATCGCGGCGCCACCTCAAACCTTAAAGTTCACCTGACGCTGCGTTCGAACTAAGGCGGCCCTTCTTGGCGATCCCGGTGTGCCGAAGTAAAACAAAGGCAGGACTTCGATACCTCAGCCCGAACAGGGGTTTTTCGAGTTCCACTCAAAGCAAACGCTATCGCCACCTGAACCCATACTCCCCGCATGACCACATCCCCCGCCAAGCCCGACACCTACGGATTGCCCCACCCGCGCCATGCCAGCTTGGTGCCAGCGCACCTCACGCACGACGACGTGATGGCCATCAAACAAGCGGCTTACACCTTGCCGCAGGTGGTGAAACCGGCCGATTTCATTGCCGAAGGCACGGCAGGGTTTGAAGACTATTTGGACAAGCGTGGCTTCATCTTGCTGCAAAAGTCGGCTGCCGGCGCGCGGCCTAGCAGGTGGATTGCGCCACTGGAAATGGACGACGCGCTGCGCCACCTGAATGCTGTGGGCACAGGCAAAGAGGTGCGCACTTTGATGACGCAGCGCACCGCCGCGCTTGACACCATGGGCATCACGCGCGTGGGGGCGCTGTGGGAGCGCTTGACGACGCAGGCGCTGGCGCTGACGGTTTCAGCAGCAACAGCCGGCTGGAAAGTGCCCGTGGCATTTCGCGTGCCGCTGCCATCCGCACCGGTGTGGGACTTTTACCGCAGCGGAAATCAAGCGGCTTTGCTCGCGGCACTGGGCCGTGCGCCCGAGTATTCACACACGGCCGAGTTGACACTGCACTTGGAACACTTGGTGGCGCGCAGCGAATCGGGCAACGCCGCGCAAATGGGTTCGCTGTTGCCGCGCTTGCAGTCCGAATGCGCCACGCCGCAGCCCATTGAGGCGCTGAAGGCTGCTTGCACGCGCGCACAAGACCGTTGGGAACACCGCGTGGCCGAGCTCGACACGCTCAGCGGCCTGAGCACCGAACTGGCGTTTCAAGGCTATCCCGACACCTTCGAAAAAGCGCGCCGCTTGCAGCGCAGCATCACCTTGTTTGTCGGCCCGCCCAACAGCGGCAAAACGCACGCCGCGTTCGAGCGTTTGGCCAAAGCAGGCAACGGCGCTTACTTGGCTCCGCTGCGTTTGTTGGCGCTAGAAGGTCGCGACCGCTTGGTCGCGCGCGGCGTGCCGTGCTCGCTGCTCACGGGCGAAGAAAACGTGCCGGCCGACGGCGCGCGCGTGGTGTCCAGCACCATCGAAATGGTGGGCACCAACAAGCCCATGGAAGTGGCAGTGATCGACGAAGCGCAGATGATTTTTGACCCGTATCGCGGTTGGGCGTGGACGCAGGCCATCGTGGCGGTACCGGCCAGCGAAGTCATCATCATTTGTTCGGCCTACGCCGTGCCTGCGCTGGAAAACTTGCTCGGCTTGTGCGGTGAAAAAATTGAAGTGCGCCACTTTGAGCGCAAGCAGCATGTGCAATTGCTGCCTGGCCCGGTGCCGATTTCAGCGCTCCACAAAGGCGATGCGGTGGTCGCCTTCAGCCGCCGTGAGGTGCTGATGCTGCGCGACCAAATTGGTGCCAGCGGGCATGCGGTGTCGGTGATTTACGGTGCGCTGCCGCCCGAGGTGCGACGCCGCGAAGCCGAGCGTTTTGCGCACGGCGCGTCAGACATTTTGGTGGCCACCGACGCCATCGGCATGGGCTTGAATTTGCCCATACGCCGCGTGCTGTTCAGCACCATGACCAAGTTCGACGGCGAAGGCGACCGCACGCTGAATGAATCGGAGGTGCACCAAATTGCGGGCCGCGCTGGCCGCTACGGCATGCACGACGAAGGCTTTGTGGGTGTGCTGCGCGAAGCCGAACCCACCGCCGCGAAAACGCTGAAAGAACTGCTGCCCAAAACGCCGCGCGCGCCGCGTGATTTCAAAGCCCCGGTGGCACCGAACGGCTGGCACATCGCCACCATTTCGTCGCGCTTAGGATTGAAAAAACTGCGCGATGTGTTGGGCGTGTTCATGGATCAATTGCAGTTGGACAACGCGCACTTCGAGGTGGCAAAGCTGGAACAAATGCTGGAACTGGCCGCCAAGCTGGACGAGAGCGCGGCGTCGTTGACTTTGAAGGAGCGCTTCACCTACGCGCAAGCGCCGGTCGACTCGCGCACCGATGCGCAAGTGCAGCAGTTTTTAGGCTGGACGCACAGCCACGCCCTCACCGGCAAGGCAGGCACGCCGTGGTTCTTGCAAGAAGTGGACGAGCACAGCCGCTTGGAACGCATGGAGCAAGCGCTGCGCGCGTGCACGCTGTGGCTGTGGCTGGATTTGCGCTTCCCGAACGTTTTTGGGCACGTCGTCGAGGTGATCGACATGCGCCGCAGATTGAACGACGGCATCGAGCGTCAGCTCAAGGGCAAGAAGCCGTTGTGGCAAGTGCACGTGGGTTCTCACGGGGGTTCTCACAGTGGGCACCGAGGCGGCAATCGCGGCGCCCGCAGTCGTTGAAAACCGTCAACCCGCCATCTCAACATTCGCCATAGAAATGGTGAGTCGACGCTTGCCCGACGCGGTGGTCGCAATCGCTTCAACTTCAACAATCTCGACGCGCATGGCCGCGCCCACAGTGGCCTGAAGCTTGGCGGCCATCTTGCTGCGCCGCTCGGGCGTCCACGGCGTTGGCACCACCAAGCGGAGTTGTACACAATCGACCGCCGTTTGCACGACTTGCCACTGCTTCACATCAGGCGAGTCGAGCATGGAAGCCACAAAAAACTCGCCGGGCACCAAGCGGCCGTCGAGTGTTTTGATCAAATCCAACACCCGGCCGTCGATCGAAGCCAGCAAAGGCAAGCCGCGACCGCAACTGCATTTCATGCGGCTGTAGGTGGCGCGGTCGCCGTTCAGATAACGAACCATGGGCATGCCGAAGTTGTGCAAATCGGTCAGCGCCACGTCGCCCGATTCACCCGGCCCGGTGGGCAAACCGTCTGCGCCCAAAGTCTCCAGCACCAAATGGTCGGCATTCACATGGCGACCTTCATGGCGCTCGCACTCTGAGGCCATCAACATCACTTCGCGTGAGCCGTAGGTGTCAAACACCGGGCAGCCAAATGCTTTTTCGATGTCGCGGCGCTCAGGTTCAAACAAGGCTTCAGCCCCAGTGAGAACGCCGCGCACACCGCTCAGCGTCCGTCCGGTCTCGATCATGCGGCGAGCCACCAGCGCAACCGGAGCCACGTAGCCCACCACGGCCCGAGGTCGGTACTGGAAGATCTCGTCAATCTGTCGGTCGATATTGCTGCCACTCAGCGAAAACGCGTCGAAGAAATGGCGATTGAAGGCACCGTGGAACAGTCTGTCTTTCAAGCCGCCCCAACCGCCCGAGCGCAGCCCCGTGCCCCAAAGGTAGGCCGTGCGCGCACCCAAGCCCGCGCCGCCCCAACCGTAGCCGCGCCACATGATGGCGGTGCGACGCGCGTAGACGTCCATCGTGTACTCAAACCGGAACGGGTCGCCGGTGGAGCCCCCGGTCACCTTGCTGAGCGTGCGACCCCGCCAAGGCGTTGCCGTCATGCCGTCGTAATTAGCAGAAATGTGCGTTTTGGTGAGTGTGGGGTAGCGCGCCAGTTCGCTGACGTGGCGCAACTCTCCAGGCACGCATCCGGCACCACGCCAGTGCGACTGAAGAAACGGCACATGCTCCCAGCAATGGGCGAGCAAGGTGTTGAGTTTGCTCAATTGCAGGGCGGCCAAGGCGTCTGCGCTCAGCCACTGATTTGCGTCGTATTCGGCGATGTGACTGGCTGTGGCGCGGCGTCGAACCAGTGTCTCGTAAGCCGGAAAAAGCACGCTTCGGAAAAGTCTTTCGTACAACGCAATGTCCATTCTTAAGTGAGTTGTACGGTTGTGAAACTCGCAGAGTGCTTGAACCCCGCGAGATGATTTTGCGTGGTGTAACGCTGCCAAATGAGTCAGGTGATCTGAACAATAAAGTTTTTTTGTGACCGCTTGTGGCGTCAATTTGCGTTGGCAAAAGCTCGCTTGAGGCTTCTGGCAGCGTTCAGAGGCCTAAGGCCACCTCTGTGGCGTGCGTTTTACCGATGAGGCGCTGCCAGCGCACCGTGCCACTGTCCGTCGAGGGCACACCAGCGCAACGGCAACAAACGCCAATCCTCGGGCCAGCGGTGATCACGCCCACCACACGGCCTTAGATAGCGGCATGACGGGTTTGCTCAAGTGCATGCGCGTTGGGCCCATGGGGCCGTCGTCTGCGTTGCGCCTGCACGGCCGGTGGTTGGTGACCACGCCGGCGCGACCCATCGGTTGACACGACAGAAGTGTCATGGTCAGCACCGAGCAAAGGTGGGTGAAAGCGGCTGGATCGCAGCGGCAAAAAGCGTATAGACTTTTAGCAAGCAAGCGCTTTGTTTAAATGCTTGCGTTGCCACATTCACAGCATGACCCAGCATGACCACCGCCCTCCAACGCCCATCCACCTCGTCGATCGCTCTGACCCCCAAGCGCCCACGAGGACGGCCTCGCAAAACTTTGGACGAGCGTGACGATGGCAACCGCCGCGTTGCGCTCATCGGCGCTGCGGCCAAGCTGTTTCGTCGCAAAGGTTTTCACGCCACCACCACTCGCGACATTGCTGCCGCAGTGGACATGCATTCGGGCTCGCCGTTCTATCACTTCAAAACCAAAGAGGCGCTGCTGCACGCGGTGATGGACGAAGGCATGCAAAACGCCTTGGCGCAACAAGCTGCGTTGCCACTGCAAACTGACCGTGCTGAGCACGCCGAACACGCGCTCAGCTTGTTGATCCGCAACCACTTCGGCGTGCTGCTTGGTGCGCGCAGCGATTTCATTCCCGTCATGTTGTACGAGTGGCGCTGCCTCAACACACGCCAGCGAAACGCAGTGAAGCGACAGCAATGCGCTTACGAAGCCATGTGGCTGCCGGTGTTGCGGGCGCTGTATGACAACGGTCAATTGCGCGCCGACGTGCACTTGGCGCGGCTGCTGATTTTTGGCGCGCTGAATTGGTCGGCGCAGTGGTACAGCGCACGCAAAGCCGCGTCGCTCGACGAACTCACGTCGGCGGCAATGGCGCTTTTCATACATTCGGAGGCAGGATGAGCGCAGACCACTATCAATCCAGTTTTGCAGCTGGTTTGTTCGCAGGCCAAGTGGTGATGGTCACCGGTGGGGGCTCAGGCATCGGCCGATGCACGGCGCATGAATTGGCGGCGTTGGGGGCGCATGTGGTGCTCATCGGTCGCAGCGTGGACAAACTGCAAAGCACCGCCGCAGAAATTGCAAACGACGGCGGCCAAGCCAGTTTTCACGCCTGCGACATCCGCAGCGAAGACACCGTGCGCGCCACCGTCAGCGCCATCATCAAAGCGCACGGCCGTGTTGACGCCTTGGTCAACAACGCAGGCGGTCAGTACATCGCGCCTTTGGAATCCATCAGCGCCAAAGGTTGGGACGCGGTGGTGGCCAGCAACTTGAACGGCGGCTTTTTGATGGCGCGGGAGTGCTACACCCAGTCGATGAAGGAGCACGGCGGCGCCATCGTCAACATCGTGGCCGACATCTGGGGCTCGATGCCCGGCATGGGCCACAGCGGCGCGGCGCGGGCCGGCATGGTCAGCCTGACCGAAACGGCTGCCGTTGAGTGGGCCCACAGTGGCGTACGTGTCAACGCCGTGGCACCGGGCTACATCGCTTCAAGTGGCATGGACCATTACCCGCCAGAAGTCGGCGCGACCCTGATCGCCAAGCGCAAGCTGGTGCCACTGGGGCGTTTTGGCACCGAGGCTGAAACTGCGGCGGGCATTGTGTTTTTGCTGAGTCCCGGCGCGTCGTTCATTTCAGGCACGACGATGCGTATCGACGGCGCACGGCCGCAATCGCGCCTGGGCTGGCCTATGACGACCGCCGATGAAGCCTCTCAACAACGTGAAGCGGTCAAGGCGTTTGATGGCTTCCACCGGGCGGTTGTGCCCAAGGTTTTTCAATAAATACAAACCAAGCCACCATGAACTACACCCACGAACACCTCGAAATCCAGAAGACCCTCAAGCGTTTCATCGACGAAAAAATCAACCCCCCCGTCGAGCAGTGGGAAGACGATGAGATCTTCCCAGCCCACGAAGTCTTCAAGGGCCTGGGTGACCTGGGCCTCTTGGGCCTGACCAAACCGGCGGAATACGGCGGCATGGGACTGGACTATTCCTACAGTGTGGCGATGGCCGAAGCGCTGGGCAACACGCATTGCGGCGGTGTGCCCATGGCCATCGGTGTGCAGACCGACATGGCGACGCCCGCATTGGCGCGTTTTGGCAGTGATGAATTGCGGCGCGAGTTTCTGGCCCCGGCGATTGCAGGCGACGCCGTGGCCTGCATTGGTGTGAGTGAACCGGGTGCCGGCAGCGACGTCGCGTCCATCAAGAGTTATGCCCGCAAGGACGGCGACGACTACGTCATCACGGGGCAAAAAATGTGGATCACCAACAGCCTGCAGGCTGATTGGATGTGCATGCTGGTCAACACCG
>JANYJJ010000015.1 GCA_025358485.1 Burkholderiales bacterium | reverse complement strand
CTAAATGCGTGGTGCCTGCCCTGGTGGGTTTCCACCAAAACGAGTTGAGGATGGCTTGCATGGAACCGCCGCCGTTTGGCGTTTTGCGTCTTGGAAGTGAGCGCGGAATGCGTGCGACCCACAAATCCTGGAGTCCGCCATGCGATGACAACCGCTGTCACTGAATGTAGACGTGCGACCTGAATTTTCCCTTAACGCTTACGCGCAAACCGCCGTTTCATCCCGCGAATGAAGGGGGTGGCGCAGCACTCAAATCTGTTGGAACCGATATACGCCGTGCGCATCGACGCGGCGCACCAATTTGCCTGCATACCAAAGCGCATGCAGATGCGCGATGGCCTCGCCCATGGCGAAGGTCGTTTGGTGCAAATCGAGCTTGCGTTTGAACAGCACCATCAGCAAGTCGGCCGCGCTTTGCGGGGCCTGCGCGCAGGCTTGCATGACCTCTGCAAAGCGGTCTGCATGGTGAGTTTCGAGTTGCGCAATGCGGGTGTGCAAGCCGCGGAACGGGCGGCCGTGCGACGGCAGCACCAGCGTTTCAGATGGGATCACGCGCATGCGTTGCAGCGAATCGAGATAGAGCTTGAGCGGATCGGCCTCAGGCTCTAAATCCATCACGCTGATATTGGTGGAGATGCGCGGCAGCACCATGTCGCCTGAGATCACCACACTTTGAGACTCGCAGTGCAGCGCCATGTGTTCAGGCGCGTGACCGTAGCCCACATGGCATGTCCATTGCCGGCCATTGATGTGCAGAACCATGCCGTCCAACAAGCGCCGATATTGCGGAGGCACCTTGGGCACCAGGTTGGCGTAGTAGTTGGTGCGGGCGCGTATTTTTTCTTGTGATTCTTCGTCGGTCAAACCGTGGCGCGCCATGAAATCTGCCGTGGCCTTGCCACCGTGGCCCGCCGTGAGTTCACTCGCCAAACGCGCCACGTTGTAGTCGGTCGCGCTGATCCACAAGCGGCATTCGAAGGTGGGGGTAGACCAGCGTTCGACCAGCCAGTTCGATAAGCCCATGTGATCGGGGTGCATGTGCGTGACGATGACGCGCAGCACCGGCAGGCCTTGCAACTCGGTGGCAAACACCTGCTCCCACGCAGCGCGGGTGGCGTCGTTGGCAATGCCGCAGTCCACGATGCTCCAGCCTTCGATGCGGCCGTCGGGCGTGTCGACGTAATCACGCAGCAGCCACAGGTTGATGTGGTCCAGCGCAAACGGCAACAGCATGCGCAACCAACGCACGTCGGGTGCCACTTCGATGGTGCTGCCGATGGCGGGCAGGGTGTCGCCGCACGGGTAGGCCAGCAGCTTTTCTTGTTCGTTCATGGGCTTCACAGCCGGTGCGGCGTCGGCCGCTTGCGTGGCTTGGGTGGCTGATGTGTCTTTGATCATGGTGTCGCTACACTTTACGTATACGTCAATCAAACCAGTGTAAGACGCCCATGCCCGCCACTGTTGTCGCCCACGCGTCGCCTAATTTTTCCATCAGCGAATTGGCCCAAGAGTTCGACCTGACCACGCGCGCGATTCGCTTTTACGAAGACAGCGGTTTGCTCACGCCCGAGCGCAGCGGCCGCCACCGCGTCTACAGCGCACGCGACCGCACGCGTTTGAAACTCACCTTGCGTGGCAAGCGCTTGGGGCTGACTTTGGCCGAGGTCAAAGAGCTGGTCGACATGTACGAATCGCCGCGCGACACCGCCCCCCAACTGATGAAATTTTTGGCTGTGCTGGCCGCGCACCGCGCCCAGTTGGAGCAGCGTCTGAATGATCTGCACGCGACGCTGGACGAGGTGCGATCGCAAGAAAAACAGGCACAGCGTTTGCTGACGCTGGGCGCTGTCAAAGCAAAGCGAATCAAGTAACTCAGTCAACTTAGGAAACTGCATGAACCTGCCCGGCCTGAACTTCCAACTCGGCGACGACATTGACGCCTTGCGCGACGCCGTGCGTGACTTCGCGCAGGCCGAGATTGCGCCGCGCGCTGAGGCCATCGACCACACCGACCAATTCCCGATGGACCTGTGGGAAAAAATGGGAGCACTCGGCGTACTGGGCGTCACCGTGAGCGAGGAATATGGCGGCGCGGGCATGGGCTACTTGGCGCACATGATTGCCATGGAAGAAATCAGCCGCGCCAGCGCCTCGGTGGGCTTGAGTTACGGCGCGCACAGCAACTTGTGCGTCAACCAAATCAAGCGCAACGGCACAGCAGCGCAGCGCAAAAAATACCTGCCCAAACTCATCAGCGGCGAACACGTGGGCGCGCTGGCCATGAGCGAACCCGGGGCAGGTTCCGATGTCATCAGCATGAAGCTCAAAGCCGAAGAGCGCGGTGGTGTGTACGTGTTGAACGGCACCAAGATGTGGATCACCAACGGGCCCGATGCGCACACCTTGGTGGTCTACGCCAAGACCGAGCCCGAACTCGGCGCGCGCGGCGTGACTGCTTTTTTGATCGAGAAAGACATGCCCGGCTTCAGCGTGGCCCAAAAGCTCAGCAAGCTGGGCATGCGCGGCAGCCACACCGGCGAGCTGGTGTTCAACAACGTCGAAGTGCCCCTGGAAAATGTTTTGGGCTCGCTCAACGGCGGTGCCAAGGTGTTGATGAGCGGCCTGGATTACGAGCGCGCTGTGCTGGCCGCCGGGCCCATCGGCATCATGCAAGCCGTGATGGACAACGTCGTTCCTTACATCCATGACCGCAAGCAATTCGGCCAAAGCATTGGTGAGTTTCAGCTCATCCAAGGCAAGGTGGCCGACATGTACACCGTGCTGCAAGCCGGTCGCGCCTTTTGCTACACGGTGGGCAAAAACCTCGACATGCTGGGCACAGAACATGTGCGCCAAGTTCGCAAAGATTGCGCCTCGGTGATTTTGTGGTGCGCCGAAAAAGCCACTTGGATGGCCGGCGAAGGCATACAAGTTTTCGGCGGCAACGGCTACATCAACGAGTACCCGCTGGGCCGTTTGTGGCGCGACGCCAAGCTGTACGAAATTGGCGCAGGCACATCCGAAATCCGCCGCATGTTGATCGGCCGCGAGCTGTTCGCGGAGACGATGTGACGGCGATGCAAAAGATGATGTTGAATTTCCCGCGCCGCATCCTCGCGGTCGGAGGCGGTGGGTTTCTGATGGACGACCCCAGCGGTTTGCAAGAGCGCTATTTGGTGTCGCTGTGCAGCACTACTTCGCCCAAGGTTTTGTATTTGGGGACGGCGTCGGGCGACAGTGAACGCGCGCAACTCAAGTTCATGAAGGCATTCACCGCGCTGGGTTGCGTGGCAAACACGCTGCCGTTTTTCCCTTACGAGATGAAGCGCGACTACGTCGCTGAAGTGCTCGCATCTGACTTGATTTACGTGGGCGGCGGCAACACGCCCGCCATGTTGGCCGTGTGGCGCGATTTTGGTTTTGATCAGGCCCTGCGCACTGCGTACGAAGCAGGCACCGTTTTGTCGGGCATCAGCGCCGGTGCCAATTGTTGGTTTGAAAACTACATCACTGACAGCGTTCCTGGCGGTGGCTCGCGCCCCGGTTTGGGTTGGTTGCCCGGCACGTTTTGCCCGCACCTCGACAGCGAAGCCTGGCGGCAACCGATGTTGCAAGCCACGGCAGGACGCGCCGTGGGGGCAGGTGAAAACGTTGCGGTTTTGTACGAGAACGAAGTCTGGGCGGAAGCCGTCAGCAGTGCGCCCGGCACAAGCACGGCGATGTGCTGGCGTCGCCAAGGCGATCAAGATTTGTCAAGCATCGAGCCGCGCGCTTTGCGTCACGCCATGCTGCGCACACCTGCGCAGCTCACAGCCGTGCAGCCCACATGACCGCTTTGCCCACACTCACAGGCACCCACTGCGTACTGCGTGAGTTGCGTGTGGACGATGCGCCTTCGTTGTCCCAAAACGCCAACAACGTCGCCGTGTGGCGCAACTTGTTCGAAGGCTTTCCGCGTCCCTACACGCTGGCCGACGCGCAAGCTTGGTGCGACCCCTTAACCCGCCCCGCGTCGGCTGGCTATGTATGGGGCATCACCCGACGCGGCGAGGTGATTGGCTGCATGGGTTTACGCCCCGATGTAGGTTGGTTGCGCTGCAACGCTGAAGTTGGCTATTGGACAGGCGAGGCGCACTGGCGCTTGGGCATCACCAGCGAAGCGCTGGGCTTGGTCACGGCTTGGGCGTGGGCTACCAAGCCGGAACTTACGAGAATTTACGCGCCTATTTTTTCTTGGAACGAGGGTTCGCAAGCCGTGGCCTTGAAGCAAGGATTTTTGTTGGAGGCGCATCTGCCGCAAAGCGCCATCAAAGACGGCCGCGTGATTGACCGAGTGCAATACGCAAGCTATCGCAAAATCGATACAGCCCAACCCTCGCCTTCCAAATGATCCCCATGCCATGACCATCGAACTGGACGAACTTTTTCAAAGCAACAGAAAGTGGGCGCGCGACACCGAAGCGCGCACGCCGGGGTTTTTTACCAGCTTGCTGCAACAGCAAACTCCGCAGTATTTGTGGATAGGTTGCTCTGACAGCCGCGTGCCAGCCAACGAAATTGTCGGCCTGCTGCCCGGTGAAATGTTTGTGCACCGCAACGTCGCCAATGTGGTGGTGCACTCAGACTTGAACTGCCTCAGCGTGATTGAATTTGCCATCGAACAGTTGAAGGTGCAGCACATCATCGTGGTCGGCCACTACGGTTGCAGCGGCGTCAAAGCGGCCATGCTCAACAAGCGCGTGGGCTTGGCCGACAACTGGTTGCGCCACGTTCAAGATGTGCGCAACAAACACGCGGCATTCTTGGACACACTGCCCGATGAAGGTACGCGCTTGGACGCCATGGCCGAGCTGAATGTGCTGGAGCAGTCGCGCAATGTGTGCGACACCACGGTGGTGCAAGACGCCTGGGCGCGAGACCAAACGGTGGTGGTGCACGGCTGGGTTTACGGCCTGCACAACGGCTTGATCGAAGATTTGAAAATGACGGTGCGCAGTGACGCCGAGCTGTTTGCCGCCTACGGCTTGGCGCTGAGCGCACTGCAACAACGTTTCAACGCACAGAAGCAAGGCTGAAAAGCATGCCCACCTTCCCGCAAAAACTCACCGATTCGCGCGCGTTTGACATCGCGCAGACGATGCTAGACGGCTTCAATCGCCACTACCGTTTGTTCCGCGAAACCAGCGCCGACGCCAAGGCCCGTTTCGAGGCTGCTGACTGGCACGGTCAACAACGCGCGCAGCGCGAGCGCATTGAGTTTTACGACCTGCGCGTGAACGAAGCGGCCGAGCGCTTGCAAACTGAGTACCAAGCCGCCGAGCTGTCGAACAACGTGTGGCAGCAGGTCAAGTTGCACTACATCGGCTTGCTGACCAACCACCACCAACCCGAATTGGCTGAGACGTTTTTCAATTCGGTCACCACAAAAATTTTGCATCGCAGCTACTTCCACAATGACTTTATATTCGTGCGCCCTGCGGCGAGCACCGAGTACATCGAAAACGACGAACCTGCGGCCAAGCCGACGTTTCGCGCTTATTACCCGACGCTTGAATCCATGCGGGACACCTGGCTCAAACTGGTGCAAGACTTTGGTTTGACGCGCGAATTTGAAAACCTCGGGCGTGATGTTGACGATGTGCACGCCGCCGTGTCAGCCGAGCTGGGCAGCTTTCGCATGCGTGCCAACTTTCAATTTCAGGTGCTGTCGTCTTTGTTCTTTCGCAACAAGGGCGCCTACATCGTGGGCAAGGTCATCAACGGGTTTCATGAAACACCGTTTGCCTTGCCCGTGCTGCACACCGAAGGTCAACAACTCAGCATCGACACCGTGCTGTTCGGTGAAGACGAGCTGCTGATTCTGTTCAGCTTTGCGCGCGCCTATTTCATGGTCGACATGGAAATCCCGTCGGCCTACGTGCAGTTTTTGCGATCAATAATGCCGCGCAAACCG
>JANYJJ010000163.1 GCA_025358485.1 Burkholderiales bacterium | reverse complement strand
CCCACCACGCTGCTGGCCGAGCAGCATTTTCAAAACATCTCCGACCGCTTTGGCAAGTGGCCGGTGAAGGTGGCCGAGCTGTCGCGTTTTCGGTCGGCCAAAGAAATCAAGCTGGCCATTGAAGGCATTGCCGACGGCACGGTGGACATCGTCGTGGGCACGCACGCCCTCATCAGCGACAAGGTGAAATTCAAGCGCTTGGGCTTGTTGGTCATTGACGAAGAACACCGCTTCGGCGTGCGCCACAAAGAAGCCATCAAGGCCATGCGCTCTGAAGTGGACGTGCTCACGCTCACAGCCACGCCCATACCGCGCACCTTGGGCATGGCGCTGGAAGGCCTGCGTGATTTGAGCGTGATTGCCACCGCGCCGCAACGCCGCTTGGCCATCAAAACCTTTGTGCGCGCGGAGTCGAACGGCACCATCCGAGAAGCCATTCTTCGCGAGCTGAAACGCGGCGGGCAGGTTTACTTTTTGCACAACGAAGTCGACACCATCGAAAACCGTCGCATGAAGCTGGCCGAGCTGGTGCCCGAAGCGCGCATTGCCATTGCGCACGGCCAAATGCCCGAGCGCGAACTCGAAACCGTGATGCGCGACTTCGTGGCCCAGCGTCACAACGTGCTGCTGTGCTCCACCATCATCGAGACCGGCATTGACGTGCCCAGCGCCAACACCATCGTGATGGCGCGCGCCGACAAATTTGGCTTGGCACAACTGCACCAATTGCGCGGCCGCGTGGGCCGTTCCCACCACCAGGCCTACGCGTATTTGTTGGTGCCCGACGTGCAGGCGCTCACCAAAGCTGCGGGGCAAAGGTTGCAGGCGATTCAAGACATGGAAGAGTTGGGCTCAGGCTTTTATTTGGCGATGCACGACCTGGAAATTCGCGGTGCCGGTGAGGTGCTGGGCGACAACCAAAGCGGCAACATGATGGAGGTGGGTTTTCAGCTTTACAACGAAATGTTGAGCGAAGCCGTGGCCTCACTCAAGGCCGGCCGCGAGCCCGATTTGCTGTCACCGCTGTCGGTCACCACCGAGATCAACCTGCACGCCCCTGCCCTGCTGCCCACCGACTACTGCGGCGATGTGCAAACGCGTTTGAACTTGTACAAGCGCCTGGCCACCGTCACCAAGTCTGAGCAAATTGACCTGCTGTTGGAGGAAATCACCGACCGCTTCGGCAAGCTGCCGCCGCAAGGCCAGACCCTGTTCGACGTGCACCGCCTCGCGTGCTGGCCAAGCCTTACGGCGTGGTCAAAATCGACGCATCGGCCACGCTGATGATCATCAGCTTCAAAGCCAACCCGCCGGTGGAGCCCATGCGCATCATTGAGTTGGTGCAAAAAAACAAGCACATCAAGCTGGCCGGGAATGACAAGCTGCGCATTGAGCGCGTGACACCTGAAGCCAAGGATCGCGCGCAGTTGATACGTGACGTGTTGAAGTCGTTGGGGACGCCCAAAGCGGCAGTGGCGGCTTGAAAAAAGCGGCGGGCTGCAAAGAATCAGCAGAAGCGGTCACGTGCCTTTTACCGTCGGCACGATGAAAGGTGACAGGCAAAGTTGGAAATTTCCTGTGAGCCGCTTTTCGCAGCCGTGTGCTGTCAATGCGGGCCATCGATTTCAGGCGGCACACACAGCGGCGAAAGCTGTGCCACGTTTGAATTCGATGATCGAAAAGTCCGACGATGACGTTAGATTTTTGGGTGATTGCGGCACCTTCGACACGCGTGGGCAGACCGGACGTCGTCGAGTTCAGCAACGTCATGGCGACGCTGATCTGTCGCATGAGCTTTCCCTCGGCCCAGGCCAGCGCGACTCTGACTTAAGCCGCGCGTCTTTTAAGCGCTGGTTTGCATCAGGTTGCCGACGGCGATGCACTGAATGCCGCGGCGCACTTTGGTGTGAAGGCTTACGACGCGCGATTTCTGCTGGTAGCGCGCGCCTTGGGCTCGCCGCTGATCACTGAAGACGCCAAACTCAGACGCGCTGCGCCGCAGTTCACACTGTCGCTGGCTGAGGCGCTTGAAGCGTCTTCGGGCAAATAAACTCAGCTCCCCTGCGTCGGCAACGACGCTAAAACTAATCGCTGCACACACGTTCGCAATCTCATTCAATATGGACATCCAAGGCTTCACACCACCATTGAACCTGCGCGATTTCAAGCTCATCGCGTTCGACATGGACTCGACTCTCATCAACATCGAGTGCGTGGACGAAATCGCGGACGCGGTGGGACGCAAGGCCGAGGTGTCGGCGATCACCGAGGCGGCCATGCGCGGCGAAATTGCCGACTACAAAGACAGCTTGCGTCGGCGTGTGGCGTTGCTGCGCGGTGTGACTGGGGCTGACATGGAGCGTGTCTATTCCGAACGCTTGCGGCTGAATCCGGGGGCCGCAGAACTGGTGGCGGCCTGCAAGGCGGCAGGCTTGAAGGTGCTGCTGGTGTCGGGTGGTTTCACGTTTTTCTCTGACCGCGTTTGCGAGCGGCTTGGCATCGATTTTTCGCGGGCCAACGTGTTGGAAGTTGAGCCGGGACCGAAAGGCGATCAGCTCACCGGGCGCTTGGTCGATCAGCCTTGGGGCGACATTTGCGACGGCGACGAAAAGCGTCGCATGGTGCTTTCAACCTGTGCCGATTTGGGCATTGCGCCCAGCCAGTGCATAGCCATGGGCGACGGCGCGAATGACTTGCCGATGATGGGCGTGGCGGGTTTGTCTGTGGCGTACCACGCCAAGCCTGCGGTGCGCGCGAAGGCCATGGTGGCCATCAACGAAGGTGGCTTGGACAGCTTGCTCAGCGTTTTTTCAGGCTAGCTCGTGCGGCTTGGGGCTGAACGGACAGCGGTGTGCGCTGTTGTAGGGCGCGGACCCGGGCCACTGCGCCGCTGACGGCAGCGCATCACCATTCGCCAGCAGCCAATTCAGCGCGCTGATCCAACCCGCATGGCCGACAACGCTCAGCGGTTTTTGGGTTGCTGAAAACTCAGCCCAAATTGAGTGGCATCGGGCCAAAACTTGCGACACCGACTCGCCCCCGCCAGGGGCGTGCGCAGCGAAGTCAGCGCACCAAAGGTCGACGGCCTCGACGCCTATTTCGCTCCAACGCAAGCCGTCCCACGCGCCAAAGTTCATCTCACTCAAGCGCGCATCAACATGGTGCTGCCAACCCCAGCGCGCCAAGCAGCGGCCGACCAAAAAGCTGCGCTGCAAGGGCGAAGTCCAGACGACGCGCGGCAGCTTTTGTTGGCGCGCGGCACGGCGTATGCGGTGGGCCAAGCGCTTGATCTTGCGAGGGTTCACCGACACGTCGGTGTGACCGATGCAACGACCTGCCACATTGCGCGGTTTGGGGTGTCGCCACACGGTGAGCGCAGCCATCAAGCAGCCTAACGGAGCGCAGCCACCCAAGCCAACAAAATCAACACTTCGGTGATTTGCTGCGACGCGCCCAAGGTATCACCGGTGTAGCCGCCCAGGCGTTTTTGAAACCAGCGCGCGCACCACCACACGCCAATCAACGCAGCCAGCAGCGAGACGGTCACGGCCTTCCACCACGCCGGTTGCCACGCCACCAAACACGCTGACAGCAGCAGCACCCACGCAGCCGCAACGCTCAAACCTCCCACTGAAATTTGCTGCGCCAAGGGCTTGGCTTTGGCGTGCTCCAAGTCACCACCGTAGCGCAAGAACCGTATCAACAACACCGGCGCACAACGCGATGCGGTGTGCGCGAACAACACGGCCGCCACAGCCCACGCCAGCGGCAAAGCCAAGGTGGCTGCGGCTTTCAGGCCCATC
>JANYJJ010000143.1 GCA_025358485.1 Burkholderiales bacterium | reverse complement strand
TTCTTGGACGAATCATTGATGCCCTTCATCGTGGTCACCACTTGGCTAACGACCTCACCGCCTTTGATGGCCACCGTTGAAGCGCCCAAGGCCAACTGATTGGCTTGGCGAGCGTTGTCGGCGTTTTGGCGCACGGTGCTGCCAAGTTGTTCCATCGACGCAGCCGTTTCTTCCAAGGCGCTGGCCTGCTGCTCGGTGCGCTGGCTTAGGTCGAGGTTGCCGCTGGCAATTTCTGAGCTGGCGTTGGAAATCGAGTCGGCTGCCACGCGAACTTTGTCTATCAAGCCCACCAAATTGCTTTGCATCTGGCCCATCGATGCCAACACGCTGCCGCGCGCTGCAAGGTCTGCCCCTGCTATCGGGTTGAGATCACCTTCGGCCACGCGTTGGACGGTGGCTCCAAGAGAAGCGGGTTCGGCCCCCAAGGCATTCGTGAGGTTGCGCGTGATGAGGAAGCCCGCACACAAGGCGGCCAGCAAACTGAATGCGCTACAAGCCAGCAACACAGCGCGTGCTTGCGAATAATCTTCACGTTCTGCGACCAGGGTGCGCTCAGTGAGGCCCTCGGCGTACTTGATGAAGTTGTCGACGGCTGCGCGCGAGGACACGATGAGCGGGCGAAGTTCGCGCTTCATTTTTTCGGTTGCTTCGGCCTTTTTATCCTCCAAAGTTAGTTGGACAACAGACGAGGCGACAGTCCCCACGGCAGCCTCCACACGCGCAATCTCTGCGACGAGTTTGTCGTCGTTGTCTGACTTGTCACTGGACGTTGTGAGGGTTTCTTTCAGCGCTGCCAAGCGGACTTGCGTGTCTTCGTGTGCTTTGGTCGCGGCTTGCTTTTCAAGTTCGCGGTCTGCGGGGTCAGTCACCAACAACAAGTTGTTGGCAGCGATGGCGTGGCGAAAAATTGCACTCTTCACCCCATTGGCCAGATTTTCGCGCCGCGAAATTTCTTTGACGTGCGACTCGAAATTCACATCGGCATCGCGCAGCGCCTTCAATGACACCAGCAAGGTGATCAGGATGCCCACGCTGAGCACGCCGAAGCCGCAGGCCAATTGGGCTTTGATCGACATGTTTTTGAATTTCATAGCGCGCTGAGTCTTTGTTGGGTTTGAGTAAATTCGCCGACGTCGTCTGTTGAAGTTGATCGCTTCAATCTGCGCTGTTGACCAAGCCCATCTCTTCACTGCTCATCAGCGCCTCGATGTCCATCAAGATCAGCATGCGCTGCTCGTCGCCGCTTTTCACGCAGCCGATGCCGGTGATGAAGCTGCTGTCAACCGACGAGCTCAAATCGGGTGCCGGTTTGATGGCGTCTTGGGTGAGATGCAACACGTCTGAGACCGAGTCCACCACCGTGCCCACCACGCGTCCTTTGACGTTCAGCACGATCACTACGGTGAGGTCGGTGTATTCCACTGAGGCGCAGTTCAGCTTGATGCGCAGGTCAACAATCGGCACGATCACGCCGCGCAAATTGACCACGCCTTTGATGAAGGCCGGTGAATTGGCAATGCGCGTGGGCTGCTCGTAAGAGCGAATTTCTTGCACCTTCAAAATGTCGATGCCGTACTCTTCGTCGCCCAGGCGGAAGGTCAAAAACTCACCGTGAACTGGCGTGCTGGCACCGGGCGTGTTGCCTGCCGCTTTGCCAGCTGAGTCCTTCCCAGATCGTGCGGCGTTGTTGATGGCGTCGTGGGTGCTGTCGTGAGCGGCCGCTTGCTGAGCAATCTGTTTGGCGTCGTTGGTGTTCATGGTCGAGGTCTTTCTGAGGGTTGATTGAAGTCAGGGGAGGTTTTTGTGGTTCGTGTGGGACTTCGATACCTCAGCCCGAACGGTTCTTTTCGACGTATGGATTTCTCACATCGTCAATGTCTGGAGTGGCGAACCAAGCTGCTCACGTCCAAGATGAGGGCCACGCGGCCGTCGCCCATGATGGTGGCGCCCGACACGTCGGGCACGCGGCGGTAGTTGGCTTCCAGGTTCTTCACCACCACTTGCTGTTGGCCTAAAAGTTCGTCCACCAGCAGCGCGATTTGGCCTGTGTCGGCTTCGACCACCACCATGATTCGGGTTGCCGACGGCGCGTCAGACTTGGGCACGTTGAAGACTTCTTCCAGGTCTATCACCGGCATGAACTCAGAGCGCACTTCCACCACGCGGCCGCTGCCGCCCACGGTTTTGATGAGGCCGGGTTGCACCTGGAAAGACTCCACCACCGAGGCCAGCGGCAAGATGTAGCACTCGTCGCCCACCGCCACGCTCATGCCGTCCATGATGGCCAGCGTGAGTGGCAAACGCACCTTCACGCTCATGCCGTAGCCTTCGGCGGAATCAATTTCTACGGTGCCGCCCAGGGCGGTGATGTTCTTCTTCACCACGTCCATGCCCACGCCGCGGCCCGACACGTCGGTGACGACATCGGCGGTGGAAAAGCCAGGTGCAAATATCAGGCCCCACACGTCGGCGTCGCTCATGGAGTCGGGCGCGTCGATGCCGCGCTCGCGCGCTTTAGCGATCAATTTGCTGCGCGACAGCCCTTTGCCGTCGTCACGCACCTCAATGACGATGGTGCCGCCTTGGTGCGATGCGCTCAAGGTCAAGGTGCCGGTCTCGGATTTGCCTTTGGCCAAGCGTTCTGCCGGCGTCTCGATGCCGTGGTCGCAACTGTTGCGCACCAAGTGCGTCAGCGGATCGGTGATCTTCTCGACCAAGCCTTTGTCCAGCTCGGTGGCGTCGCCCACCGTCACGAAGTTCACTTGCTTGCCCAGCTTGGCTGCCAGGTCGCGCAGCATGCGCGGGAAGCGGCTGAACACCATGGACATGGGAATCATGCGTATCGACATCACCGACTCTTGCAAGTCGCGCGTGTTGCGTTCCAGGTCGGCCATGCCGGAGGCCAGTTGTTGGTAAAGCGCGGGGTCGAGTTTTTGACTGTTCTGCGCCAACATGGCCTGCGTGATCACGAGCTCGCCGACCAAATTGATGAGTTGATCAACTTTTTCGATGGACACGCGCAGCGTGGCCGACTCGATGGGCACGGCGGCTTTTGCTGCTGAAGCGGCTTGCGTGGCTACAGCGGTGGGCTTGGCTGCGGCAGTCGGCGCGTCTAGATTGGTTGCCGCATTTTCCACGCTCGCCACGCTCGCAGCCTCTGCCGCTTTGCTCGGCGCGCCTGGCGAGTCGTCGAAAAATCCGTAGGTCGGCTCCGGTTCGCTGGCCGAAGGCGCACCGGGCGCGCCTTCGTGAAAGCCAAATCCGTCGCTCATCTCCAGCAGTCGGACTTGCTCGCGGGCGACGTGAAAGGTGAACAAGTCCATCAGCTCGGTGTCGGTGCTGGTGGTGACGACCTTGAAGCGGCGCATGCCGTCGCTGGCCTGGCCTGCATCAAGGGCTTCGATGCTGCCGAGATCGACAATTTCACCGAACAAATCGACCAAGTTGTCGGCGTCTTTGATGTCATTCAGCGGGCCGACGCGCAGTTCCAACATGCGCAGCGCGGGCTTACTCGATTCCAGCTTGATGCTGGCGACGATGGGGGCTTGCACAGTGATCGCTGGGGCAGCGCTTGTGGCTGGTTTTGGGGCTGCGCCTGCGTTCGCGTTTTGCATCCCGCGAATTGACGCCAGCAAGCTGATTGTGTCCACCACGTCGCCGCCTGAGCCTTGGTGTCTGGCCAACTGCGAACGCAGCGCATCTCCGGCTTGCAGCAACACGTCCACCATGGCCACCGTGGCGTCTAGCTCGTGGCGGCGCAGCTTGTCGAGCAGCGTTTCCATTTGATGGGTGAGTTCGGCCACGTCGCTGAAGCCGAAGGTGGCCGCGCCGCCTTTGACCGAGTGCGCGCAGCGGAAGATGGAGTTCAGGTCTTCGTCGCTGGCCGAGGTGATGTCGATGTTCAGGAGCTGTTGCTCCATGCGGTCCAGGTTTTCGGTGGCTTCTTCAAAGAAGACTTGATAGAACTGGCTCAGGTCGATGCCAGCCGTAGCGCTGGCAGCGTTGTTGTCTGTGTGCACGTTGCTCATGTGGTTCAGGCTTTGCTCAAATTGATTTCGATTGACGCGCAGTTCAGCGCGTCACTTTTTTAATCACTTCGAGCAGCTTGGCCGGATCAAAAGGTTTCACCATCCAACCTGTGGCACCGGCGCTGCGGCCTGACTGCTTCATCTCGTCGCTTGACTCAGTGGTCAAGATGAGGATGGGCGTGCTCTTGAAATTGGGGTTCTCGCGCAGCTTGCGCGTCAGGCTGATGCCGTCCATGCGGGGCATGTTTTGGTCAGTCAGCACCAGGTCGAAATCGCGCGACACCGATTTTTCCAACGCGTCTTGTCCGTCCACCGCTTCGACCACGGTGTAGCCCGCGCTTTTGAGCGTGAAGCTGACCATTTGGCGCATGGAAGCGGAATCATCTACTGCAAGGATGGAGTGCATGGCGGTGTCCAGAAGGTGTCTAGAAAATAACTGAAACGAAAATTGATGAAAGCTCGAACTGAGCTAGAAAAGTTCTACAGAACCCGCGTCCATCTCGCACTGCGTGACGGGGTTGGGTCGCATGGGGGCCGCGGTGATCAGGGCTTCATCGCCTTCATCGGCACCAAAGGCGCGCACCGCCAATTGGTCGGCGCAACTGCGCAGGCGCGTGTGGGTGTGGTGTATCAACTGCGAGGCCATGTCTTGGAACTGCAGCGCCGTCATGGCACCGCCCAATTGGTCTATCGCGCCGTACAGGCGGTCGCATCGCGCGGCTTCAGGTTGTTCGGCGTTCAGCAGCAGGTTGATGTTGTCGGACGCGCCCGAGAAGCGCTCAATCAGCGTTTCGCAGGCGTGTGTCAGCAAGCCTTGCAGCCGGTCGAGGTCGTGCGTGGCCGTGAGCAAGTCGTCTTGCAGGGCCGCAAGCGTCCAAACCGGCAGTTGGTTCACTTCGATTTGCGCTGATGCTTGTGCAGTGGTCATCGGGTACTTCAAACGGCGAATTGGGGGCAAGCGCACGGCGCTGGACGGCGAGCGAGATCAACGAAGGCTGCGGTGCAAGTGAGAACCATGGGGCGTCTTCGGCAGGTCTGAGGCTGGGCTTGAGCGATAACTGGCATCACACAGGCCTACATTACGCAGGCCTGCATTACTCAGGCCTACATTACTCAGGCCTACATTACTCAGGCCTACAGTCCTCAGGCCTACATTTCGCTGCCGAGGTGCCGAGCCACGGCTTCGGCTTCGGCTTGACCGCACTGCACTGCGCTGCACTGCGCAGGCCGAGGGGCATACTTCAAGGTCAAACTTTTTAGCCCCAAGCCAGGCCAACCCCGCCCTGCCGCCCATGACCCCGATAGCCTTGCTGCACCTTGAAGACGCCGAGCTTGACCACGAGTTGATGCTGGCTCAGTTGCGCCGTGGTGGACTGCAAGTCGCCGCGCGCCGTGTCGACACCGAGGCCGACTTTCTGCGCGCCATTGAGCAGTCGTGGGACGTGATCGTGTCCGACTACAACCTGCCCGGTTTTTCAGGCCTGGTGGCGCTGGATTTGTTGACGGCCAGCGGGCGCGACATTCCTTTCATCTTGGTTTCGGGCGAGATAGGCGAAGACACAGCGGTTGAGGCCATGCGCAATGGCGCGAGCGACTATTTGCTGAAAAACAACCTCACGCGCTTGGTGCCCGCGCTGCTGCACGCGGTGGCAGCGCAGCGCACGCGCTTGGCCCGGGTGCAGGCCGACTTGGAATTGGGCGCATCAAAACAACAACTGCGCGAGCTGGCGCAGCACTTGCAAACCAGCATCGAGTTGGAACGCGCGGCCATTTCGCGTGAGATTCACGACGACGTGGGTGGCTCCCTCACCGCGTTGAAATTTGACATCGCTTGGCTTGAACGCCACAGCCAATCGCCTGCGCTGTTGGCGCGCTTGAGTTCAGCCTCCGAGACGTTGACACTGGCCATAGAAGCCAGCCAACGCATCATGCACAACCTTCGCCCTGCGATCTTGGAGCAAGGCTTGTTGGCGGCCTTGCAGTGGATGACCGCACGCTTTGAGCGCCGCACCGGCGTGAGCTGCCAGCTTCGAGCGCCGCAGCAGCTGGGCAGCTTGCCACCCGGTGTGCCTTTGGTGGCTTACCGCGCGGCGCAAGAAGCGCTGACCAACATCACCAAGCATGCGCAGGCCAGCAAAGTGGCGTTGGATTTATCGATGGCCGGTGGCGTGTTGTCGTTGGAGATCAGCGACAACGGCCGCGGCCTCAGCGCCACCGACTTGGCCAAAGCCCGGTCGTTCGGCATACGCGGCTTGCACGAACGCGCCAGCACCGTGGGCGGCTGGGTGGACTTGAGCAGCGGCGCGGCTGGCACCACCTTGATACTGTCCATCCCCATACCCGAAGGAGACTTTTTGGAAACCACCCCCGGCGCTTACTTGGGCGGCTATCACGGCAGCAAAGCGGCGCATTCCAGCTTTGACTCTTTGGACGGCGGAAGGCCGCACGGCATGGATCGCAACGTTGATCGGTTGGCTGAAAGTGATGCTGACCTCAGCGCTGACCCGACGGGCTGGGGCTCACTGTGATCAAAGTCATGCTCTGCGACGACCACGCCTTGATACGGCGCGGCATACGCGACACCTTGTCTGATGCGGTGGACATTGAAGTGGTGGGCGAGGCCGGTGACTACGGCGAGTTGCGCACCCTCATGCGCAGCCACACCGCCGACGTGCTGGTGCTCGACATCAACCTGCCTGGCCGCAGCGGCTTGGACGTGTTGAGCGTGCTGAAAGACGAAGGCACCGCCATGCGCGTGCTGGTGGTGTCCATGTACCCCGAAGACCAGTACGCCATCCGCGCCTTGCGCGCCGGTGCCTTCGGCTACGTGAACAAAGGCGGCGACCCGGCCTTGATCGTCGCGGCAGTGCGCACCGTGGCGCAAGGACGCAAGTACGTCACGCCTGAAATTGCACAAATGCTGGTGGAGAGCTTGACCACGCCCACCAACGGCCTGGGCCATGAAAAACTCAGCGACCGCGAGCTGCAAACCTTGGTGATGATCGCCTCGGGAAAGCGACTGTCCGATATCGCCGAAGAACTCACCCTCAGCCCCAAAACCGTGAGCGTTTACCGCGCTCGTGTGTTGGAGAAACTGGGCTTGACCAACAATTCCGAGATGACGGTTTACGCCATCCGCAACGGCTTGGTCGGTGAGTGATGATGAACTTTGAATTTCTTGCTTAACTCACAAAAACTCCGTTCGGGCTGAGGTGTCGAAGCCATGCGCCCCATCCAATCCCTCTGTTCGGGCTGAGGTATCGAAGCCCAGCGCGCAACACAAAACTGGAACCCACACCTTGAACTGGCCTTTCGAATTGCAAGTAGGTTGGCGCTACACACGCGTTGGCCCCCACCCCGTTCGGGCTGACCCCTGCACCGTTCGGGCTGAGGTATCGAAGCCTCGCGAAGTCAACCACACGGATAACAAACCTTGAACTGGCCCTACGAATTGCAAGTAGGTTGGCGCTACACACGCGCTGGCCGAGCAGGCCGTCGCAACGGCTTCATCTCCTTCATCTCGGGCGTGTCGATGTTCGGCATCGCGCTGGGCGTGGCCGCACTCATCATCGTGCTGTCGGTGATGAACGGCTTTCAAAAAGAAGTGCGCGACCGCATGTTGTCGGTCATCGCACACATCGAAGTGTTTGATGCGCAAAGCAACGGCCTGGCCGATTGGCGCGCCACTGCCGACCGAGCCCGCGCCGTGCCCGGCATCGGCTCGCAAATTGTGGGCGCAGCCCCTTTCGTCGCCGCCCAAGCCTTGATTGCGCGCGGAGACGACATGCGCGGCGCCATCGTGCGCGGCATCTCACCGAACGACGAAGCCACCGTCACCGACCTGGCCGCACAACTCAAAGACAGCACGCTCAGCAAGCTCACGCCCGGCGGTTGGGGCGTGGTGTTGGGCATGGAATTGGCGCGCACTTTGGGTGTGAAAGAAGGCGACAAGATCACCCTGGTGGCGCCCGGCGGGCAGGTCACTCCGGCCGGTGTGGTGCCGCGCTTGAAGCAGCTCACCGTGGTCGGCACCTTCAACGCAGGCCACTACGAATACGACAGCGGCTTGGCGCTGATGCACGTCGATGACGCGGCCAAACTGTTCCGCGTAGAAGGCCCCACAGGCGTTCAACTCAAACTGCGTGACGTGCAGCAAGCGCGTGAAGTGGGCAACCAACTCAGCGTGGCCTTGGGCCCGCAACTTCGCGTCAGCGACTGGACGCGCACCAACCGCAATTGGTTTGACGCGGTGCAAATCGAGAAGCGCCTGATGTTCATCATCCTGACCCTCATCGTGGCGGTGGCCGCATTCAACCTCGTCAGCACCCTGGTGATGACGGTGACCGACAAGCAAAGTGACATCGCCATTCTGCGCACGCTGGGTGCCAGCCCGCGTTCCATCATGGGCATTTTCATGGTGCAAGGCGCGGCGTCGGGCGTGATCGGCACGCTGGCCGGTGTGGCCTTGGGTTTGCTGGTGGCCTTCAACGTGGACGTCATCGTGCCCTTCATCGAACGCATGCTGCACACCAGCTTTTTGCCCGGCAGCATCTACCTCATCAGTCGCATGCCCAGTGACCCGCAGATCAGTGACATCGTGCCCATCGTCATCATCAGTTTGATCCTCGCCTTCGTTGCGACCCTCTACCCCAGCTGGCGCGCCAGCCGCGTGCAACCGGCCGAGGCGCTGCGCTATGAATGAGCGTGTTCAGCAAGCTGAGCGCGGTGCCATGACCGCACCCCCATCCCAGCCTTCCCCCTCCAAGGGGGAAGGAGCCATGACTCCCTCCCCCTTGAAGGGGGAGGGCAGGGGAGGGGGTGAAAACTTAAAACACCAGCCAAACTCCGCAAGCGCCACCACCGTCATCCGCGCCACAGCCCTCCACAAACGCTACACCGAAGGCCCCCTGGACGTTCACGTCCTGCAAGGCATCCAGCTGCAAATCCAAGCCGGTGAAACCGTCGCCATCGTCGGTGCCTCAGGCTCAGGCAAAAGCACCCTGCTGCATTTGCTGGGCGGTCTGGAAGCCCCGTCAGAAGGGCAGGTTGAACTGGCGGGCAAAAACTTCCAAAGCATGGACGCTCAAGCCCAAGGTGACTGGCGCAATCAGCACCTCGGCTTCATCTACCAGTTCCATCATTTGTTGCCCGAGTTCACCGCCCTCGACAACGTCGCCATGCCCCTGCGCATACGCCGCATGCCGCAGACACAAGCGCGCGAGCAAGCAGCCGCCGTGCTGACCCAAGTTGGTCTGGCCGAGCGCTTGCTGCACCGCCCGTCGCAGCTGTCAGGCGGCGAACGCCAACGCGTGGCCATCGCCAGATCCATCGCAGGCCGACCCGCCTGCGTGCTGGCCGACGAGCCCACCGGCAACCTCGACCGCGAAACCGCCGACGGCGTGTTCGAGTTGATGTTGAGCCTGGCCCGCGAACGCCACATGGCCTTCGTGCTGGTCACGCATGACGAGTCGTTGGCGCTGCGCTGCGACCGGGTGCTGCGACTCAAGCTGGGTCGGTTTGCTTGATGTTGTGGAGACGAAAATCATGACTGACACCGCCATCAGCCGTTTGTTGAAGCGCATCAAACGCGCCTTTCGGTCGCCCTTGCCGGAGTATCAAAAATATCAAGCTGCGTTCAACGACAAGTGCGGCCTAGAGATCGGCGGCCCCAGCAAAATTTTTCGCCGTGACCTGCCCATCTACAAGGTCATGCGCGCCTTGGACGGCGTCAACTTCAGCGCGCAAACGGTTTGGGAAGGGTCGTTGGCGCAGGGTCAGAACTTTGAGTACCTGAAGGGCAGGCGCGGCCAGCAATTCATTGCTGAAGGTTCCAACCTGCAAGCCATTGCTGACGCAAGCTACGATTTTTTAATCTCGTGCAACAACCTGGAGCACTTGGCCAACCCGCTGAAAGCACTGGCCGAGTGGCATCGCGTGGTCAAACCAGGCGGTCATATTTTGCTGGTGTTGCCGCGCAAAGAAAGTAACTTTGACCACCGCCGCGAGATCACGCAGTTCGAGCATCTGTTGGAAGACTTGGCCAACGGCACCGATGAGCACGACCTCACCCATCTGCCCGAAATTTTGGAACGTCATGACCGGTCTATGGACGAAGCCTCGGGCGACTTGGAGGCGTTCCGCCAACGCTCACTGTTGAATTTTGAAAACCGGTGCTTGCACCACCATGTGTTTGATGCGCCGCTCATCGATCAAATGTTTGAGCATGCGGGCATGCAGGTTTTGCTGCGCACCTCGACCCACACCGATCACTTGGCTTTGGCGCGCAAGCGATGATCGAATGTTCTGATCTCGCGTTCATAACGTGCTTTCAGAACACGCGTTCAAAAACCAAGTTGTTCGCGCTCTGCGCCTGACAGCCGATCCAACACCCGCGTCTTCAGGTAAGGGAAGCCCAGTTGCAGCAATTCTGCCCAGCGCAATGAGGTGTCGTCTGAACTCAATGGGTCGGTGGACAAGGACGGAAACAACGCTTCAATACGCAAGCCTTGGGCCTGCAACCACCCCGGCCAGCGCGTTTCGTAAACATCGATCACCTGCGTTTTGGTCGGAAAGTTCAGCATGCGTTGCAGACTGCTTTGAACGAAGGGTTGGCGCAGCGCAGCGCCGCTCAACGCCAAAAAATAACTCTGCACGTGACGCTGTGGCATCAGGCTCTCCGTCAGGCCCACCAAGTCGGCTTTGGAGGCTCGCAGGCGTTTGAGCACTTGCGCAAAGTGGTCTGCGTTGGACGAAGGCACGATGCTGTCGTTGACCAGCAGCAGGCGCGTCCAAATGGAGGTGTCGCAGCCGGCAGCCTGGCACAGCGCAAACGTGTGCGCCCAAGCACCAAAGTCGAAGCCGGTGTTCTCGCGAACCAGCACGCCGCTCAAACGCTGCGCCAAGTGGGTCGGTACGCGCATGGCGTCCGCAGGCAGATCGGTGTTCACGGTGAGCACCACTGCAAAACCAGCGTCCAGCAATTTGGTGATGTGTGCCACAACGTGCGGCTTCAAATCGGACTGCGCGGCAAAGCTGACGAAAAAACAAACCTCGCCGGACAGGCCCGGATTCAGAGCGTGCACCGCGTTGACTCGCGCCTGTGAAGCCAGCGTGGCCAAACCGTCGACTGCGTCAATCAAGTCGGCATACTTTTTTTGCAGCACGCGATGCTCACGCTTGCGCACGTAGGGCAAGCGCGTCTTGAACTGCCGGCGCCAAGTGCGCCAGGATTCTTTCAGGCTCATCGGTGCAACCCGTTTGTCAAGTCAGCCGCTTGACGCATTCAAACTCCCACAGCAAGTGCGACAGTTTGCCGCGCCGCTGCAAATTCCAGCGCCGCAGTTGGCGTTTCCAATTCATGGTCGAAGCTGCGTTGAAGGCCTCGGGCACCATGCCCCATTCGTTGCGCAGCATTTTGAATGCACCGGTGTAGCCGTACATCTGCGCCATCGGCGGCGCTTGCGGCGCTGGTGACGATGAGGCATCTTCGCAAAAGTAGCGCCACGTGCCCAAGGTGATGAAGTTGACGTGCGTGGGGTCGGTGAACACCGACGCGTTGGGATAGGCCGGTGTCAAGGCATAAAGCTTACCGCCGGGTTTCAGCACGCGGTGAATTTCGTTCATCAACTCGACAAACGGGAAGCGCGTTCCAAGCCCTTGTGGATTACTGAGCACGCGCGGAATGTGCTCTAAGAAATCGAATGCCGACACCGAATCAAAGCTGGCATCGGCATGCGGCAGGGGCTGCAAGCTGAGATTGGCCACGCGAAACCGAGATGGCTCCACGCCAGGCGGCAAATAGATGTCCACCGCATGAACTTCGTCGCGGCCGTAAGGGTTGCGCGGCACGGGGCCACAGCCGATGTCAAGGTGCGTGGTTTTCATTCGTGCCCGTTGTGCAAACAGAGGTTCAGCGGTATTCAATTTGCCCTTGGCGATGCACCATGTGCAGCGTCAATCCGTGGGCTGTTTGCTCTTGCTGCACCCACTGCCGTGCACGTGATTTGCGTGCGAATTTCAGACGTTGTCGGCCCCACCAATCCAAACCCATCTTGCGGTACAGGTAGCGGTGGTCACCGAACTTGCTGACGCCTTGTTCTTTCTTCATCGCGGTTTGCGTGATCATGCCGAAGTGGTGCATGAGCGCGCTGCCCACCGTGCCAACCGGCACGCCTGCCTTTGTGCAACGGGCTAAAAACTCGGCGTCTTCGCGGCCAAACAGCATGCGGTCGGTGTCCAGAAAGCCGACTTTTTGAAACACGGTTTTGTGAACGCTGAAACACACGCCGTGAAACCAACCCAAGCGTGTGACGCCGCTCATCTTGGCCAAGAAGTCGGACGTGAAGGCAGCGAGGTCGTAGTCCAACTCAAACTCCACCATGCTGGGGCTGACGACTTTCAAGCCTTGCGTTTCTGCGGCGTCAATTTGAGCTTGGATGAAGTTGTGGGTGCAGATGATGTCGTTGTTCAACAGCACCACCCAATCGGTGTTGGCCAGCAGTGCGCCTTGTGTCCACGCGCCACCGCAGCCTAGGTTTACGGGGTTGTTCACGCTGCGCAAATCGGGGCGGTTGGCCAGCCACGCGGCGGTGTCGTCGGTGCTGCCGTTGTTGACGATGAGCAGGCTGCCAGCGTGCACACCCACGCTGAGCAAACTGCTGACGCACTGCTGCGTGTAATGCAGTTGGTTCAGCACCGGAATGACGACGGTGTAGCTCATGTTGCAGCCACTGGCCTTACGGGTTTGGGCACACGCCCCATCAAATAAAACTCATCGTTGGGCCGCATGCTGGTGAGGTTGGCCATGCGGTTGGACAAACCAAACACAGCTGTGATGGCACCAATGTCCCAGGCGTCTTCGTCGGTGAAACCGTGCTCGCGCAGGGCAGCGAAATCGGTCTCGGTCAGCGACGCTGAATCAACGCAAACCTTCATCGCAAATGCCAGCATGGCGGTCTGACGCGGCGTGATGTCGGCCTTGCGGTAGTTCACGGCCAACTGGTCGGCGAGCAGAGGTTTTTTCTCGTAGATGCGCAAAATCGCACCGTGTGACACCACGCAGTACAGGCAGCCGTTGGCGGCACTGGTGGTCACCACGATCATCTCTTTCTCGCCCTTGGTCAGACGGCCGGGTGCGTTGGGTGGAGTTTCGCGGTTCATCACCGCATCAAGGTAAGCCACGAAGGCGCGCCACTCTTCGGGGCGGTGGGCCAGAGCCAAGAACACATTCGGCACAAAGCCGGTTTTTTCTTGCACCGCGATGATTTTTTCGCGGATGTCGGCGGGCACATCTGCCAAGTTGGGCACGGGGTAGCGGCTGATCGGCGCGGTCACGCTGGTGTTCATGAAGTGCTCCTTGGTCTTTGCTTAGTTTCTGAATTGCATGGCGTGCAGCCGAGCGTACAGGCCGCCACGCGCGAGCAGCTCGGCGTGTGTGCCTTGCTCGACCACGCGGCCTGCGTCCATGGCGACGATGCGGTCGGCGCGCTCTATGGTGGACAGTCGGTGCGCAATCACCAAGCTGGTTCGGCCTTGCATCAAGCGCTCCAAAGCGTCTTGCACCAAGCGCTCGCTTTCGGCGTCAAGTGCCGAGGTGGCCTCGTCCAAAATCAAAATCGGCGCGTTTTTGAAAATGGCGCGGGCAATGGCCATGCGCTGTCGTTGACCACCCGACATCTGACTGCCGTTGTGGCCGATCACGGTGTCCAGGCCTTGCGGCAAGCCGAGCGCGAAGTCCAGC
>JANYJJ010000115.1 GCA_025358485.1 Burkholderiales bacterium | reverse complement strand
GCCATCGCCATCACCGCGCTGTTTTCTTTCATGACGGCGTGGAATGAATTCATCTTGGCGTCGGTGTTTTTGGAGTCCGAGCTCAAGTACACCGCGCCGGTGGGTTTGCGGTTTTTTGTAGGCGGTTTTTCGTCGCAGTGGGGCTTTTTTGCTGCCGGTTCCGTGATTGTGTCGGTGCCTGTGGTGGTGCTGTTTTTGTACTTGCAAAAGTATTTGGTGGGCGGTCTGACCGCTGGCAGCGTCAAGTAATTTCCTTCACCGTTTTTGTTTCCTCTCATTCTTATCCTAAGGAGTTCCATCATGAAAACTTCACTTCGCTCTAACGCTGCGAGTTGGGCAGTTGCGGCGGCTTTCGGCTTGGGCTGCGCTGCGGCACATGCGGTTGAATTCACCGACCCGCGCGGCGACGACAAAGGCCCAGGCACCTATATCTACCCAACCGACGGCGTTTACAAGGCAGGCTCGTTTGACCTGACCAAATTCACCGCCACCAAAAGCGGCAACAGCGTTGACTTCTCAGCCGAGATGGCGGCGGGCCTGGAAGACCCGTGGGGCATGGGCGGCGGCTTTGCGGTGCAAATGATTTTTGTGTTCATCAAAACCGGCCCAGGTGGCAACACCGCCACGCCACCCGGATTGAACGTGCAGTTTGCTGCCGGTCACGAGTGGAACAAGTTGGTGATCTTGTCGCCGCAGAAGAAGTCGCGTGTTTTGGGCGAAGCGGAAGCAAAGGCCGGTGCCTTGGCAAAAGACATCGTCGTGCCCAACCTCACGCGCGGTCGCGGTCGGGTCATCACGGGCTCAGTGCCCTTGGAAGAACTGGGAGGCGACGGCAATGTCGACGGCTGGAGCTACCAAGTGGTGGTTCAGTCCAACGAAGGCTTCCCGGCAGCCGGCGATTTCTTGACTCGCAAAGTCAATGAATACGAGGGCCAGCACCGCTTCGGTGGCGGCAACGACGGCGACTGCGATCCGCATGTCATCGATGTGCTTGAAGGCCCAGATGCCAAGCAAGCCGACATGCTGGCCTACACCTGCGGGCCTGACGGCAAGTCCGTCAAGATGGCCACACTGAAGATGATCAAGAAGTAAATCGAACTCAATTCAACACGACCACCAGAGGAATCAAACCATGAAGAAACTATCTCTGAAACCCTTGGCTGCGGCCATCGGCTTGGCCATTGCGGCTCCGGCCTTTGCGGCTGGCATCGACTTCAGCGGCTCCAACATCTACATGAAGTTTTTAGACGGCAACCAGCGCAAGGTGAGTCAAAGCAGTGGCGACACCACCAGCGGCAGCGACAGTGGTCAGTGGACAGAATTTGAGCTGCGCATGAAGGCCAACATTTCCAAGCAAGTTGAAGCGGGCGTGCGTTTGCAAAGCCGCAGCCCAGCCGCTTACTGGACCAATTTCGGCTTTGCCAACAACGAAGGCTTCAGCGGTGCCACGCCTGGTGACATCAAAACGCAGCAGTCAAAGTTTGTGAAGCTGCGCGGTGCCTATGTGCTGTTGACGCCGGGATATGCCTGGCTCGACCAAGCGCTGATCGGCTCCAGCGATTGGGGCATGTTTGACCCGTTCACCGTGGGCCAAGTGCGCTACATCGACAGAGACAACTACAACGGTTTCTACTTCAAGGGCAAATTGCCTGTGGCCGGCGGAAGCTGGGAGTTCGGTCGTCTGTCTTTGCCCAACTACCTGCAGTCCAACTACGGACAAGGGTCTTCGTGCTGTAACTCCGACGACTCTCAGTTCAACGAAGCGGTCTACATTGCTCAACTGAAAGTGCAGGCGGGTCCGGCCAAGGTGACCGGCAGCTACCAATGGTTCAACGACCGTCAGCTGAAGAAAGACACGACGCCTTTCAACGGCCAAGACATTGAGACTTTTGCAAAAACCAATGTGCTGATGTTGAAGGCCGAAGGCAGTGCGTTCGACGGTTTGGATTTGAAGGGCGCGTACTACGCTTCCAAATACGACGCGCCGTTGTTTGACCAGCCTTGGATCAACAGCCCCAAGTCCAGCATCAATGACCGCGCCATCAAGTTAGACGTGGCACTGAGCTCGCTGCCCATTCCAGGCCTGTCACTGAACTATCAGTACTTCAACATCGGCGCTGGCTACTACAGCAACACGGCAGCTCGCCGTGAAACCGACGTGCTGTTGACCGAAGGCTCTGAAGCCGCTTGGTACAACTGGGGTAACTCGCTGTGGCTGGGCGGTGCTGCGAAAGACTACACACAGGCACCGTCGTCGCCGAAGTGCGCCGTGAATGGTGGCGGTGTGTGCCGCTCCAGCAGCGGTTTGGCCGCAGGTGCCAACGGCTTGGTCGACAACGACTTCATGGACTTTGATGAGTCGCCGAACGAATCGGTACAAGGCTGGAAGGGTCACACCTTCTTGGTGAACTACGAGATCGCCAAGCTGCCCATGTCTTTGGAGTACACCCGCATTGGGTACAACTACAACTGGCAAAACTATTCGGCCACCGGTCCGCTGTCGAACTACTTTGCGGCCAACAACGACCGCAAGACCAGTATCTTCGCGTTCAAGGCCAATTACGTTCTTCCGGCGGCCGGTGGGGTTGACCTTGGCTTGAAGTACAAAAAGGTCAAAGACAGCAATTCGGGTCAAGCCTCGAACGCTGGCGATGACCGCGAGACCACCGACAGCGGTTTCACTGTGAGCGCTGGCAACCAACTGTTCCGAGACCTGTTTGGCAGCCTGTCGTTCGGTCGCTACTCACGCGACATTGCGACGCCCGGTTTGAGCATCGCAAACAAGAAGAACATCTTGAGCGCTCGCCTTTCCTACAACCTGGCCGGGTTTGAAACGGGCGTGCTGATGCAGCAGATCAAGGGCGACGGAGATCCGGGTGAAACCGGCACCCAGACCGATATCAACCAGTACCGCATGAAAGCTTTCGTCAAGGCTATTTTCTGAGATCGACGTGACCGTGCGGTGGTCTGACTGACTGCTGCAAAGGGCCCTTCCCTGAGTCAGGGCGGGGCCCTTTTGCTTTACCCTCGGCCCTTCCTCAATACGTTTGCACAGCGCAGAGACTGCCCATGAAAACTCGCCCACTTTTCGCTGCTCTGTCTGCTTCTTTTCTGTTGCCGTTGATCTTGTTGCAACCACTTAGCGCTCAGGCGCAAGCCGCGCCCTTGTTGAGCATCAACGACCCCGAAGGCGACGACGTTGGCGACGGCTCGTTGGCCTATCCGCGTGACAGTGCCTTCGCGGCAGGCGACCTCGACTTGCGCACCCTGCGTGTGTTTGCCGACGGCCCCAACCTGCGCTTTGAAGCCACCATGCGCAACATCGTTCGCCACCCCAGCACCGCACGCGGGCCGGGAATGGGCAGCGAAGACTTGTCAGTGTTTGCACGGCGCGGTTTTTACGCATTCAACATCGACATTTATGTTGACACCGACCGGGTTCCGGGTTCGGGCAACACCGTCAGCTTGCCGGGCCGTCGCGCCACCATCGACCCGGCGCACGCCTGGGAAAAAGTCATTGTGCTCACACCGCGCCCCGAACTGATGGAGCGCATGTTGTCGGATGCTTTGCAAGAAGCTTCCCCTGCGTCAGCGGCCGACATTGAAGCCACCACGAAGGCCTCGGTGTTTTTCGCGACTGACGTCCGCGTGCGCGGCCGCACGGTGTCGTTCATCGTGCCCGGTACATTTTTAGACGCCCAAACGCTGGCCCGTTCTTCCCTCACTGCCATGGTCACTTTGGCCAAGCTGTCGGTGGAAACCGAAGTCAGCCTGTTCGGCAAACCTTCTAGCAACGCCATAGAGCGCTTGGTGCTGGGTGTGGCGCAACCCGAAGCGGGCAGACCGCTCTTTGCCATGGGTTACGTGGGTGACCGAGCACCGGCCACAGCGGTGGTCGATTTGGTCACCCCCGATGCGCGTCAGCAAGCGGTGCAGTTGAGTCGCGGCGGCGTGTTGACCGGTTTGAACAGCAGCAACCAATTTGGTTTGTCCCAAGTGTTGGCCGTGCCGGTCGCAGCCATGCCAGCGTCGATTTCGACAGTGACGAACGCTGCCCCTCCCGCTTCGCAAGGGTCTTGGTTTTCCAAAGCCTTGGGCAGTTTGGCGGGTTTGGTGGGCCTGGAGGTGGTGGCCGCCACGTCTGCGGCAGCGACTGCCCCTGTCAAAGGTGCTGCCACCCAAAGCATGCAGTCGTTGATGGCACCCGCGGCTGCTGCGACCAACCCCGTCGCTGGAGGATCAGCCGCAACCGCTGCAGGTGCGGCGCGCGCACCTGCCGCCGCAGCAATGACAACGGCACCCGCAGCCGTGGTTCGCGGCACACCCCAAACCGCAGCCGAAAAAGCCCGCCCGCGTGACGCCGCTTACTTTGAAGAACAAGAAATGCGTTTGCGCACGCTGGAGCGTTTGCGCAAAAGCGGCTTGATCACCGAAGCCGAATACTTGCAAAAGCGGGCCGATGTGGTGGAAGGGCTCTGATGCGCGGATGGCGGCAGCGATGTCGGCTCCGCCGCGGCGGGTCGATTTAGTAGTAAAAATACATTTATCTAGAGTTGAAATTTGTCGCCTGAACCCAACTCATTCGCCGACCAGCGCTGGGACTATGGTGAAGTTTTTGGATATGGTTGAGAAAATGTAGTGAAA